>DATHVS010000197.1:0-8956 GCA_035461195.1 Nocardioidaceae bacterium
TTGGCGGTGGCGAGGTCCTCCAGGTTGAGCCGGTTCGAGACCAGGGCCGCGGTGACGTCGTCCCACGCCTCGTCCGTGGGGCGTACGACGGACACCCGCCCCACCCAGGTCAGCAGCCGGCCGCCGCTCTCCTTGCTGCGCATCGTGACCTCGACCCGGTCGGCCTCCTCGATCCCCGGGAGCGGCTGCTCGTCGCCGCCGGCCACGACATGGAGCGCGTCGTCGTACCAGATGTGCCACGCCGCCCGCGCCCGATGCGTGTCGTCGGACCCGTCGGGCTCGTCGTAACGCAACCAGCACACGCCGGTCTTCTTGCCCAGCTCCGCGATCAGCGCGGTGGTGAACGACTCGGTCACGTCCCGAGCCTCCCACATGCCACCCGCCGGGGTGAGGAATGCCACGGGTCGGAGGGGTCCCGGCAGTGGCGTGCCTCCGAGTAGGCTCCGGGCAATCTCCCCCTGGTGAGACAACCCTGCGAAGAGAGGTTCCTCCATGTCCGAGCCGCGCGAGCTGCGGTCCCGCCGTTCCTGTCACGCCGTCCCGGGTTCGAACCCGCGCTTCCTCGAGAAGGCACAGGGCCTCGACAGCGACCAGGTCTTCCTCGACATCGAGGACTCGGTCGCGCCGATCGCCAAGCCGGACGCCCGCAAGAACATCGTCGAGGTGCTCAACACCGGCGACTGGGGCAACCGGGTGCGCACCGTCCGCGTGAACGACTGGACCACGCAGTGGACCTACAGGGACGTCATCGAGGTGGTCGAGGGCGCCGGCGCCAACCTCGACTGCATCATGCTCCCCAAGGTCCAGACCGCCGACCAGGTCAAGGCCCTCGACACGCTGCTGACCCAGATCGAGACCACGATGGGCTACGAGGTCGGCCGGATCGGCATCGAGGCGCAGATCGAGAACGCCCTCGGCCTGATCAACGTCGACGACATCGCCACCGCGTCGCCGCGCGTGGAGACGATCATCTTCGGCCCCGCCGACTTCATGGCCTCGATCAACATGAAGTCCCTCGTCGTCGGCGAGCAGCCCCCCGGCTACGACGTGGGCGACGCCTACCACTACATCCTCATGCGGATCCTGATGGCCGCGAGGGCGCACAACAAGCAGGCCATCGACGGTCCCTACCTCCAGATCAAGGACATCGACGGCTTCAAGCGCGTCGCGGGCCGCTCGGCCGCCCTGGGCTTCGACGGCAAGTGGACCCTGCACCCCGACCAGATCGCGGCGGCCAACGAGGTCTACTCGCCCAAGCAGGAGGACTACGACCACGCCGAGAACATCCTCGACGCCTACGAGTACTTCACCTCGGAGAAGGGCGGCGCCAAGGGCGCGGTCATGCTCGGCGACGAGATGATCGACGAGGCCTCTCGCAAGATGGCGCTGGTCATCTCCGCCAAGGGGCGGGCCGGCGGCATGAAGCGCACCGACGTCTGGACCGCCCCGGAGTCCTGAGCAGGCGCTTCGAGCGCCGCCACGACGGGCGCCTAGGATCGAGGACATGGCCGACAGCAAGAGCGGCGCGAAGCGTCTGTACATGCACGTCGGGCTCCCCAAGAGCGGCACCACCTTCCTCCAGGCACGGATGGCCGCCAACCGGGACCGACTGCTCCGCGAGGAGGGCATCCTCTACCCCTCGCCGGAGCAGGTCAGCGTGCTCCACGCGGCGCTGGAGGTGCGCGGGTCGCACGGGACCAGGGGTTTCTCCGCGGAGAAGGTGGCCGGGAGCTGGGAGCGGCTGACCACGCTGGTGCGTGCCCATGACGGGACCTCCGTGGTCAGCCACGAGCACTTCAGCGGTGCGTCGGTGCAGCAGATCGCCGCCGCGCGGGAGCGACTGGAGGGCCTCGAGGTCCACGTCGTCGTCACCGCCCGCGACCCGGTCCGCCAGGTGCCCGCGATGTGGCAGGAGTCGATCAAGAACGGCGCCACCCGCAACTTCGAGCGGTACGGCCGGCAGATCATGGCCGACCTGGAGAGTGGGGAGCACTCCCGTGGGTTCTGGAGCGCCCAGGAGCTCACCGAGGTGCTCCGTCGCTGGGGGACCCTGGCGCCGCCGGAGCGCATGCACCTGGTCACGGCGCCGCAGGCGGGTGGGGACCCCCTCGAGCTGTGGCGCCGCTTCGCGGGCGTGGTCGGCTTCGACCCCGAGAAGATGGACGCCGAGGGCGAGCGGGCGAACGAGAGTCTCGGGATGGCGCAGGTGGGGTTGCTCCGCGACGTCAACGCCACCCTCGACGGCCGAATCCGCCGCCCCGCCTATGACCGGGTGGCCAAGCGGCTCTTCGCACAGCGGATCCTCGCCACGCAGAGGTCATCTCCCCGGGCGGTCCTCCCTGCGGACCTCTTCGACCCGCTGCACACGCTGGCGGAGCGGTGGGTGAAGGAGATCGAGGCCTCTGGGATCCAGGTGCACGGCGACCTCGCCGACCTCCTGCCCCGGCCGTTGCCCGAGGGTGCGGCGCATCCCGACGAGGTCTCGGACGCCGAGCGGTACGCCGCGGCGCGCGAGGCGATCGCCGACCTGCTCGTCGAGGTGGAGCGGCTGCAGCGCAGGAGACCCCCGGCGTGGCGTCGGGCCGCTCCCGGAAGCCTCCGCCGGGTCGCTCGTCGGCTGCGGCTCTCCTTGGCCCGGGCCCGCTGAGCAAGGTCCGGGCAGGCGTGACGTGAGGTTGTTCATAGCGCCCCGCCTCCCTCTGACGCATACTTCCCCCACTGACACCGACCGGAAGGACCCCACGCATGGGCCGCCTGTGCGAGACCGATGGACTCACCGACATCCAGCAGGAGATCCTGAAGACCGTTCGCGAGTTCGTCGAGGACAAGATCCTGCCGGTCGCGGGTGAGCTCGAGGCCAAGGACGAGTACCCCACCGAGATCGTGGAGGGGATGAAGGAGCTCGGTCTGTTCGGCCTGACCATCCCCGAGGAGTACGGCGGGCTCGGGGAGTCGCTGCTGACCTACGCCCTGGTGGTCGAGGAGATCGCTCGCGGCTGGATGAGCGTCTCCGGCATCGTCAACACCCACTTCATCGTGGCTTACATGCTGATGCAGCACGGCACGGAGGAGCAGAAGCAGTACTACCTGCCCAAGATGGCTGCCGGCGACATCCGGGGCGCCTTCTCCATGTCGGAGCCGGGCTGCGGGTCCGACGTGTCTGCGATCCGGACCAAGGCCACCCGTGAGGGTGACACCTACACGATCAACGGCCAGAAGATGTGGCTGACCAACGGCGGCTCGTCCACCCTGGTCGCGGTCCTGGTCAAGACCGACGAGGGCGCCGACAGCGTCTACCGGAACATGACCACGTTCCTCGTGGAGAAGCCCGCCGGCTTCGGTGAGGTCATGCCGGGCCTGACCGTGCCGGGCAAGATCGAGAAGATGGGCTACAAGGGCGTCGACACCACCGAGATGGTCTTCGACGGCTTCGAGATCGGTGCGGACCAGGTCCTCGGCGGGGCTCCGGGTCGTGGGTTCTACCAGATGATGGACGGCGTCGAGGTGGGCCGGGTCAACGTGGCCGCCCGGGGGTGCGGAGTCGCCTGGCGCGCCTTCGAGCTCGGCATCGACTACGCCCAGCAGCGGGAGACCTTCGGCAAGAAGATCGCCGAGCACCAGGCGGTGCTCTTCCGGCTCGCCGAGATGGGCACGAAGGTCGAGGCGGCCCACCAGATGATGGTCAAGGCAGCGCGCACCAAGGACCGCGGCGAGCGCAACGACCTCGAGGCCGGTATGGCGAAGTACCTCGCCTCGGAGTACTGCGCCCAGGTGGTGGAGGACTCCTTCCGCATCCACGGCGGCTACGGCTTTTCCAAGGAGTACGAGATCGAGCGGCTCTACCGCGAGGCGCCGATGCTGCTGATCGGTGAGGGCACCGCCGACATCCAGCGCATGATCATCGGCCGGCGGCTTCTGGAGAACTACAAGAGGCGCTGAGGGCGCCGCGACGTCGTCGACCGCCCGAGGGGATCCGGGGGCTGAGCCTGCGGGCCGGCCCCCGGACCCCACCACCTAGACTTCGTGACCATGGCACGCCGCGTCTTCCTGCACATCGGCACGATGAAGGCAGCAACGACCTACCTCCAGAACCTGTTCGACGCGAACGAGACGTTCCTGGCCTCGCACGGGATCGCCTGGCACTCCAGCCAGCTGAACCAGAACGCCATCCACGACTTCCAGAGCTCGGGGATGCTCCCCCCGGACCAGCGCGGATCGTTCGACCGGCTGCGGCAGGCGGTGCGGTCCACGGACGGTGACGTCGTCATCTCCATGGAGCTCCTGGCCAAGCTGAGGAAGGGGCGGGCCCAGCGGCTCGTGGAGGCTCTCGGGGCCGAGCGGGTAGAGGTGATCCTCACCGCCCGGGAGATGACCCGGGTGGCCACGTCGCACTGGCAGGAGACCACCCAGAACCGCGGCACCACGCCCTGGACCGAGTGGATCGACATGGTGTGCTCGGCCGAGCCCCAGGCATCGGACTCTCCGGACTTCTGGCGCCACCACTACCTCCCGCGCATCGTCGAGACCTGGGGCGGCGTGGGACCGGTCCACCTGGTGACCATCCCCCAGGGCAGGTCCGACCCGGGCGCCGTCTGGCGACGGTTCTCCTCGGTCCTCGGCGTCCCGTCGGAGGGCGTCGTCGAGCCGTCGTTCAACAACGCCTCCCTCGGCGCGACGTCGGCGGAGCTGATGCGTCGCGTCAACGAGGCGACGGCCGACCTCGGCCTGACCTTCCCGCAGTACCGCTGGGGCTTCAAGGCCGCCCTGGCCAAGCAGACCCTGGCCAAGCGCGCATCCTCGGAGCCGAAGCCCGCGCTGACCGCCGCGCAGCACGAGGCCCTGCGCTCCCTCGCGCTCGGGATGGTCGAGTGGGTGGAGAAGGCCGACGTCGACGTCGTCGGCGACCTGGCCGATCTGGTCCCTCCGGCCGAGCCCTCGGGGCCGCCCTACGACCCTGCGCAGGCGACGGACGCCGAGCTGCTCGAGGCGGCGATCGCGGGCCTCACCGGGCTGGGCGTCCGCGTGAGCAAGCAGCACGTCAGGCTGCAGCGCCGCTCGCCTGACGCAGCCGTCGAGGAGCCTCCGTCCGGCTCACGTGTGCCGGCCGTGAGGCGTGCGCTGCACGAGGTCCGAGGTCGCCTCTCCACCCGGCTGCGCCGTCGTTGACCTGGCATAGGGTGTCGCTGTGACAGCACGGATCTTCCTCCACGTGGGGAGCCCGAAGACGGGCACGACGTTCCTCCAGCAGGTTCTCTGGTCGCAGCGGGACCTGGCGCGGGAGCTGGGTCTCCTGCTCCCGATGCGCAGCTTCCACGACCACTTCCTCGGCACGCTGGACGTCCGTGAGGTCACCGAGCCGCCGGCCGCGCCGCCCCAGGCCGCGGGCATGTGGAAGCGCCTGGTCGACCAGGCGGAGCGTTGGGACGGCCCATCGCTGATCTCGCACGAGCTCTTCGCCGGCGCGACCGCGGAGCAGGCCTCTTCCGCGATGTCCGCCTTCGGCCCTAACAGCGAGGTCCACCTCGTCCTGACCGTCAGGGACCTGGTGCGACAGATCCCCGCCGAGTGGCAGGAGCACGTCAAGCACCGTGCCACGTTCACGTTCCAGGACTTCATCGCCGACCTCAGGCGCGAGGACCCCGAGACGTGGTTCTGGCGGGTCCAGGACTTCGCCGACGTCCTGGAGAGGTGGGGAGCCGACCTGCCGCCCGAGCGCGTCCACGTGGTCACGGTGCCGCCGGCGGGGACGCCTCCGACCGTGCTGTGGGAGCGCTTCGCGGGCCTGCTGGGGATCGACCCGGCTCCCTTCGACCTCGGGGTCGCGAGGGCGAACACCTCGCTCGGCTACGAGCAGGCCGAGCTGCTGCGACGGGTCAACGCCGCGCTCGGGAAGCGACTGCCGCGACCGGGCCCCTACCCGGGGGTGGTCAAGGACCTCTTCGCGCAACAGGTCCTGGTCCAGCGGCAGGGCGCAAAGCTCGCCCTCGAAGGGGAGGCGCTGACCTTCGCGGTGGAGAAGTCCGCCGAGTCGGCCGAGCGACTCGCGAAGCGCGGCTACTCCGTGGTCGGCGACCTCGACGAGCTCGTGCCGCAGGTCGTGGGTGGCGGGAGCAAGGGGCAGGACCACGTCCCGTCTGTCGAGCAGCTCCTCGACGAGAGTGTGTCGGCGCTCGCGGGCCTTCTCGAGGAGTACCACAAGCTGCGGCAGCGTGCCGACCGGGCAACTTCGGGCGCGCCGGGGGGCCTGCGGCCGGTCCGGGAGCGTCTCGTCCGACTGAGCGAGCGCTCCCCGCTCGCGATGCGCCTGCGCCTGCGCTACGCCCATGCGCGCGACGCGGTCCGCAAGCGCGGCTGAGCGCCAAGGCCGGTGCGTGAGTAACACCACCCTTCCCACATCTCCCGCAGGTGGCGCGGTTTCGGGACGATAGGGCGAACGCCCGACGTCGAGACAACAGGAGTGTGTGGGATGCAGTTCGGTCGCAGCTACGAGGAGTTCGAGGTCGGCGCGACGTACAAGCACTGGCCAGGCAAGACGGTGACGGAGTATGACGACCACCTGTTCTGCCTGCTGACCATGAACCACCACCCGCTCCACATGGACGTCAACTACGCCGAGAACACCACCCAGTTCGGCAAGAACGTCGTGGTGGGCAACTACGTCTACTCGCTGCTCCTCGGCATGAGCGTCCCCGACATCTCGGGCAAGGCCATCGCGAACCTCGAGATCGAGTCCCTGCGCCACGTGGCCCCGACCTTCCACGGCGACACCATCTACGGCGAGACCCGGGTGCTCGACAAGTGGGAGAGCAAGTCCAAGGACGACCGGGGCGTGGTCCACGTCGAGACGATCGGCTACAACCAGGACGGCAAGGTCGTGTGCATCTTCCGGCGCAAGGTGATGGTGCCGAAGGAGAACTACCTCGCCGAGCGCGGCGGGGAGCAGCCTGGCCGCCCGGTGCCGCAGCCGGACAAGAACTGGCCGGGCCCCGAGGCCGGCTGAGGCTGCTCAGGAGGGCAGCACGTCCCACTCCTCGAGCGCCTCGACCAGGCCGGGTGCGCAGTCGAGCTCTCGCACCTGCGAGGGCGTGAACCAGCCGACCTCGGCCGCATCGTCACCGGCGACGACCCCGGCGAGGTCGGCTCCGGCCACCGGCACGCACCGGTAGTCGCGGATCACGAAGACAGACCCGTCCGGTGCCTCGCGCTCGACGGTGCCGACGTAGCTCTCGACCGCCACGCCGAGCCCGGTCTCCTCGAGCACCTCGCGGGCGGTCGCGGTGGGATCGTCCTCGCCCGGCTCGACCCGCCCTCCGGGGATCGACCAGCAGCCACGGGCGGGGGAGTTCGCGCGTCTGACCAGCAGGATGCGCCCGTCGTCCGAGGTCACGATCCCGCCCACGCAGTCGACCAGTCGGCATTGCACGCTCCCAGGGTAGGCGCGGTTCCTTGACGCCGGTGCCCGCGGGCACGACGGTTGTCCCTATGACTCTCGCGGCAGGCTGTCCCCGCTGCACCTCACCCGTGACGGAGACCGACGGCGGATGGGAGTGTCAGTCCCACGGGGCGATCACGCCGCTGTGGCGTCCGGCGACCGCCAGCTACGAGGCGATGGCCGAGCACCTCCAGCACTGCGACGCGGTGCCCACCCTCGTGCCGTGGCCCCTCGCCCCGGGTTGGACGATCACCGACTTCGGCTGCGTCTCCGCCCCGGGACAGGAGGCGCGGGCCTGCATGCTCTCCTGCAGGGGGCTCACCGATCCCGACGGGGTCGTCGAGCTGACCGTCGTCTCTGAGGAGCCGGGCGTGGGGCTCGGTGCCCGGTGCGCGGGGACCGACCACACCGACCCGGGGACCGAGGTCAAGGGACCGCCGCACGCGAAGGTCCGCATCGACGGGGTCTCCCTGCCGCTGTGGTCGGTGTCCACCTCGGAGTGCGACGCCAGCTTCGACCGCTCGGTGTTCGCCGGGGAGGCCCACGGGCGGTGGCTCTGGCTGGTGCTGCGACCTGCCTCGGCGGCGTTGCTGCTGCGCGACGAGTGGATCCTTGCCGACGTGGCGAGCCTCGGCCCCGAGCTGATCGACGTACCTTTCGGGGGCAGCCCACCCCCGTGGTGAGGAGGGTGGCGGGGGCTAGGCTGCGGCCCGTGCGCATCGACCTCCACACCCATTCCGACCGTTCCGACGGGACGACCACGCCTGCCGCGCTGGTCCGCCACGCGGTCGAGCGGGGGATCGACGTGCTCGCCCTCACCGACCACGACACGACCGAGGGGTGGGAGGAGGCCGCGGCGGCGGCGAGGCAGGAGGGTCTGACCCTCATCCGCGGGATCGAGATCAGCTGCAAGCTCCAGGGCAGCGCCGTGCACCTGCTCGCCTACCTTCCTGACCCGACCTACGAGCCGCTCGCCGAGGAGCTCGAGCGGATCCTCGACGGTCGCAACGCCCGGCTCCCGGCGACGGTGGCGAAGCTGCGGGCCCTCGGGATCGAGATCGACGAGCACGACGTACGCCGTGTCGCCGGCGATGCCGCGGGGATCGGCCGTCCGCACGTGGCCGACACCCTGGTCGAGAAGGGGGTCGTGCAGGACCGCGGGGAGGCGTTCGACACCTACCTCGGCTCCCGGGGCCCCGCCTACGTCAAGCGCTACGCCGCGCCGCTCGAGGAGATGGTGCGGACGGTGGCCGCTGCCGGCGGGGTGAGCGTGGTGGCGCACCCGTGGGGGAGGCGCTACACCCACCAGGCGCTCGACGAGGCACGCTTCGCGGCGCTCAAGGCCGACGGCCTCGTGGGCATCGAGGTCGACCACCAGGACCACGACGAGCCGACCCGCGAGGAGCTGCGGTCGATCGCGCGCAACCTCGACCTGGTCGTGACCGGGTCCAGCGACTACCACGGTGCGGGGAAGGTGGATCACGACCTGGGCTGCAACATGACCGACCCCGACGAGTACGCCCG
>DATHVS010000198.1:0-4762 GCA_035461195.1 Nocardioidaceae bacterium
CGGGAGCAGGGTCGCCTGTGCCGTCACGATGAGCGTGATCCGCGACGCCTTCGGCAGCCACATCGGCTACCTCGCGGTCGCCCGCGACATGACCGACTCGCAGCGCAGCCAGAAGCTCCTCCTCGAGACCCTCGAGAAGGAGCGGGAGGCCACCGAGCGGCTCCGCGACCTCGACCGGGCCAAGAGCGACTTCACCTCGATGGTGAGCCACGAGATCCGCACGCCGATCACGAGCATCGTCGGCTACACCGAGATGCTCCAGGACGGCGCTGCAGGCCCGCTGTCGCGGGAGCAGGACCGTCTGCTCGACGCGGTGCGCCGCAACGGCCTGCGGCTGATCGAGCTCATCGACGACCTGCTGACGCTCTCCCGGATCGACACCGGGACGTTCACGGTGGAGAAGGAGCAGGTCGACCTGCTCACGGTATTCGACCGCGCCCACGAGACCGTCGAGTCGCTGCTCATCGGGCGCCCCGTCGACGTACACGTCGAACTGCCCGACAGCCCCGTCCTGGTGCTCGGGGATCCCGACCAGCTCCAGCGCGTACTGGTCAACCTGCTGTCGAACGCCGTGAAGTTCACCGAGGACGGCGGGCGGGTCGCGTGGTCCCTGACGACTACCGTCACGCACGCCCGGATCGACGTCACCGACACCGGGATCGGCATCACCGAGGCCGAGCAGGCGGCACTGTTCACCCGTTTCTTCCGCGCCAGCAACGCCCAGGAGAAGGCCATCCAGGGCACGGGGCTCGGACTGACGATCGTGCAGTCGATCGTCCATGCTCACGGCGGCGAGATCTCCATCCGGTCCCGCGAGCGCGTCGGCACCGAGGTCAGCGTCGTGCTCCCGCTGCTCTCGGCACGACACCGGCTCGCCTGAGCGAGGCATCGGGCGCGGGGCCAGGACAGGTGACATGCTCGGCGCGTGACGTTGCTGTCGAGGCTCGAGACCTACTACGACGCCGCTCCCCGGCCGATGGCCACCACGGAGCAGGTCGGCGCCTTCACGCTGTTCCGGCAGAGCACGGAGGGAGGGTGGCCCCTCTACGCACGGCCCACACTCGGCAACGAGGCGCCGGTGTCCAGGGCCCAGGTCGAGACCGTCCGCAGGCGCCAACGCGAGCTCGAACTGCCCGAGAACCTCGAATGGGTGCACGAGACGACGCCGACGTTGCTCTCCGCCGCCCGCGAGGCCGGACTCCACGTCGCCGAGTGCCCGCTGCTCGTGCTGCCCGACGGGGCCGAGACGTTCGCTCCTCCGCTGCCCGAACGCTACGACGTGCGGATGCTCGACGCCGACTCCCCCGACCTCGGGGCCGCTGTGGCAGCGGTGAGCGCAGGGTTCGCCGGCACCGACGACCTGCGGCCACCCGAGCCCGGGCCGTTCGCAACGCTGCTGCGGTCCGGTGCGCTGGCCATGGCCGGGGCGTACGACGCCCGGGGCGCTGTCGGGGGTGGGAGCCATGCCCTGCGCGGCGAGACGACCGAGCTCACCGGCATCGCCGTACTCCCCCGGGCCCGTCGCCAGGGGGTCGGGGCGGCCGTCACGGCGTTGCTCGTCGCCGACGCCAGGGCGTACGGGGCGAGGACGGTCTTCCTGTCCGCGCAGGACGACGCCGTGGCCCGGGTCTACGAGCGCCTCGGCTTCCAACGCGTCGGCACCGCCTGTGTCGCACAGCCACCGGAGTCGGCCTCGCGCGCGTGACTGGCTGGACCAGTGGGTCACACCCGACGTCGTGACGTGACCTCCGACCCCTCAGGTCGTTGTGGAGCCAGGCACCAGAGAGGAACGGCATGAACCCCACTTCGCACCCCAGCCACGGGCGGCTCGGTCTCGGGCGAACGGGAGCAGTCCTCCTGGCCGCCGTCTGCCTCGCCCTGACGGAAGACCCGCTGGCCCCTGGCCCAGCTCGGCTGAACGGCCCGCGCCAAGCGCGTCTACGCGTATTCTCGAGCGCCGTGACGCGCGGCAGACGCGCCGGGTCGACGCCCTGAAGCGGCAGACGTGCCGGGTCGAGGGCCAACCGCAGCGGCAGACGAGCCGGGTCGGTGTGCTCAGGCTCGGTTGACCGCGGAGATCACGGCCTTCAGCGAGGCGGTGACGATGTTCGGGTCGAGCCCGACGCCCCACAGCACCTTGCCGCCGACGGCGCACTCGACGTAGGCCGCCGCGATCGCGTCGCCGCCCGAGGACAGCGCGTGCTCGGCGTAGTCGAGGACGCGGACGTCGGTGCGCTCGACGTAGGCAGGGTTGCCTGCGGCCTGCTCGGCCTCGGTCAGCTCGTTCAGGGCGTTGACGAAGGCGGCGATGGGGCCGTTGCCGGTGCCCTGGAGGGTGCGCAGCTCGCCGTCGACGTACACGTTGACGCTGAGGGCGTCCTTCTCGCCGGCCGCCGAGGAGGTGTGCACGGAGTTCAGCCTCAGCGGAGTCTCGCGGGCGAGGTACTCCGCCTCGAAGTCCGCCCAGATCGCCTCGGGGGTCATCTCGCCGCCCTCTCCGTCGGTGTGCTCCTGGATGACCCGGCTGAACTCGATCTGCAGCCGGCGCGGCAGCTCCATCTTGTGCTCGGACTTCATGATGTAGGCCACGCCGCCCTTGCCGGACTGGCTGTTGACCCGGATCACGGCCTCGTAGGACCGGCCCACGTCCTTGGGGTCGATCGGCAGGTACGGCACCGCCCACGGGTGCTCGTCCACGGGTACGCCGGCCGCCGCGGCGTCACGCTCGAGGGCCTCGAAGCCCTTCTTGATCGCGTCCTGGTGGGAGCCCGAGAAGGCGGTGTAGACCAGGTCGCCGCCGTAGGGGTGCCGCTCGGGCACGGGCAGCTGGTTGCAGTACTCGACGGTGCGGCGGATCTCGTCGATGTCGGATAAGTCGATCTCGGGGTCGACGCCCTGGGTGAAGAGGTTCAGGCCCAAGGTCACCAGGCACACGTTGCCGGTGCGCTCGCCGTTGCCGAACAGGCAGCCCTCGATCCGGTCGGCGCCGGCCTGGTAGCCGAGCTCGGCCGCCGCGACCGCAGTGCCCCGGTCGTTGTGGGGGTGCAGGGAGAGAACGACGTTCTCGCGGTGGTTCAGGTGGCGGTTCATCCACTCGATCGAGTCGGCGTAGACGTTCGGAGTGGCCATCTCCACGGTCGCCGGCAGGTTGATGATCACCGGCTTCTCGGGGCTGGGCTCGAAGACCTCGAGTACCTCGTTGCAGATCTTGGCCGCGAACTCCAGCTCGGTGCCGGTGTAGGACTCCGGGGAGTACTCGTAGAAGACGGTCGTCTCCGGAAGGCTCTCCTCGAACTTCCTGCACAGGCGCGCGCCGGTGACGGCGATGTCGATGATGCCGTCCATGTCGAGCCCGAAGACAACCCGGCGCTGGAGCGTGGAGGTCGAGTTGTACAGGTGGACGATGGCCTGCTTCGCGCCGCGGATCGACTCGTAGGTGCGCTCGATCAGGTGCTCGCGGGCCTGGGTCAGGACCTGGATCACCACGTCGTCGGGGATCAAGTCCTCCTCGATGAGCATCCGAACGAAGTCGAAGTCGGTCTGCGACGCCGCCGGGAAGCCGACCTCGATTTCCTTGTAGCCCATGGCGACGAGCAGCTGGAACATCTTCTTCTTCCGCGCCGGCGTCATCGGGTCTATCAGGGCCTGGTTGCCGTCGCGCAGGTCGACCGCGCACCAGCGCGGGGCCTTCGTGATCGTCTTGTCCGGCCAGCTGCGCTCGGGCACGTCGACCGCCGGGAACGGCGCGTAGCGCTGGAAAGGCATGCCGCTGGGCTGCTGAGGGTTCTGCTCGGGATTCGTCATGGGGTTCTCGCTTCGAGGTCTGTGTCGTGGTCCCGGAGTGCAACGACGAACTCCGCAGCGAGGGGGTCCGGTATGACTAGCGAACCTCGCTGCGGCAGCCAAGAAGGAGAAGCTGACGCGACATGACGTCCTCCAGAGTAGCGGGTGATCCGCAACGCCGCCTCCCGAGACCGAGATCCGGTCGGTCCGCCGTGTTGAATGGGCGGGTGCAGATCGAACGACTCGCCCCCCAGGACCTCGACCTCGACACCGCCGAGGAGGTCACCTGCGTGTTCAACGCCGCACACGAGGCCGACGGGGTGGACCTTCCCCCGCGGAGCGGCCCGTCGATGCTGAAGTACCTCCAGCTGCAGAGCGACGGCACCCCCGTGGAGGGTCTCTGGGTGGCACGCTCGTCCGAGGGCCGGGTCGTCGGTGGGGCGATCCTGCAGCTGCCCCGCCTGGAGAACACCGACAGCGCCCTGCTCCGCGGCGTCGTCCTCCCCGAAGTGCGACGCCAGGGCATCGGACGGGCCCTCATCGACGAGGCACTCGGACCGGCACGGGACGCGGAACGCCACAAGGTCTACAGCGGCGCCTTCGAAGGCTCCCCCGGAGGCGACGCCCTGGCCGCGACGGGCTTCTCCTCGCTCGGCACCACCGACGCCGTGCGCCGGATCGACCTCGGCGTCGACTCGGCGACGAGGTGGCAGCGGCTGTATGACGACGCCTCGGACCGCGCCGGTGACTACGAGCTGCTCCACCTGGTCGGACCCACCCCGCCGGACCTCCTCGACGGCCTCGTCGGGCTCCACGAAGCGATCAACGACGCACCCCTGGACGACCCGGACCTGGAGGGCGACCGATGGTCCGCGGACCGGGTCCAGGCCTACGACCGGGCGATGGCCGGCAGGAGCCAGACCGTCTACCGGGTGCTCGCGCGCCACCGCGCCTCCGGCGAGTGGGCGGGGATGAGCAT
>DATHVS010000199.1:0-26349 GCA_035461195.1 Nocardioidaceae bacterium
TCGATGCGGACGATGCCGACGGTCTCGCCGTTGGGGCCGACGAGCCGGACCTCGGGCACCCGGATCCGGTCGTTGATGCGCAGCTCTGTGCTGATGGGTCCTCCTGGGGTGGGTCTTCGGTGGCTGACGTGCTCACGAGGGTTCCCCCTCCCGGCTCTGCCGGAAAAGAAAATGGCCTCCGCTCGACACACAAGCGGAAGCCAGCCCTCGGCCCTCACCGGAGGACGCGGTCATCACCACGTCACAAGGCTCAGCGCCTGCGAGGGACGACTCCACGGACCTATGTCCATGAGGTACGTGCCCTCGCGACCGGACCCGACGACTCGTTCGTCGATGCGGGTGGGAGAGTGATCTCCGCTTGTCAGATCTCAGACTGATCAACCATCTGCAAGCCCCGGGTGTTCCCATCCGGGGCGCACAGACAGCCGATCACCAAGATCGGTCGGCTCAAGAGTAGCAAGAGTGTGCCGCCGCACGCACATCCACGTGCCCGTGACACCCTGTGCCCATGACCGACCCCCTGTCCGAGCCCGGCGGCAGCCTCCCGACCTCCCGCGACATCGCGGAGGTCCCCGCCATCGAGATCGTCTCGACAGCCTCCCTGCACCTGATGAGCTCAGCCGCGGTGAACCTCGGCCTCGCCGAGGACCTTCCCGACCACGTCGACCTCGACGAGGCCCGCACGCTCATCGAGGCCCTCGCCGGCCTCGTGACGGCCGCCGCCCCTCGGCTCGGTCACCACCACGCCGCTCCCCTGCGCGACGGGCTGCGCAGCCTCCAGCTCGCCTTCCGGGAGGCCTCCGACATCCCCGACGTCCCTGGGGAGGGGCCGGGTGAGAAGCTCACCGGTCCGGTGACTCCCCAGCGGGGTCGCTGACCCGGGCCCAAGCCCACCCACCCCCGGTGTCCACCAGCCGGAACCCTTCGGCCAGGGACCGGAGGTCGTCGCCCTCGACGACCAGCAACGTCGGCCCGGCGACGTCGACGAGGAGTGCAGCGGCGTCGTCCTGCAACGCCGCTCGTGCTGCCTGCCGGGCCGTGACGGGCACCGGGCGCGCCTCCGGGTTCCACCGGTGGAGCGGCTCGTTGCCGGTGAACGCCAGAAGCGCCAGGCGGCCGTCACGGCCCCGCATGAGGACCGTGGCCATGTCGGAGCTCTTGTCGCGCGCGAGGCCCTGCTCGTCGTGCTCCACCTCGCCCAGCACGGCGACGACCGGCACCAGCAGACGGCTGTCCTGGAGCACGGCGAGCGTCCGGTGGTGCAGGCCGTCCGGGTCGTCGGCGTAGGCCGCCATCGCCGACGCCACCTCCGGAGCCACCGAGCCGTCGTCGCCGCCGAAACCGGGGTCGGGGATGCTGCGCATCCGGCCAGTGTGCCAACGTCGGAAGGCGCCGCTCCCCGCGGGTATGACAGGCTGGACGTGTGGGACCGATCGACACCGTGACCTGGCAGGCACTCACCGCCGTCCTGACCCTGGTGGGCCTGGTCGGCACGGGTCTGATCTGGCGCCGGCGTGGGCCTGTGGCGGGTCTGCGCATGCTGGCGGTCTCCCTGCTCCCGGCCGCGGCCTACCTCACGGGCACGCTTCGTCTGCTGTGGGAGATCGGTGACGCCGTCGTCACCTGGGCGGCCCGCTTGGCGTTCAGTCCCATGGTCTGGCTGGGCATCGCCCTCGCGGGGACCTCGGTGCTGCTGTTCGCCGTCGCCGGCGCCATGTCCCGCCGGGGTGTGGGCGGTGCGCCCGGCCGGCGCGAGAAGGAGCTGCCGGGCACGACCTCACGCCCGGCAGCCCGACCCGCCCGCGGCAAGGCGGACTCGCCCGCGGAGTCCCCGGTCGACGACGACATGGCCGAGATCGAGGAGATCCTCAAGAGGCGCGGCATCACGTGAGCGCCGCGGACCACTGGCGGCGTCGGGTGACCGACGTCGCGGACCTGGTCCTGTGGATCTCGCGGATGAGGCAACCAACCCTGGGCGGGGGCAGGCTCGTGTGCGTCGACGGACCCGCAGGATCGGGCAAGTCCACCCTAGGAGAGGCGATCTGCGACCTCGCCGCAGAGACGGGCACCTCAGCACTGGTCCACCTCGATGACCTCCTCGACGGGTGGGACGGCCTGTCCCAGGTCGCCGAGACCCTGCACCGCGACGTCCTCGGTCCCCTCACCGAGGGACGGTCGGGCCGGTACCGGCGCTACGACTGGCACTTCGCGAGGTTCGCCGAGGAGCATCGTGTGGATCCTGTGGACCTCCTGGTGGTCGACGGGGTCGGGTCGGGGGCCTCGGCGTACTCCTCCCTGGTCACCACCCTCGTCTGGGTCGACGCGCCCGCCGAGCTCCGCCTCGCACGAGGCATCGCCCGGGACGGGGAGGCCCTGCGCCGGGAGTGGGTGCGCTGGATGCGCGCTGAGGAGGCGCTGTTCGGCCGCGAGCGCACCCGGGAGCGCGCCGACGCGATCGTCGACGGCACCGGCGAGGCCGACCATGCGGTCGTGCTCGCCTGAGTGGCCCGGTCAGCGGCGTCTCCCGGCGGCTCCCCCACCGCCGGAGAAGATGAGGGACAGCCCGACGACGTATCCGAAGTCGTACCACCCGCCCGTGTTGCGGACCTCGTAGATGCTCACCTCGTCGGTGAACAGCGAGATCACGAAGGTGACGGGGGTGATGAAGCCGTGCCACAGGCCGTACCAGAAGCCCACCGGGTCCTGACCTGTTCCCGTCGCCGGGTTCGGTCCGGCTGCGCAGGAGGACAGCAGGAGCACGCCGACCACGGCGCCGAGCAGCATCCAGGTAGTCCTCGTGGTCATCTGACCTCCTCGACCTCGGCCGAGGCGGCAATGTCCTCCCTGCCCAGCGGAGGCAGGTGTACCTCGGTGCTCACTGTGAGGCTAGGACCGCAGCCCGACGGGCGCACCGGCTTTTCAGCCCTGGTGGTCGCCGGAGGTCCGGTGTGCGCCCAGGATCGTGCGCAGCTTCTTCACCTGGGCCACGGCTCGCGACCCGTCGGATCCCTGGATGCCCATGGCCGGGGCGGTGGAGCCGTCGGCAAGCTCGAGGATCGCCCAGGGGCCACCGGCCCTCAGGGTGACCCCGGCGACCTCCTGCCACGGGTAGAAGTGGGAGTTGTAGCCGTTGACGGCGAGGAGCCCGTCGGATCGGGCCTCGATCCTGGACCGCGCGAGCGCGAAGATCGCGGCTGCGGCGGCTACCCCGAAGGCGAGGACGGTGACCCGCTGGAAGGTCGTGAACTGGTCACGCACGTCCTGGGGGAAGGCGAGCCAGATACCGGCGGTCACACCGACGAGGAGGGCACCGAGGACCACCGCCGCGATCCGGATGCCGAACGGGCGGAAGGTCGTCGAGGTCGTCTCAGGAGGTGTCATCGCGTCACAGTCTGCAGGCGTGGATGTCGGTGACCAAGATGCCCCGCGCCCCGATCTCCCAGAGCGCGTCCATGATCCGCTGAGCGCGGTCGCGCGGCACCATCGACCGCACTGCCACCCACCCCTCACGGTGCAGCGGAGAGACGGTGGGGCTCTCGATGCCGGGGGTCAGGGCAACCGCCTCCTCGACCCGCTCGGTGCGGATGTCGTAGTCCATCATCACGTACGAGCGCGCGACGAGGACCCCCTGGAGGCGACGCTGGAAGACCTCGAAGCCGGCAGGGAGCTGGGCACCGGTGCGGGTGATCAGCACCGCCTCGGACTCGAGGATGGTGTCGAGGACGATCTCCAGCCCGGCCTGGCGCAGGGTGGAGCCGGTCTCGACGACGTCGGCGATCACGTCGGCCACGCCGAGCTGGATGCTGGTCTCCACCGCTCCGTCGAGTCGGGTCACGGTGGCCTCCACGCCGCGCTCCTCGAGGTAGCGGCGCACGACGCCGTCGTAGGAGGTGGCGATGCGCTTGCCGCGCAGGTCCCCGATCTCACCGACGGTGCCCGGGCGGGCGGCGAAACGGAAACGGGAGCGCCCGAAGCCGAGGTTGAGCACCTCCTCGGCCTTCGCGCCGGAGTCGAGGAGCAGGTCCCGGCCGGTGATGCCGATGTCCAGCGTCCCCTCCCCGACGTACAGCGCGATGTCGCGCGGACGCAGGTAGAAGAACTCGACGTCGTTGTCGGGGTCGGTGAGCGTCAGCTCCTTGGAGTCGCTGCGCTGGCGGTACCCGGCCTCGCGCAGGATCTCCGAGGCTGACTGGGACAGCGAGCCCTTGTTGGGGATCGCCACCCTCAGCGTGCTCGGCGGCGACGCGGTGGTGGACATGACAGGCCTCTCCTGGCTCACAGGTGCTCGTAGACGTCGTCGAGGGTCAGGCCGCTGGCGAGCATCAGCACCTGCGCGTGGTACAGCAGCTGGCTGATCTCCTCCGCGGCGCGCTCGGGGCCCTCGTGCTCCGCGGCCATCCAGGACTCGGCTGCCTCCTCGACCAGCTTCTTGCCGATCGAGTGGACCCCGGCGTCGAGCGCCGCGACGGTCCCCGACCCGAGGGGGCGGGTCCGGGCCTTCTCGCTGAGCTCGGTCCAGAGCTCGTCGAACGTCTTCATCGGCGTGCTTTCCATGAGGGTCACGGCTGCCTCCCGCGGCTCGCGGAAAGGCAGCACAAGACTACGGCGTACGCCGGAGCGCCCGGCCGGGCCCGCTCCCCCACGAGACGTCGGTCACGTTCCGGCCTCCCGCGGGGTCAGCGGGGTCAGTGGACGAAGCCGCGCCGGATCTGGCGGAGGGTGCTCGCGGTCCTCAGCGCGGCCGACGCAGCCTCGTAGCCCTTGTCCTCGCGCGACCCCTCGAGGCCGGCGCGGTCGATGGCCTGCTCCTCGGTGTCACAGGTCAGCAGCCCGAAGCCGACCGCCGCGCCGGTGTCGAGGGCGACCCGGTTCAGCCCGTCGGTCGCGGCCGAGCAGACGTACTCGAAGTGAGGGGTGCCGCCGCGGATCACGACTCCGAGCGCGATGACCGCCTCGTAGCCCTTCTCCGCCAGCGCCGCGGCGACGACCGGGAGCTCGAAGGAGCCGGGCACCCGGACCACGGTCGGCGCCTCCACCTTGTGGTCGCCGAACGCTCGTTCGGCGCCGGCGAGGAGGCCGCTCATGACCTGCTCGTGCCAGCTCGCAGCGACCACGGCGACCCGCAGATCGTGACAGTCGATCGGGCCGGCCTGTGGTGCACCTTCCCCGCTCACGCGGTCTCACCGGTCCGCAATGCTCGGCATCGGGGGGTGGTCATGCGAGCTCTCCTTCGGTGGTCGTGACGCCCGGGCCGTCCGGGGCGTGAGAGGTCAGGTCGGGCAGGTCGTGGCCCATCCGGTCCCGCTTGGTCAGCAGGTAGGCGAGGTTGTGGTCGTTGGGCCTCGGGGTGAGGCGGACCCGTTCGGTCACCGGCACGCCGTACTCCTCCAGGCCGCTGGTCTTGGCCGGGTTGTTCGTGAGGAGGCGCACCGACCCGACGCCGAGGTCACGCAGGATCTGGGTCGCTGCGCCGTAGTGGCGCGCGTCCGCGGGCAGTCCGAGGTCGAGGTTGGCGTCGACGGTGTCGCGACCGCCGTCCTGCAGCTGGTAGGCCTGGAGCTTCGCCACCAGCCCGATCCCGCGACCCTCGTGGCCACGGAGGTAGACCAGGACGCCGCGACCCTCGTGCACGATCCGCTCGAGGGCCTCCTCGAGCTGCGGGCCGCAGTCGCAACGGTGGGAACCGAAGACGTCCCCGGTCAGGCACTCCGAGTGGACCCGTGTCAGCACGTCGGTGCCGTCTCCGAGCTCGCCGTGGACGAGTGCGATGTGCTCGGAGTCGTCGATGCTGATCCGGTAGCCGTAGGCGGTGAACTCCCCTTGGGCGGTGGGCAGCCGGGTCACGGCGACGCGCTGGACGTGGTTCTCGTGGCGCCGCCGGTAGTGGATGAGGTCGTCGATCGAGATCATCCTCAGACCGTGCTCGTCGGCGAACTCGCGCAGGTCCTGCCCCCGCTTCATGGTGCCGTCGTCGTTGACGATCTCCGAGATCACCCCGGCCGGGGAGAGCCCCGCCAGACGGGCCAGGTCGACGGCCGCCTCGGTGTGGCCGGGGCGCACGAGCACGCCGCCCTCCTGGTAGCGCAGCGGGAAGACGTGTCCGGGCTGGGTGATCTCGAACGGCTCCGTGGCCGAGTCGTTCAGGACTCGGACCGTGCGGGAGCGGTCGGCGGCCGAGATGCCGGTGGTGATGCCGTCGCGGGCGTCCACGGACACGGTGTAGGCCGTGCGATGCCGGTCGCGGTTGTGCGGGGTCATCAGCGGTATGCCGAGGCGGTCGAGCGTCTCGGCGGTCATGGGCGCGCAGATGACGCCCGAGGAGTAGCGGATGGTGAACGCCATCAGCTCCGGTGTGGACTTGCTCGCCGCGAAGACCAGGTCGCCCTCGTTCTCGCGGTCTTCGTCGTCGACCACCACGACCGGCTTGCCGGCCGCGATGTCCACGATCGCCTCCTCGACCGAGTCGAGCCGGACGTTCGGTGCGGCACTCATGAGGTCCTTCTCTCCTTGCTCGGCTGGCTGGTCGTACGGCTCGGTGGGGAGAGCGCTCATGCCGGCTCCCCCGCTCGCGCGTCGAGCAGACGCTCCACGTACTTGGCGATCACGTCGACCTCGAGGTTGACCGGGTCGCCGGGCTGCTTGAGGCCGAGAGTGGTGCGGGCCAGGGTCTCGGGGATCAAGGACACGGTGAAGCTCTCCTCCCCCGCCTCCACGACGGTCAAGGAGATCCCGTCGACGGTGATCGAGCCCTTGGGCACCAGGTAGCGGGCCATGTCGGTGGGCAGGCTGACCTCGACGACCTCCCAGTGCTCGCTGGGGGTGCGGGCGAGAACGCGCCCGGTGCCGTCGACGTGCCCCTGCACGATGTGCCCCCCGAGCCGGGTCTGCGGGGTGACGGCGCGTTCGAGGTTGACGCGGTCCCCCACGCCGAGGACCCCGAGTGAGGTCTTGTCCAGGGTCTCGCGCATGACGTCGGCGGTGAACGTCTCCTGCTCGCGCTCGGCGACGGTCAGGCAGCAGCCGTTGACCGCGATCGAGTCACCGAGGCCGGCGTCGACCATCACGTGAGGGCCGCGGACGGTGAGGCGAACCGCGTCGCCCTGGTCCACGAGGGCCTCGACGACGCCGAGCTCCTCGACGATTCCGGTGAACATCAGTGCTCCTTGGTAGTGGCGGGAGTGAGCGTGAACCGGACGTTGGCGTCGTCGCCCTCGCCGATGACGCTGATGTCGACGACGTCGAGTCGGACGGCGTCGGAGATGGTGGTGATGCCCAGGTCGGCCACAGCGCTCGTGCCGGCACCGAGCAACATCGGGGCCACGTACGCCACGACTTCGTCGACCAGGCCGGCCTTGAGGAACGCAGCCCCCAGTGTGGGGCCGCCCTCGAGGAAGACGTGCTGCCGGTCGCGCGCGAACAGCTCGCCGAGCGCCTCGGCCGGGTCCCGGGTCGCGAGCACGACGGTCTCGGCGGCGTCGTTGAGCACCCGCCGGTCGTCCGGGACCTCACGCAGTCCCATCACCGCCCGCAACGGCTGGCGCGGCAGCGGTGTCCCGTCGGCGTCACGAACCGTCAGCTCGGGGTCGTCGGTGAGCACGGTGCCGGTCCCGGCGAGGATCACGTCGGCGAGGCCACGCAGGCGGTGCGTGTCGACACGTGCCGCGGCCGAGCTCACCCAGCGGCTCGTGCCGTCGGCAGCGGCGCTGCGTCCGTCGAGCGTGGCGGCGAACTTCCAGGTCACGAAGGGGCGCCCGTGCTCGACCGCGAACGTCCAGACCGGGTTGACCTCGCGGGCCTCCTCGACGAACAGGCCGTGGGCCACGTCGACCCCGGCGGACCGGAGCGTCTCCGCTCCCCCCGAGGCGACCGGGTTCGGGTCGGGCTGGGCGTAGACCACCCGCGCCACCCCCGCCTCGACGAGCGCCTTCGAGCACGGTCCGGTGCGTCCGGTGTGGTCGCACGGCTCGAGCGTCACGACGGCCGTCGTACCCCGGGCTCTGCCGCCTGCTCGGGTGAGCGCGTCGACCTCGGCGTGGGGGGATCCGGCTCCGCGGTGGAAGCCCTCCGCGACGGTCCGGCCGTCGGCGGCGAGGAGGACACAGCCCACGCGGGGGTTCGGTCCGGTGGGTACGCCGGGAGTGCGGGCGAGGTCGAGGGCACGCGCCATCGCACGCGTCTCCGCGGGACTGAACGTCACCGGGTCGGCCCCTCTCGTCCGTGCTCGGACCCCGGGGTCATCAACGGCTGCCGCCGTCGCCCGCGACCCGGCGGACCGGTCGTCACGGCGTACGGCAGAGCAGCTGCGTGCGCTTCCCATCCGGACTTTCACCGTCGGTCCAGGAGTTCCACCTGGTCAGCCGACCGCTGGATGCGGACGGGTCGCGGACTGTCACCGCCGGCTCGGAATTACACCGACCCCAGAGCACGCGAGCTCTTCACTCGTCAGGGATCAGGGTGCCACATCTGCGACCGCCATGGCATGTGACCTCCCCCACCGCCTCAGCGGGGCGAAGTACGGCGCTCAGAGGCAGGAGGACCGCTGCGCCGAGACGCGCAGCTTCTCGATCATGTCGTTGGGGTCGTCGGCCCGGAACACCGCGGAGCCCGCCACGAACACGTCCGCACCGGCCTCGGCGCAGCGCTCGATGGTCTCAGGTGACACGCCGCCGTCGACCTGGAGCCACATCTCGAGCCCGTGCTTGTCCATCAGCTGCCGCGTCCGCCGGATCTTCGGCACGCACACGTCGAGGAACGCCTGCCCCCCGAAGCCGGGCTCCACGGTCATCACCAGCAGCATGTCGAGCTCGGGCAGCAGGTCCTCGTAGGGCTCGATCGGCGTCGCTGGCCGCAGGCCCAGGCCTGCCCGCGCCCCCAACGCGCGCAGCTCACGAGCCAGCCGGATCGGGGCAGTCGCCGCCTCGACGTGGAACGTGACCGACCGGGCGCCGGCCTCCACGTAACCCGGGGCCCAGCGGTCGGGGTCCTCGATCATCAGGTGGCAGTCCAGGGGCATCTCGGTGGCCCCGGCGAGAGCCTCCACGACCGGGGCCCCCAGCGTGAGGTTGGGGACGAAGTGGTTGTCCATGACGTCGACGTGGAGCCAGTCGGCGTTGGAGACCCGTCGCGCCTCGGAGGCGAGGTTGGCGAAGTCGGAGGCGAGCATGCTCGGCGAGATCTGGATACCCATGGCGAGCACGATCCTAGTTGGCCTCGACCCCTGCCCCCGCGGCCGGGCTCGGTGAGGTCATAAGGGCACCGGGAGCTCTTGACCGCGACGCGTCACTCGTCGGGCTCGGCGGGGGTCTCCTCGCCCTCTCGCTCGTCCCGCTCGGCCCACTCCAGCAGTGGGCTCAGGTCGAAGACCGCGTCGTCGATGCCCGCGTGCAGGTCGCCGAGGGCGGCGTAGCGCTCGGGCACCGTGGCGATGGTGAGCTCGGCCGGATCCACGTCGTCGACCTCGTCCCAGCGGATCGGCGTGGAGACGGTGGCTTCGGGGTTCCCGCGGACGGAGTAGGCGCTCGCGATCGTGTGGTCACGGGTGTTCTGGTTGTAGTCGACGAAGAGCTTGCTCGGGTCTCGGTCCTTGCGCCACCAGGTCGTGGTCACCAGGTCAGGTGCCCGCCGCTCCACCTCGCGCGCGAACGCCAGCGCCGCTCGGCGTACGTCGCCGAAGCCCCACCGTGGTTCGACGCGGACATAGATGTGGATGCCGTTGCCGCCCGAGGTCTTGGGCCAGCCGACGGCACCGAGCTCGTCGAGGACCTCGTGGGCCACGTGGGTCACCCTGCGAACCGTCTCGAAGGGACAGTCGGGCATCGGGTCGAGGTCGATGCGCCACTCGTCGGGCTTCTCGGTGTCGGCGCGGCGAGAGTTCCAGGGATGGAACTCGACGGTCGACATCTGCACGGCCCAGATCACGTGCGCGAGCTCGGTGACGCACAGCTCGTCGGCGTAGCGGTCGTAGCGGGGGAACTTCACGCGCACGGTCTCGAGCCACGGGGGTGCACCCCGCGGCACCCGCTTCTGGTGGACCTTCTCCCCCGCCACGCCCTCAGGGAAGCGGTGCAGCATGCAGGGCCGCTCCCGCAGGGCGTTGACCACCCCGTCGCCGACGGAGAGGTAGTACTCGACGAGATCGAGCTTCGTCTCGCCGCGAGCCGGGAAGTAGACCCGGTCGGGGTTGGAGATGCGCACGACACGCTCGTCGACCTCGAGCTCGACGGCCGGTGACCCCGACGACTTGGCGGACATGGCGCCGACGTTACCGCTCCGGGCGCCGGCGCAGGAGGGCGAAGAACATCGCGTCCGTGCCCTGCCGATGCGGCCACAGCTGGACCGTGCCCGACAGCCTGGCCTCCTCGGGGCGCAGGTCACGAACCCCCTCGAACAGCGACGCGGCGTTCTCCAGCACGACGTCGTCCCGATCGGCGAGGACACGAGCCACGACCTCGGAGGTCTCGGCGAGCACCGGCGAGCACGTCACATAAGCCACGACGCCGCCCGGCCGCACCGCGTCGAGGGCCGAGCGCAGCAGCCGCTCCTGCAGCGGCACCAAGACGTCGAGGTCCTCCGGCGTACGCCGCCAGCGGGACTCCGGACGACGACGAAGCGCGCCCAGGCCCGAGCACGGCGCGTCCACCAGGACCCGGTCGAAGACTCCGGGACCCCAGGCAGGGACCGTGCCGTCGGCGGTGATCACGCCGCTGAGCCCGGCTGCCGCCGCGGCGGTGGCGCGCCGCACCAGGCCTGCCCGATGCGCCTGTCGCTCCGAGGCGAGCACGTGGGCCCCTCGCTGCGCCGCGAGGGCGGCCAGCAGCGCGGACTTCCCGCCGGGCCCGGCGCACATGTCGAGCCACTGCTCGTCGCGCCCCTGGACCTCGGCCCGGGTCAGCGCGAGAGCCACGAGCTGGGAGCCCTCGTCCTGGACCCCTGCGCGTCCCTCTGCCACAGCCGGCACCGCGCCGGGGTCGCCGGAGGCGAGCTCCACAGCGTACGGAGACTGCGCAGAGACGGTGCCGCCGGCCTCGACGAGCTCCTCGACGCTCGCCAGGCCCGGGCGTGCGACGAGGGTGACCTTGGGCGCGGCGTTGTCCGCGGAGAGCAGGTCCTCGAGGCTCGCTGAGTCGCCCAGGGCCTCGGCGAGTGCCTCCACCACCCAGCGAGGGTGAGAATGCGCGACGGACACGAAGCCGACGGGGTCGCGCTCGGGGTCCGGTGCCACGCGGCGCACCCAGCCGGCCAGGTCGTGCGCAGCGACCTTGCGCAGCACTGCGTTGACGAAGCCGGCCGGTCCGTGGCCGATCCGTCCCCGCACCAGCTCGACCGTCGTCCAGACGGCCGCGTGCGTCGGGACTCGCATACCCAGGATCTGGTGCGCTCCGAGTCGCAGGGCGTCGAGCACGCCGGGGTCGACCTTCGACAGGGGCCGGTCGGCACTGGCCGAGATCACCGCGTCGTAGGTGCCCCGCCTGCGGAGCGTGCCCGAGACGAGCTCGGTTGCGAAGGCGGCGTCGCGGCCGGTGATGCCGCGTTCGCGCAGGAGCGATGCGAGCAGCAGGTTGGTGTAGGCGTCCTGGTCGCGCACCGCGACCAGGACGTCGTAGGCGAGGCCGCGAGCCGGGTCGATCCTTCCGCGTCCCCCGGGCCTGCGGGGTCGCGGCTGACCCGCACGAGGTCGACGCCGCGGGTCAGGCACCGAACCTCTCACCGGAGGCCACGCGGACACCCCGGGCCCAGTCGGCCGCCTGCATCTGCTTCTTGCCGAACGCCTTCACCTCGCCGAGCTGCACCGGGTCGGTGGCGGTCCCCACGAGCACGGCGTTCTTGGTCACCTCCAGCACGCCCGGTTCGACGTGCTCCCGGCCCTCGGCCACGGTTACCGGTGCGATCTTGATCCGCTCCCCGGCGTATGTCGACCAGGCCCCTGGACCCGGGGTGCAGGCCCGGATCCTCCGGTCGACGGCGACGGCCGGCTCGGTCCAGTCGATCTCGGCGTCCTCGACGAGGATCTTCGGGGCGAAGCTGACGCCGTCGTCGGGCTGCTCGCGAGCCTCGAGCGTGCCGTCCTTGATGCCGTCGAGGGTCGCCACGAGCAGCCCCGCCCCACTGTGGGCGAGCCGGGTCAGGAGGTCCCCGGCGGTGTCCCCGGACCGGATCGTCTCGGTGACGACCCCGAAGGTCGGCCCGGCGTCGAGCTCCTTGACGATGCGGAACGTCGTGGCACCGGTGATCTCGTCACCGGCCCAGATCGAGTGCTGCACCGGGGCCGCCCCGCGCCAGGCAGGCAGCAGCGAGAAGTGCAGGTTGACCCAGCCATGACGGGGAATGTCCAACGCGCTCTGCGGCAGCAGGGCACCGTAGGCGACCACGGGGCAGCAGTCGGGGTCGAGCTCGCTCAGCCTCGCCTGGAACTCCGGGTCCTTCGGGTGTTCCGGCTTGAGGACGGGGACGCCGAGCTCCTCCGCGCGTTGCGCGACCGGCGACGCGACGAGCTTGCGCCCACGACCCGCGGGGGCATCGGGCCGGGTCACCACGCCCACGAGCTCGTGGGCGCTGTCGGCGATCGCATCCAGGGCGGGAACTGCGACCTCGGGGGTACCTGCGAACACGACACGCATCAGAGACCGAAACCCTTCATCGCATGAGGAGAGACCTTCACCGTGGGTGCATCCTGGCCGAACCACTCTGCCTCCCGGATCGCCCTCATCGCCAGCTTCCGCGTCTCGCGGTCGAGGCGGTCGATGAAGAGCACCCCGTCGAGGTGGTCTGTCTCGTGCTGGATAGCGCGGGCCAGGGTCTGCGAGCCCTCGATCGTCACCGGGTCGCCGTGCATGTTCCAGCCCTTGGCAACCACCGACATCGCGCGCTTGCAGTCGAAGGTCAGGTCCGGGATGGACAGGCACCCCTCGGGGCCGTCCTGCTCCTCGTCGGAGAGGGTCAGGTCAGGGTTCACCAGATGGCCGAGCTCGCCGTCGACGTACCAGGTGAACACCCGCAGGCCCACCCCGATCTGCGGCGCTGCCAACCCGGCACCGGGCGCGTCGCGCATGGTGTCGGTGAGGTCCTCGACGAGCCGGCGCAGCTCCTTGTCGAAGTCCACGACCTCGACGGCAGGAGTGGTCAGCACCGGGTCTCCGAAGAGTCGGATCGGCTGGACGGCCACATGGTCTCCTTGACGTGGTGGGGACGGACCGGACGCGGTCAGGCGGCTGCCCAGTCTACGGACCTGGTTCGTTCGCGCCGCCTACCCCAGGGCGACCGGGTCGACCTGAACCCGCACCGGAGGCAGCTTCTTGGCATCGCGGACGCCTTGCATCTCCACCAGGGCACGGGACAGCTCGGCTCCGCGAGCCCTCGGGACCCTGACGACCGCGCGCACGGGTGGGACGTCCTCCGCGGCGGGTGCCGGCCCGACACTCTCGTCGACCGGGACCGGCCCCAGCACCTCGCCCCCCTCGGGAAGCACGAGCGAGTCGAGCACCGCAGTGACGACGTCGGGGCCTCCCGTGATCGTCGCCAGGCGCGAGGCAGGTGGCAGGTGCGCTGACTGCCGCTCGCCGAGCTCGCGAACCGCGAAACCTCCGGGATCCCAACGCAGCAGCGCCTGCAGCACCGGCTCGGAGCTCTCCCCGACCACGACCACCCGGCCACCCTGACCGACCGGTCGAGCAAGGGCGGCGGCGTTCATCCACCGTCGCAGGGACTCCTCGGTGGTGCGCAGGTCCGTGCGCGCGAGCATCAGCCAGGTGTCCAAGAGCACCACGCAGGCGAAGCCGCCCGCCGCGACCGGCTCCGCACCCGGCGTGGCCACGACCACCGCAGGCTTGTCCGGGACCCTGTCGAGCACCCGGTCGCCCGAGGATGTCCTCACGGGCACCGACGGGAAGGCGCGCCCGATCTCCTCCGCGGTGCGACGGTCGCCACGCACCGGTGCTCGTAGCCCTCGGCCGCCGCACTCGGCGCACTGCCAGGCGTGCTCCTCGCGCCCGCACCAGACACAGCCCGGCGGCCGATGGGCGGCGCCCACACGGAGCGGCCCCGAGCACTCCCGGCACCGCGCCGGGCTTCGGCACCGGTCACAGGCCAGGCTCGGGGCGTAGCCGTGACGAGGGGTCTGCAGCAGGACCGGCCCCTCCTCGAGCCCGGACCGAATGGCCTCGAACGCAGCGCGTGGGAGCCGCGCGGAGCGCGCCATCGGGTCCCGCTCGAGGTCGAAGTCGGTGGCGCCGGTGACACTCATGTGTGCCCCCCGCTCGCGGACCAGCTCCCGGGGAGCCGCGACCTCCCTGGCCCAGCCGCTGCGGAGGAGGTACTCCCCCTCGACCGTGCGGGCGAACCCGCCCACCAGCGCCGCACACGACTCCTCGTGAGCACGCAGCAGGAGCACCTCCCGCGTGTGCGGGTAGGGCGAGCGCGGGTCTGCGTAGAGGTCGTCTCCGTCATCCCACAACGCCACCAGCCCGAGGTCGTGGACCGGCGCGAAGGCGGCGGCGCGGGTGCCGACGACGACCCTTCGCACTCCACGGGAGACGGCGAGGAAGGAGCGGTACCGCTCCGCCGGGCCGAGGTCCGCTGTCAGGACGACGTGGTGCCCCTCGCCGAGGACCTCGCGCAGCGCGGCGTCGACCCGTGCCACGTCGCGGTGGTCCGGCACACAGAGCAGGGCTCCCCGCCCCCCGGCGTACGTCGCCGCGGCCGCCTGCGCCAGCAGCACCGCCCAGTCCTCGCCGGGAGCCGCCGACCAGACCGCGCGAGGGTCGCCGCCATGGGCAAGGTGCTTCACGAACGCGGCGCCACCGTCGTAGGGGGCCCACGCGCTCTCGGCCGAGGACACGTCGACCGCCGGCGGCGGCACCGGTTCGGACGGCTGCTTCTCGACGGTCGCGTGACGTGCGGGGATCGCAAGGCGGAGTACGTCGGAGCGGGTGCCGGCGTAGCGAGCGGCCACCGTGGCGGAGAGGGCGGCGACCGCCGGGGACAGCACGGGCTCGGGACTCACGGCCCGACGCAGGGGGGCGAGCCGGCCCGGGTGGGTGCTCCCGGCGACTCGGGCGAGCACGAAGCCGTCGACGTCCTGGCCCGCGAACCGGACCTTCACCCTGGACCCCGGGACGGCGTCGGCCGACATCTTCTCCGGAACGAGGTAGTCGAAGGGCCGGTCAAGATGGGCCAGTGGCACGTCGACCAGCACCTGGGCGACGGGGTTGGGGGACGCGGGCTCGAGCGGAGGCTTGGCGGCGGCCTTGGCGCGCTTCTGCTTCGACTCCTCCTTGGCGGCACGAGCCGACTCGCGTGCCCGTGCAAGGTCCGGCATCAACGCGGGCTGCTCATCAGCCGGTGTGGCTGGGTCTGAGCGGTCCGCCTCGGTCACGGGCTCATCCTTGCAGCAGTCGCCGACCGTTCTGAAAGCCGCTGGAGGGTCTGTGGACGACGGAGACCCGGTCGCCGCACTCCCCACGGCAAACTGTCGCTCCCCACGGCAAGATCACCGTGGGAAGCGACAGCTTGCCTGCATACCTTGGTAAACAGTGGCCCCGGCTCTCAGGCGCCGGCGGCCTTCCTGAGGAGCTCCACGCGGTCGGTGCGCTCCCAGGTGAAGTCGGGCAGCTCGCGACCGAAGTGGCCGTAGGCCGCGGTCTGGGAGTAGATGGGACGCAGCAGGTCGAGGTCGCGGATGATCGCCGCGGGCCGCAGGTCGAACACGTCGAGCACCGCCTTCTGGATGGCCTCGACGGGGACGGTCTCGGTCCCGAAGCAGTCGACGTAGAAGCCGACGGGGTGAGCCTTGCCGATGGCGTAGGCGACCTGTACCTCACAGCGTCGTGCCAGCCCCGCCGCGACCACGTTCTTGGCAACCCAGCGCATGGCGTACGCCGCGGAGCGGTCCACCTTCGAGGGGTCCTTGCCGGAGAAGGCACCGCCGCCGTGACGGGCCATGCCGCCGTAGGTGTCGATGATGACCTTGCGCCCCGTCAGGCCGGCGTCACCCATGGGACCGCCGATCTCGAACCGACCGGTCGGGTTCACCAGCAGCCGGTAGTCGTCGCAGGGGATGTCGAACTGCGCGAGGACGTGGTCCACGACGTGGCGGCGCACGTCGGGGGTCAGCATCTCGTCGAGGTGGATGTCCGAGGCGTGCTGCGTCGAGACGACCACGGTGTCCACCCGCACGGGGCGGTTGTCGTCGTCGTACTCGATGGTGACCTGGGTCTTGCCGTCGGGCCGCAGGTAGGACATGGTCCCGTCCTTGCGGACCTCGGAGAGCCGCTGTGCGAGCCGGTGTGCGATCGTGATCGGCAGCGGCATGAGCTCAGGTGTGTCGTCGCAGGCGAAGCCGAACATCAGGCCCTGGTCGCCCGCACCCTGCCTGTCGAGCGGGTCCATGGAGTGGTCGTGGCGCTCCTCGTAGGCGTCGTCGACGCCCTGGGCGATGTCCACCGACTGGGCGCCGATGGCGGTCTGCACCCCGCACGACCAGCCGTCGAAGCCCTTGAGCGAGGAGTCGTAGCCGATCTCGAGGACCTTCCTTCGGACCAGCTCCGCGATCGGGGCGTACGTCGTCGTGGTCACCTCGCCGGCCACGAAGACCAGGCCGGTGGTGACGACGGTCTCCACGGCCACACGGCTCATCGGGTCGTCGGCGAGGAGCGCATCCAAGATGGTGTCGCTGATCTGGTCGGCGATCTTGTCCGGGTGCCCCTCGGTAACGGACTCGGAGGTGAAAAGACGTCCTGCCACTGCTGTGTCCCCTGTCCGCGTCGCACGAACGACGCCGTCGACTCTGGTTGTCGGTGTTCTGGCCTGAACGATAACGCGTGGGCCGGGCGTGCCTCAGGCGATCTCGACGCGCGAGGAGACCTGGTCCCAGATGGCGTGGGCCAGTGCGCTCTTGGACCCCCGGGGCACCGAGGTGGCCGTGCCGTCGCTCGCGAGGACCACTGCCTCGTTGTCGTCGGCCCCGAAGACCTTCCCACCGCTCACGTCGTTGACCACGAGCAGGTCGCAGCCCTTGCGCGCCAGCTTGGTCCGGGCGTGGTCGAGGACGGAGCCGGTGTCGTCACCGGTCTCCGCCGCGAAGCCCACGACGACCATGCCCGGTGCGGGGCGGTTGTGCGAGATCTCGGCGAGAATGTCGGGGTTCTGGTCGAGCTCCAGGACCGGCGCCGAGCCGTCGTCGGACTTCTTGATCTTCGCTTCGCTGACCGAGATGGGCCGGAAGTCGGCCGGCGCGGCGGCCATCACGACGGCGTCGGCGGTCGCTGACGCCGTCAGTACCTCGTCCCGCATCTCCGCGGTCGTCTCCACCTTGACGACCTTCACGCCGGCCGGGTCGGGCAGGGCGACGTTGGCGGCGACGAGGGTCACCTCTGCACCCCGCGCCACCGCCGTGCGGGCGAGCGCGTAGCCCTGGCGCCCCGACGACCGGTTGCCCAGGAAGCGGACCGGGTCGAGGTACTCGCGCGTGCCGCCCGCCGAGACGACGACGTGGAGCCCGGCCAGGTCCAGGAGGTCGGCACCGTCGCCGCGGGCGAGCACGTCGGTGCACGCCTCGAAGATCTCCCCCGGCTCCGGCAGCCGCCCCTTGCCGGTGTCCGCGCCGGTCAGCCTGCCCTCGGCTGGCTCGAGGACGAGCACTCCCCGACGGCGGAGGGTCTCCACGTTGTCGCGAGTGGCGGGGTGTTCCCACATCTCGGTGTGCATCGCCGGGGCGAGCAAGACCGGGCAGCGGGCGGTCAGGAGGGTGTTGGTGAGCAGGTCGTCCGCGAGGCCGTGGGCGGCCTTGGCCATCAGGTCCGCCGTGGCCGGGGCGACCACGACGAGGTCGGCGCTCTGACCGATGCGGACGTGGGGCACCTCGTGGACGTGCGACCACACATCGGTGGCGACCGGTTTGCCGGACAGCGCCGCCCAGGTGGGGGCACCGACGAACTCCAGCGCCGACGCGGTCGGGACGACGGTCACGTCGTGTCCGGACTCGGTGAACCTGCGCAGGAGCTCACACGCCTTGTATGCAGCAATGCCGCCACTCACGCCGAGTACGACGTGGGGGCGCCGGCTGCCGTCAACCGGGAACCCGGCCGAGGTCACGGTCAGGCCTCGGGGCTCTCTGTGGCCTCGGCGTCGGGGTCGATGTCCTCGCAGGTGAGAAGGTCGTCGTTGATCTCCCGCAGGGCGATCGACAGCGGCTTCTCCTGGACGTGGGTGTCGACCAGCGGACCGACGTACTCGAGGAGGCCCTCGCCGAGCTGGGAGTAGTACGCGTTGATCTGACGGGCGCGCTTGGCGCTGTAGAGGACCAGCTTGTACTTCGAGTCGGTCTTCGTCAGGAGCTCGTCGATGGACGGGTTGGTGATGCCCTCGGCAACGGGCAGGGAGCCAGACACGCTTGTAGGCCTCACAGAGTCAGTTGGTGGATCGACGTCAGGGATGAGTCGGAACGTTCTTGATCAAGGCTACCAACTCTTCGCTCGCGGCGTGAATCTCGGTGTTCACCACGGTCACGTCGAACTCCGACTCGGCGGCCAGCTCCTCGCGAGCGGTCTCCAGCCGGCGCTCCCGCTCCTCAGGGGTCTCGGTGCCCCGGCCGACCAGGCGACGGACGAGCTCCTCCCACGACGGCGGGGCCAAGAAGACGAACAGCGCGTCGGGCATCGTCCGTCGGACCTGCCGTGCCCCTTGGAGGTCGATCTCGAGCAGCGCCGGCCGTCCGGCCGCGATGGCCTCCTCGACCGGCTTGCGCGGAGTGCCGTAGCGGGCTCCCTTGTGGACCACGGCCCACTCGAGCAGCTGGTCGGAGTCGACCAGCTTGTCGAACTCCTCGTCGCTCACGAACCAGTAGTGCTGGCCGTGGACCTCGCCGGGCCGCGGCTTGCGGGTGGTGGCCGAGACCGAGATCCAGACCTCGGGGTGGTTCCTGCGGATGTCGGCGGCCACGGTCCCCTTGCCCACGGCGGTGGGACCGGCCAGGACGGTGAGGCGTCCTCGGGCGGACACGGGCGGACGCTGCTCGCCCGATCCCCCGCTGCCCTGGCCCGTCACCCGCTCTCGCTCGAGCCGAACTCACGCTCGAGCGCGGCGATCTGGTTCGCGCCCAGCCCACGCACGCGGCGGCTCTCGGAGATGTTGAGCCGCTCCATCACCTGACGGGCCCGCACCTTGCCGAGGCCCGGCATCGACTGGAGAAGGTCGACAACGCGCATCTTGGCGATCACGTCGTTCTCCTGGCCCTGCTTGAGGACCTCGACGATGGAGGCCCCGGAGTGCTTCAGGCGGTTCTTGACCTCGGCGCGCTCCCGGCGCGAGGCCGCGGCCTTGTCCAGCGCAGCCTGGCGCTGCTCCGGAGTGAGTGGCGGAAGGGCCACGGTGACGTCCTCATCGAATCGGGCGGAGAGCTCATCGGTGCGAGCACGGACAGATGAGCAATCTAGTCATGGTCCTCGGCGTGCCGCAACGCGATCGGTCGCGCTCAGCCCTCGCGGGTGCTCAGGCCGAGGTCGACCTTGCACACGTCCCGCGCGTGCTGCTGCAGGTCCGTCCCGGCGCTCGCCACGCGAGGCGAGGCGAGCTTGGCCGCGGCGTCCTCGAGGCGCTTGGCTTCGGCTTCGCTCACCCCCGGTGGAGGCGAGGCCGGGTCGTACTCCCCGGGGTTCGTGCCCGCGGCCTCGAACGCCTCGACGAGCCCCTCGAGTGCGAACACCAGGGTCGACCACTCGTCGGCGACGTCCCCGGGTGCCTCGTCTCGCAGCTCACGCCAGACGTCGAGCGTCTCGGCGAGCACCTCGGAGTCCGGCTCCCCCGACCTGATCGCGAGGTCGGCGAGCGTTCCCTTCCGGTCCTCGAGCTCGGCGCAGTACTGCTCGGTCTCGCTCGCGCAGCCGGTGAGGAGCGCGAACAGGACGAGTCCTGGGGCTACGAGCCCGATCCGTGCGCGGGTCATGCCTGGGCCAGAGCGTCGAGCTCGCGCGCCGTCCGCTGGGCTGCGGCGTGGAGCGCGGCCTTGTCGGGCCCGGCGGAGAGGATGCCGCGGGAGCTGCTGGCCAGCACGTTTCCGGCGGCGCCCCCAAAGATCCGGCGTACGTCGGAGGCGGTGCCGCCCTGGGCCCCGAGGCCGGGAACGAGCAGGGGACCGTTGACCGCGAGGTTCTCGTGGGTCTGGCCGATCGTGGCGCCCACGACGGCGCCGACCGAGCCCATCGGGGTCGCCCCCTCGTTCCGTTCGGACACGGCGTCGAGCACGGCGCCCGCCACGGTCCGCCCGTCCGGCGTCGTGGCGTGCTGCACCTGCCGCCCCTCGGGGTTCGACGTCAGCGCGAGGACGAAGACGCCCGCGTCATGGGCCAGGGCGGTGTCGATCATCGGGTCCAGAGACCCGAAGCCGAGGAACGGGCTTGCCGTGATCGCGTCGACCGCGAGGGACGAGGTCGGGTCCAGGTAGGCGTCGGCGTAGGCCTGGGCCGTGGAGCCGATGTCCCCGCGCTTGACGTCGAGGACCACGAGCACTCCGAGCCCCCGCGCCGCGGCGATCACCTTCTCCAGGACGGAGACCCCCTGGGCGCCGTGACGCTCGTAGAACGCCGACTGCGGCTTGAGCGCGGCGACGCTGCCCGCCAGTGCCTCGACGACGGCCAGCGAGAAACGCTCGAGCCCGACCGGGCTGTCGGTGAGGCCCCACGCGTCGAGGAGGGAGGGGTGCGGGTCGATCCCCGCGCACAAGGGGCTGCGGGAGTCCATGGCCTCACGGAGGCGGGCACCGAACGTCATCGTGGTTCTCCTTCTGGTCGGTGGGCACGGCCGATGGCGTCCGCCACGCTCGGGATGCCGCGGGAGGTGAGCTCGTCACGCAGCTCCGAGACGACCCGTGCGGGGGCCCCGGGGTCGTGGAGGACGGTGCTGCCGACCTGGACGGCGCCGGCTCCTGCGGCCAGCATCGCCAGGGCGTCGAAGCCGGTGCGGACGCCACCGCTGCCGACGACCTGGACCTCCGGCATCGCGGAGTGGACCTCCCAGATGCAGCGCAGCGCGACGGCGTGGACGGCCGGGCCGCTGAGGTCTCCGGTCCCGCTGCCCAGGGCCGGCCGAAGCGTCCTGGGGTCGAGGGCGAGGCCGGGCAGCCCGTGGCCGACCACGACGCCGTCCGCGCCGGCCTTCACCGAGGCACGGGCGACGTCGACGACGTGGTGCACCTCGGGTGCGACCTTCGCCAGGACGGTGATGCCCCGGGGCATGTCACGGCGGACGGCGGCGACGATCTTGCCGGCCTTGTAGGAGTCGCGGGCGGCGGCGCACGTGGGCCAGGCCAGGTTGACCTCCACCCCCGCGACCCCCGGGCTCAGCCCCACCCGGCGGGCGAGCTCGGCCCACTCGCCGAGGTTGTGCCCTGCGATCGAGACGACGGTGCGCACCTGCTGCTGCGCCAGCCAGGGCAGCTCGGTGGCCAGGAAGCCCTGGAGCCCGTTGCCCTGGAGGCCGGTGTCGGACAGGAGCCCGCTGGGGGTCTCGACCGCGCGCGGTGGCGGCCCGCCGGCTCTCGGGTCCAGGGTCACCGACCGGGTCACCAGGGCACCGAGCTCCCCGAGGACGCCGAACGGCTCGAGGTCCCTGCCCGCGGCGCAGCCCGACGCGATCATCACCGGGTTGGCGAGGGTCAGCTCTCCGAGGGTCGTCGTGAGGTCGACACTCATCGCCGCTCCGCCGGGCGCGGGCCGCCGAAGCAGTCCTCGGGGACGGTGCCGACGTCGACCCACCGCACGCGGTCCCCGCGGAACACCGGCCCTTCTACGCAGGAACGCACCATCCGGGAGACGCCGTCCTCCCCCACGACGGGCACCACGCACGTCAGGCACGACCCGCTGACGCACACGGGCCCCGTCTCGAGAGCGGTCTGGCTCCACGCCCCGTGCTGCTCAGCGGCGGCGGCCACTCGGTGGAGGACGGGTGGGGGTGCCGCGGCGTACACCACGTCGCTGCCGCTGCGACTCAGCAGCTCGGGCAGCACGGCGGCGATGTCCCCGCGCACACCGACCGAGCCGTCCTCGGTGGTGACGAGCACGGTCTTGACGGCGCGCTTGGCCTCGAGGGCGCCGAACAGGTCCTTCTCGGTCGCTCCCCCGAGCACCATGTGCACCGCGCAACCGCGCTCACGCAACCGCTCGGCGAGGCTGAACAACGGCGCTGCCGCGTGGGCGTGCCCGGCGAGGATGCAGGCCACCGGCTCCTTCGGCAGCGCGTAGGGCCGGCCGACCGGACCGACCACGTCGACGGTCGCACCCGCCGGCAGCCCCGCGAGCCAGGCCTCTCCGGCCTCGGTGACCGGGAAGACGACCTCGACGGTGCTGCGGTAGGCACCGGTGGCGCGGGCTCGGTGGATCGGGAACGCACGACGCAGCATGCGGTCCGAGAGGCCGCCGCCGACGGCGAGGGCGACGCGGCTGCCCGGCCGGAAGCGCTCGGCGACCCCCGCGGCCACCAGGGTCAGGTGCTGATAGACACCGGAACGCTTGTTGCTCAGCACCTCGCCCTGTACCTGCACGGGACCTCTTGCAGCCCTCGTCATCCAGCCGTCCCGGGGACCTCTGCGGGGGACGAGGCGAGCTCACGCTGCACCCGGGACGGCCACAGGGCGCCCTCGTAGATGAACGCCGTGTAGGCCTGGAGCAGGTTCGCGCCCGCCGCGAGCCGCTCGCGTGCGTCATCGGCTGTGCTGATGCCGCCGACCGAGATCACCGTCATGGCCGGGTCGAGCCGACCGCGCAGCAGCCGAAGCACCTCGAGCGAGCGCTCCTTGAGCGGCGCGCCGGAGAGGCCACCCGCCCCGACGCGCTCCACCTCGTCTGGTGCCGACACCAGCCCGCCACGCGACACGGTGGTGTTGGTGGCCACGACACCGTCCAGGCCGATGCTCCCGGCGAGGTCGGCCACCGCAAGCACGTCCTCGTCGCTGAGGTCGGGGGCGATCTTCACCAGCAGCGGCACTCTCGAGTCGGTCACGGCGTCGGCCTGTCGGCGTACCGCCTCGAGCAGCGGCTCGAGCTTCTCTACTGCCTGGAGGTCGCGCAGGCCGGGCGTGTTGGGTGAGCTGACGTTGACCACGAGGTAGTCGGCGTACGGGGCGAGCAGCCGGGTGCTCTTCTCGTAGTCGGCCACCGCCTCATCCTCGGGCACCACCTTGGTCTTGCCGATGTTGACCCCGACCACGACGCCCGAGGCCCGGCCGCTGCGTCGGCGTTCCTCGAGCCGCCCAGCCACCACCTCGGCACCATCGTTGTTGAAGCCCATCCGGTTGACCACGGCACGGTCGGCGGGCAGGCGGAACAGTCGCGGCCGCGGGTTGCCCGGCTGCCCCTCCCCGGTCACCGTGCCTACCTCGACGAACGAGAAGCCGAGCGCCGCGAGAGCGTCGATGCCCTCGGCGTTCTTGTCGAAACCCGCGGCGAGCCCGAGCGGACCCGGGAAGGTCAGACCCAGCGCCTGCACGGGGTTCTCGGGAGCGGAGAGGGGCAGCCGGTCCACGACCTGCCGGCCCGCTCGCAGGAGCCCGAAGCCGGCCCGGTGGGCGGTCTCGGCGTCGACGCGGACGAGGGCGTGGTCGAAGAACAAGCGGTAGAGGGTCACCTGGCATCCCCCGGTGCGCACTCGTTGCGCACGAGCGGCTCCCAGTCCTGGAGCGAGCGCACGCCGATGTCGCCGGCACGGACCGCTTCGATGCCCTGAACCGCAGCGGCGAGACCCTGGACGGTCGTGATGCACGGGACGTTCGCCAGGACGGCGGCGGTGCGGATCTCGTAGCCGTCGAGCCGTGGCGAGCCGCCCTTCGTGCTTCCGTGCGGGGTGTTCACCACCAGCCGCACCTCTCCCGAAAGGATCCGCCCCACGATCGTCGGCTCGCCCTCAGGGCCGACTCCCTCGCTGTGCTTGCGGACCACGGTGGTCTCGACGCCGTTGCGGCGCAGCACCTCGGCCGTGCCGGCGGTGGCCAGGATCTCGTAGCCGAGGTCGGCGAGCAGCTTGATCGGGAAGATCATGTGCCGCTTGTCGACGTTGGCCACGCTCACGAAGATCTTCCCCTCCAGCGGGAGGTCGCCGTAGGCCGCGGTCTGCGCCTTGGCGAAGCTGGTGCCGAACACGGCGTCGAAACCCATGACCTCGCCGGTCGAGCGCATCTCGGGCCCGAGGACCGCGTCGACGGTCTTGCCCTCGAAGGTCTTGAACCGGTTGAACGGCATGACCGCCTCCTTGACGGCGATCGGGGCGTCCGGCGGAAGATCGCCTCCGTCCCCCACCGGCGGGAGCAGAGCCTCGGCGCGGAGGTCGGCGATGGATGTTCCCATCATGACCCGGGCGGCTGCCTTGGCCAGCGGCGTGCCGGTCGCCTTGGAGACGAACGGCACCGTGCGCGACGCACGCGGGTTGGCCTCGAGGACGTAGAGGACGTCGGAGGCCATGGCGTACTGCACGTTGAGCAGCCCCTTCACGCCGACGCCCTTGGCGATCGCCTCGGTGGAGCGGCGGATCCGCTCGACGGTCTCCCGGCCCAGGGTGATCGGCGGCAGCGCACAGCTCGAGTCGCCGGAGTGGATGCCGGCCTCCTCGATGTGCTCCATGACTCCGCCGAGGAAGAGCTCCTCGCCGTCGTACAACGCGTCGACGTCGATCTCGACAGCATCGTCGAGGAACCGGTCGACGAGGACGGGGTGCTCGGGGCTGATCTCGGTCGCTCGGGAGATGTAGCCGCGCAGCGCGTCGTCGTCGTACACGATCTCCATGCCCCGCCCGCCGAGGACGTACGACGGCCGCACCAGCACCGGGTAGCCGATCTCCTCGGCGATGGCGCGGGCCTCGTCGTAGGAGACGGCCATGCCGTGCTTGGGCGCGGGCAGCCCCGCCTGGGCAAGCACCCGACCGAACGCACCACGCTCCTCGGCGAGGTGGATCGCCTCCGGGGTGGTGCCGACGATGGGGACACCGGCGTCCTCGAGCCCCTGCGCGAGCCCCAGCGGGGTCTGACCCCCGAGCTGGCAGATCACACCTGCGACCGGACCGGCCAGACGCTCGGCGTGGACGATCTCCAGCACGTCCTCCAGGGTCAGCGGCTCGAAGTAGAGCCGGTCGGAGGTGTCGTAGTCGGTGGAGACGGTCTCGGGGTTGCAGTTGACCATGATCGTCTCGTAGCCGGCCTCCGACAGCGCCAGGCACGCGTGGACGCAGGAGTAGTCGAACTCGATGCCCTGGCCGATGCGGTTCGGACCGGAGCCGAGGATGATCACAGCCGGCTTCTCGCGGGGCGCGACCTCGGTCTCCTCGTCGTAGGACGAGTAGTGGTACGGCGTACGCGCAGCGAACTCGGCCGCACACGTGTCCACCGTCTTGTAGACAGGACGGATGCCCAGCGCGTGCCGCACGCCCCGAACGACGGCGGGGCTGAGGTCGCGAAGCTTGCCGATCTGGACGTCGGAGAAGCCGTGCCGCTTGGCCAGACGCAGCACGGAAGCCGTCAGCTCGGGGGCCTCCAGCACCTGCAGGGCAACCTCGTTGATGAGGGCGAGCTGGTCGACGAACCACGGGTCGATCGCGGTCGCCTCGAAGACCTCCTCCGGCGTGGCCCCGGCGCGCAGGGCGTCCATGACCTTCTTGAGGCGGCCGTCGTGCGGAATCCGAACCTCCTCGAGCAGGGCGTCCTTGTCGAGGTCCACCCAGCGGTGGCTCCAGTCGAAGACCGCGTCCTTCTTCTCCAGCGACCGCAACGCCTTCTGGAGCGCCTCGGTGAAGCTGCGGCCGATCGCCATCGCCTCGCCGACCGACTTCATGTGGGTGGTCAGCGTGGGGTCCGCCGCGGGGAACTTCTCGAACGCGAACCGGGGCACCTTCACCACTACGTAGTCGAGTGTGGGCTCGAAGCTCGCCGGGGTCTCCTGGGTGATGTCGTTGGGGATCTCGTCGAGGGTGTAGCCGATGGCCACCTTCGCCGCGATCTTCGCGATCGGGAAACCCGTGGCCTTCGACGCCAGGGCGCTGGAGCGCGAGACGCGCGGGTTCATCTCGATGACGATCAGCCGCCCGTCGCTGGGGTCCACCGCGAACTGGATGTTGCAGCCGCCGGTGTCCACGCCCACCGACCGGATGATCCCGATCGACAGGTCGCGCACGAGCTGGTACTCGCGGTCGGTCAGGGTCATCGCCGGGGCGACGGTGATCGAGTCGCCGGTGTGCACGCCCATCGGGTCGAGGTTCTCGATCGAGCAGACGATCACCACGTTGTCCGCGGTGTCGCGCATGACCTCGAGCTCGTACTCCTTCCACCCGATGATCGACTCCTCGAGGAGCACCTCCGTCGTGGGGCTCGCGGCCAGGCCG
>DATHVS010000200.1:0-15821 GCA_035461195.1 Nocardioidaceae bacterium
ACATTTGCGCCATCCGCGACTTGACCAAACGGCACCACCGAACAGTTCAAGACAGAAACCGCCCCTGACACCGCGTTTCCGCAGGTCAGAGGCGGTTTGATCGGTCGGGCTGACAGGATTTGAACCTGCGACCCCTTGACCCCCAGTCAAGTGCGCTACCAAGCTGCGCCACAGCCCGATGCCCGCTGTGTCGACTCGCGACGAGCGGGCGGTGAGAACCTTACCCCAGGCCCGCTACCGGCCCGCAACCGGTCACTTCCTGTCGCGTTTCCGGGGCCGCTGCTGCAGGTGGATCGGCGAGCCGACAAATCCGAACTCCTCGCGGAGCCGGCGTTCTATGAAGCGGAGGTAGGACGCCTCGAGCTTGCCGGAGGTGAACAGGACGAACGTGGGAGGCGACGTAGACGCTTGTGTCCCGAAGAGGATCCGCGGCTGCTTCCCGCCCCGGACGGGGTGCGGGTGCTCGGCAACGAGGCGGCCCAGGAACGAGTTGAGGGCGCCGGTGCCGACACGGGTCTCCCAGCCCCCGAGGGCGGCGTCGAGGGCGGGCACGAGCTTGTCGACGTGCCAGCCGGTACGCGCGGTGATGTTGACCCGAGGAGCCCACTGGACGCGCACGAGGTCTCGCTCGATCTCTCGGTCGAGGTAGTAGCGGCGCTCCTCGTCGACGAGGTCCCACTTGTTGAAGGCGATGACGAGGGCACGGCCCCCCTCGGCGACGGTGCTGATGATCCGCTGGTCCTGCTCGGAGAGCGGCATGGAGGCGTCGACCACGAGGACGGCGACCTCGGCGCGCTCGATCGCGGTGTTCGTGCGCAGGCTGGCGTAGTACTCGTGGCCCGATGCCTCCTTGACACGCTTGCGGATGCCGGCGGTATCGATGAAGCGCCAAGGCCGGCCACCGAGCTCGATGAGCTCGTCGACCGGGTCCACCGTCGTACCTGCGGCGTCGTCGACCACGACGCGGTCCTCACGGGCGAGCTTGTTCAGCAGCGACGACTTCCCGACGTTGGGCTTGCCGACGATCGCGACCCGCCGTGGGCCGCCGACTTCCTCGAAGGTCTCCGGTGGCGTCTCCGGGAGCGCCTTGAGGATCGCGTCGAGCAGGTCGCCCGATCCGCGTCCGTGCAGCGCAGAGACCGGGTAGGGCTCGCCGAGCCCGAGGTTCCACAGCCCGTAGGCCTCGGCCTCGGTGCGCATGTCGTCGACTTTGTTCGCAGCGAGGACCACGGGCTTGTCGGCCTTGCGCAGGATGCGGACCACAGCCTCGTCGGCGTCGGTGATCCCTACGGTGGCATCGACGACGAACAGCACGGCGTCGGCGACGTTGACGGCGACCTCGGCCTGCCCGGCTATGCGCTCGGCGAGCCCGCGGGCGTCGGGGTCCCACCCACCGGTGTCGACGACGGTGAAGGCACGGCCGTTCCAGGTGGCGTCGTAGGAGACCCGGTCACGGGTGACGCCCGGGACGTCCTCGACGACCGCCTCGCGGCGGCCGAGGATCCGGTTCACCAGGGTCGACTTCCCCACGTTGGGGCGGCCGACCACGGCCAGCACCGGTGCGGGGCCCGTGGCGGGCTCGACGTGCTCAGTGGTCATGGCTTCTCTCTCGTGACGGGTCCGGGCGCAGGCCATTGCCGAACTGCTCCTCGAAGAACCCGGGGACCGGGCCAGGAAGCTCCCGGCCGGTGATACGCCTTGCTTCAACAAGGTGGTCGAGGAATGTCTTCCGTAGGGAGTCGGCCACCTGCCGCACGTACGCCTGCTGGCGCGGCCAAGGCTGTGGGTCCCAGTAGACCGGAGGTCCGTACACCAAGTCGAATCGAGAACCGCGCGGCGGGACCGAGTCGAGGCCACCGCCGGCCTCACGGGTGCCGAACACAGCCAGGGGTATGACGGGCGCCCCGGTCACCAGCGCGAGGTAGGCGACGCCGTTGCGCATGTGGCGAAACTCTCCCGAGCCGCGGGTGCCCTCCGGGTAGATGGCCACCACTCCCCCGTCACGGAGGACCCGCAGGCAGTCCTTGATCGCGGAGGGGTCGACCTCGTAGCGCGACAGCGGGATCTGCCCGAGGGCGCGCAGCGCGAGACCCGTGCGTCCCTCGAACATCTCTTTCTTGGTCAGAGCGTGCACCGGTCGCGGGGCGAACGCAGCCAGGAGGGGACCGTCGACGAGGCCGAGGTGGTTGGAGGCGATGATGTGGGGCCCCTGCCGCTGGACGTGCTCCTCGCCGTGGATGTGCACGTCGTACCTCGAACGGAACCATGCCCGGGCGGCCGGGCGCAGCACCCGGAGCAGCCTGTGAGAAGGATGGACGGCGTCGTGGGACCGCGGAAGGTCGTGATGAGCGACGCTCCGCGAGCGCCTCATCGTGCGTTCACGCCCTCTACGAGTGCCACCACCTGCTCGATCACCTCGTCCAGCGTGAAAGGTGTGGTGTCGATGTGGTGGGCGTCCTCCGCCATGACCAGCGGGGATGTCTTCCTCCCGGAGTCGAGACGGTCCCGCCTCAGCAGCGACTCCTGCGTCGCCGTCACGTCGGTGCCCGCAGCGAGCTCGGCGGTTCGCCGCGCGGCCCGGGCCTCGGGGTCGGCGGTGAGGTACACCTTGACCTCGGCGTCCGGAGCAACCGCGGTCCCGATGTCGCGGCCCTCTACGACGATTCCGCCGTCACCGATGATCTCGCGCTGCAGGCGCAGCAACCGCGCCCTGACTTCGGGCACGGCACTGACCGCGCTCACGGCCGCCGTCACCTCCGGTGAGCGGATCGGGCCCGCGACATCCGTGCCGTCGACGGTGATCGTCGGCGCGTCCGGGTCGGTGCCGGAGACCAGCACCGGCTCCTCCGCGTGGGCCGCGACGGTGGCGCCGTCCCCCACGTCCACGTCGTGCTGGAGCATCCACCACGTCACCGCGCGGAACATGGCGCCGGTGTCGAGGTAGCGCAGCCCGAGCTGTCTCGCAACCCCGCGAGAGGTGCTCGACTTGCCCGACCCGGAAGGTCCGTCCATGGCCACGACGACACTGGTCAACTCTGGAGGGTCCTCTTCTGCTCGCACGACTGTCCGCCGCCGAAGCCTACCGGTGCGAGGTCCAGCCTCGGGCCTCGAGCGACGTCTTCAAGAAGTCCGCCCGGTCGGCGGCCACGGTCAGCTCCACCAGACCCACGGGTCGTCCCGGGTCGTGGTCGATGTGCAGGTCCTCGACGTTGACCCCGATCTCCCCTGCGTCGGCGAGCAGCCGTGCCAGCTCGCCGGGGTGGTCCGGGACGGTGACGTAGACGGCAGCGGTGGGTTGGGCCGGGCCTCCGTGCTTTCCGGGGATCGCGGCCGTGCCGGCAACGCCACGCTCGAGCAGCGCGGCGACCCGGTCCCGGTCGCCCGCCCGGACGGCGTCGAGCAGCTCGTCGAGGTCGCTGCGGACCGCGCCGAGCAGTTCACCAACGGCCTCGGCGTTGCCCGCGACGATCTGCTGCCACAGCCCGGGGTCGCCCGCAGCGATGCGCGTGACGTCGCGCACGCCCTGCCCTGAGAGGGCCAGGTGACTGGCAGGGGCGTCGGCGAGGCGTCCGGCGACCAACGCCGCCAACAGGTGCGGCAGGTGTGAGATGCGCGCCACCGCCGCGTCGTGGTCGGCCGGGCTGAGGGCGACCGGGGTGGCTCCGCAGGCCCGTGCCAGGCCCGTCACCAGCTCCACAGCCGCCGGATCGGCTGCTTCGTGAGGGGTGACCGCCCACGGCCGGCCGTCGAACAGTGCCGACGATGCGGCAAACGGACCCGACCTCTCACTGCCTGCCATGGGGTGCGAACCGACGTAGCGGGCCAGGTCCGCCGACGTGACCCGCTGGGCCACCGCCCTCAGCGGCGCCTCCTTCACGCTGCCGACGTCGGTGACGACACCCTCGTGCGACTCGAGTGCACCGACGATCTGGTCAGCCAGGTGGTCCGGGGGAACGGCCACCACGACCAGCTGCACAGGTGCTGGGACGGTCGTCGCCTCGGCGTCCACCCCAGCGCCCACCCCGGTGGCGATGGTCAGGTTCTGCGGGTTGACGTCCCGCAGTAGTACCTCCAGCCCCTGGCGGCGCAGAGCGAGACCGATGGAGGTGCCGAGCAGGCCGGCGCCGACCACCAGCACCGGACCGGTGACCCCGGGAGCCGGGCCCGTCATCAGGCCGGGTCCGAGTCCGGCACGGACCGGACCTTGGTGAGGTCGCTTCGCAGCGCCGCGGCGCCGTGCAGGTAGACGTGCGTGATGTCACGACTCGCCAGATCGGTCTCCACGTGGGCGAGCATGCGCACCACCCGCGGCATCGCCCCCTCTACGGCGAGCTCCCGGGCGCAGATCAACGGCACGTCGCCGAAGCCGAGACGTCGGGCGGCGTACGCGGGAAACTCCGAGACCAGGTCGGGGGTGGCGGTGAAGATCACGCTGATGAAGTCGTCCACCTCGAGGGAGTTGGCCGCCATCACGTCGGTGACCATCTCCGCGACCCGTTCGAGCATGTGCTCGCGGTCGTCCGCGTCGAGCTGGGTCGCCCCTCGCACTGCCCGCACCGCCACGCCTCGTCTCCTCGTCCCGCTGTCGCTCGTGGGCCTCGGCCCCGGGCAACAACCCTAGTCGCTGGCCGGGTCAGAGCCGGGCGGCGTCCAGCAGTGTGCCGAGCTCGTCGCGGGTGAGCTCCCGCATCTCGCCTCGACGCAGGCCGGTCAGCCTCACCGGGCCGATCGCGGTCCGCGTCAGCCTGCGCACCGGGTGGCCGACGGACTCCAGGAGCCGGCGGACGATGCGATTTCGCCCCTCGTGTATCACCAGCTCCACGATCGCCTTGTCCTTGTGACTAGAGATCACCTTGAACGACGAGACAGCCACCGGCCCGTCCTCGAGGTCCACCCCGGCCAGGACCTTGCGCACCGTGGCCCGGCTGACCGGTCCCGGCACCTCGGCGACGTAGGTCTTGTCCAGCTCGTACGACGGGTGAGCCATGCGATGGGCGAAGTCGCCGTCGTTGGTGAGCAGGATCAGACCCTCGGTGTCGGTGTCGAGACGCCCCACGTGGAAGAGCCGCTCCGGCCGGTCGGCGACGAAGTCGGAGAGAGTACGCCGCCCCTCGGGGTCGGACATGGTCGACACCACGCCGCGGGGCTTGTTGAGCACGAGGTAAACGTGAGGCGTCACTGGTGGGAGGCGCTTACCGGCGACCCGGATCACCGCCGTCCTGGCGTCGACCTTCGTGCCGAGACGGGTCACGACCTCTCCGTCGACCTCGACGTGGCCATCGAGCATCAGCTCCTCGCACTTGCGGCGGCTGGCGACACCGGACTGGGCGAGGAGCTTCTGGAGCCGGATCATCCCCTCGGCGTCGAGCTCGGGCCCCTCGCTCATCGGCTCTCCTCGGGCCCCGAGCGCTGACCGTCGGCGGGCTCCACGGACCCAGCGGTGTCCGTGACCTCGGCGGACGCAGCGGTCTCGCCGGACGCAGCGTCACCGGTGGCGGAGTCGGCCCCGGACGCGGCAACGGACACCATGCCCGGCGCACCACCTGGGCCGCCGGACTCGGTGAGCTCGTCGAGGTCGCCCATCTCGGGCAGGAACGGTGCGAGCTCGGGCAGCTCCTCGATCGAGGTCACGCCGATCCGCTCGAGGAAGTAGCTGGTCGTGCGGTACAGCAGCGCTCCGGTCTCCCCGTCGTGGCCGCACTCCTCGACCAGTCCGCGGGTGAGCAGCGTGCGCATGACACCGTCGACGTTCACCCCCCGCACCGCAGAGACCCGGGCCCGGCTGACCGGCTGCTTGTAGGCGACGACCGCGAGGGTCTCGAGCGCAGCCTGGGTCAGACGTGCCTGCTGACCGTCGAGCACGAACTTCTCGACGACCGGGGCGTACTCCTCGCGGGTGTAGTAGCGCCAGCCCCCAGCGACGTTGCGCAGGTCGAAGCCCCTGCCCTGAGCGGAGTACTCCTCCGTCAGGTCGGCCAGGGCGGCGGCGACCTCCTCGACCGGGTAGCCGACCGCACTGGCGAGCGTCACCTGGTCCAGGGGCTGGTCGGCGACCATGAGCACCGCCTCGAGAGCGGGCCGGAGCTCGGCCACCGGGACCGCCAGGGTCTCCGGACCGTCCACGCTCCCCTCGCTCTCGATGTTCTGGCGCGGTTCGTTCGCTTCCTGTGCGGCCTGGTCCTCGGTCACTGCTCGTCCTCGTCGTCGGGCTCTGCTGTCTCGGGGTCGTTCTCCTCTGCGGTCCCGCCGTCGGGCGGGGCTCCGTCGAACTCGTCGTGGATGTCCACCTCGCCCTCCTCCGACCCGGTCCAGCGCACGGTCAGCTCGCCGAGCGGCGACATCTGGTCGAAGGAGACCGCCCCTTCCCGGAACAGCTCGAGCAGGGAGAGGAAGCGGGCCACCGTCGTGAGCATGTCCGGCGAGTCGCCGGCGAGGGCGCGGAAGGTCATCGCCTTGTGCCGCCGCAGCCGGTCGACCACGAGCGCCGCCTGCTCCTTCACGCTCACCGTCGGGGCGTGGATGTGCGCCAGCGAGAGCTCGAGGACCGGCTTGGGCGCAAGCGCCTTGGCGGCCAGCGCCGCGAACTCGTCGAGCCCGAGTCCGATCAGCACCTCCGGCAGCAGGCCGGCGTACCGCTCCTCGAGCCCGACCGCTCGGGGCACCCGGCGCGACTCGGCAGCCATCCGCTTCTCGAGAACCGCGGCCACCTGCTTGTAGGCGCGGTACTGCAGGAGCCGGGCGAACAGCAGGTCGCGGGCCTCGAGCAGCGCGAGGTCCTCCTCGTCCTCCACGTCGCCCTGCGGCAGCAGCCGGGCCGCCTTGAGGTCGAGCAGGGTCGAGGCGACGAGCAGGAAGGACGTGGTCTGCTCGAGGTCCCACACCTCGCCGGCGGCCTTGATGTGTGCGATGAACTCGTCGGTGACCTTCGAGAGCGCAACCTCGGTGATGTCGAGCTTGTGCTTGGCGATGAGGCTCAGCAGCAGGTCGAAGGGGCCCTCGAAGTTGTCGAGGCGTACGGCGAACCCGCCGCCCTGCCCGTCCTCGGCCGGAGCGACGCTCACCCCGACGTCGCCGCTCATGCCTGCTTCAGGCGCTCGACGATCACGCTCTCCTCGCCCTGGGCCTCGAGGTCGGCAAGGGCGATGGCCACGGCCGCACGGACGAGTCGACCACGGTCCACGGCAAGTCCGTGGTCGCGGCGCAGAAGCAGCCGGGCGTGCTCGAGATCGAGGAGCTCCTCGGCGGTGACGTATACCGTCATCTTCTCGTCGTGGCGTACGCGTCCGCTCGGCCTGCGACTGCGGCGCCCCGGGGCGTCGCCGGCAGAGCCGGCGGGCTCCTCGTCAGCCGGCTCCTGGGTGTGCGCCGGCTCATCGGACGTCTCCTCGGCGGTCCCCCGATCCCCACCCGTGGTCGGCCGGAACAGGTCGTCGGCCGCGGGCAGACTCACCCGTCGAGACAACGAGCCAGCACCTCCCGGGCGAGCTGACGGTAGGCCTCTGCCCCGGCAGATGCCCCCGCGTAGCTGGTGATGGGCTCACCGGCGACCGTGGAGTCGGAGAACTTCACGGTCCGGCGGATGACGGTGTGGAAGACGGTGTCGCCCCAGGCCTGGACGAGTCGTTCCATGACCTCTCGGCCGTGGAGGGTGCGTCCGTCGTACATCGTCCCGAGCACACCGTCGATCGTGAGCTTGGGGTTCAGCCGCTCCTGGACCTTGTCGATCGTGGTCTTGAGCAGGGCGACACCGCGCAGGGCGAAGTACTCACACTCGAGTGGAACGATCACGCCGTCGGCGGCGGTGAGGGCGTTGATGGTCAGCAGGCCCAGGGACGGCTGGCAGTCGATGAGGATGACGTCGTAGTCGTCGACAGCCGGGCCGAGGACGCGCTGCAGGGTCTGCTCCCGGGCGACCTCGTGCACGAGCTGCACCTCGGCCGCGGACAGGTCGATGTTGGAGGGCAGCAGGTCCATGCCGGCAACACCGGTGGGCACGACCACGTCGTCGAGGCGCACGCCCGGCTCGAGCAGCAGGTTGTAGATGCTCAGCTCCATGTCGTGCGGGTTCAGCCCGAGGCCGACCGACAGGGAGCCCTGCGGGTCGAAGTCGACGAGAAGGACCTTGCGGCCGTACTCCGCGAGGGCGGCACCGAGGTTGATCGCCGTGGTGGTCTTGCCGACGCCGCCCTTCTGGTTGCACATCGCGATCACCCGGGCGTTGCCGTGGGTCGCCAGCGGCTTCGGCTCGGGCAGGTCGGGCATCGGCCGTCCTGTGGGCCCGAGCACGGGCTCGTCGTGACGGAACGGAAGGGGCTCGCTCACGCGCGCGGCATCTCCTGTGCTTGCGTCGGTCCGGGTGGCACCGGCCATCCCGGAGGGGTCGGCGAGCGGCGGGATCTCCGGGGCGTTGGCTCCCGCGGAGCGGATGCCGATGGATACCGGGTCGTTCACGCTCGTGCCTCCCGTGTCCTGGTCACGTTGCGCTCTTGTCGACTCGCCGACACATCGGTTTGTCGCAGCAACGCCGCGACTCTATGCGGTGCGCCGCACGTCCTACAACATGGCCGCCCGACGCGGGTACGACCTCAGTAAATCGGGTGCGTGCCTGTGCAGGACGCAGGCGCGCCGTACACACCCTCCCCATCATTGGGGAAAGCTCTGGGGACAACGCTCTTCGCGCGCGGGCCGGACCGGGTGCGCGCTATGCGAGCGCGCGTGGGTGCGCCGTCGCGTAGACCTCCCGGAGGCTGTCCACCGTGACGAGGGTGTAGACCTGGGTGGTCGTCACCGAGGCGTGCCCGAGCAGCTCCTGGACGACCCTGACGTCGGCACCGCCGTCGAGCAGGTGCGTGGCGAACGAGTGCCGCAGCGTGTGCGGCGAGACCTCCGCGGTGACCCCGGCACGTTCGGCCGCCTTGGCCAGCACCGCCCAGGCGCTCTGTCGTGACAGCCGTCCACCCCGCGCGTTGAGGAACAGCGCGGGCGTCCCGTGGCCGGTCGCCGCCAGGCACGGCCGACCCCGCACCAGGTAGCCATCGACCGCTTCGCGTGCGTAGCTGCCCACCGGCACCATCCGCTCCTTGCCGCCCTTGCCTCGCAGCAGGACCGTGCCCTCCTCCGGGTCGAGGTCGTCGACGTCGAGGCCCACGGCCTCCGAGATCCGTGCCCCGGTGCTGTAGAGCAGCTCCAGGAGCGCGCGGTCGCGCAGGGCCAAGGTGGTACCGGGCGCACCCGCCGCCTCGAGGATCGCCTCGATGTCGGAGAGCGGCAGCGCCTTCGGAAGCCGCTTGGCCGACGCCGGTGGTCGTACCCCGGCCGCCGGGTCGTTCTGGGCAAGCCCCTCACGCACCGCGAACTTGTGGAACCCGCGCACCGCCACCACGGTCCGGGCCGCCGAGCCCGCGCTCAACGGTTGGTGCTCGGCGTCCCCCTCGCGCAGGGACATCAGGAAGCCGCTGACCGCCGACTCGGTCACCTCGGAGACGTCCTCGACACCTAGACCGGCGAGGTGACCGACGTAGCGCCGCAGGTCCCGGCGGTAGGACTTCAGGGTGTTCTCGGCGAGCCCACGCTCCACCACGAGATGGTCGAGGTAGGTGCGCAGGGCACGCTGGAGCGGGGTCGGCCCGCTCAGCCGAGTGCTCCCTCGAGGGTGACCGACTCCATGCCGTGGGCCTCGCCGACGGGCGCGTTGGTGAGACTGCCCGCATGGGTGTTGAGACCGAGGGCCAGTGAGTGGTCGTCGCGCAGCGCCTTCTCCCAGCCCTTGTCGGCAAGCGCGACCGTGTAGGGCAACGTGGCGTTGGTCAGCGCGTACGTCGACGTGTGCGGGACGGCGCCCGGCATGTTCGCGACGCAGTAGAAGATCGAGTCGTGCACCTCGAACGTGGGGTCGGAGTGCGTGGTGGGCCGGGTGTCCTCGAAGCAGCCGCCCTGGTCGACGGCGATGTCGACCAGCACCGAGCCCGGCTTCATCTGCGAGACGAGCTGGTTGCTCACCAGCTTCGGGGCCTTGGCGCCGGGGATCAGCACCGCCCCGATGACCAGGTCGGCCTGCTGCACCTCGCGCTGGATGGCCAACTTCGAGGAGGCCAAGCCGTGGACGCGGTTGTTGTAGCGCCAGAACGACATCCGCAGCTTGTCGAGGTCGGTGTCGAGGAGGGTGACGTCCGCCCCCATGCCCATCGCGATGTTCGCGGCGTTCTGACCGGCAACGCCGGCGCCGATCACCACGACGTGGGCGTTGGCCACGCCCCCGACCCCACCGAGCAGCACCCCACGGCCACCCTTGGCCTTCATCAGCGCGTGCGCACCGACCTGGGGGGCGAGGCAGCCGGCCACCTCCGACATGGGGTACAACAGCGGCAGCGATCCGGAGGGAAGCTGCACGGTCTCGTAGGCGATCGCGGTGACCTTGCGCTTCAGCAGCTCCTCGGTGAGCGGCTTGTCGGCGGCGAGGTGGAGGAAGGTGAAGAGCGTCTGCCCCTCCCGCATCCGGGGGTACTCCTCGGCGACGGGCTCCTTGACCTTCAATACCGTGTCGGCGATGCCCCACACGTCGTCGGCACTGTCGATGATGGTCGCGCCCGCTGCGACGTACTCCTCGTCGGGGATCTGGGAGCCGACGCCCGCGTCCTTCTCGACGAACACCTCGTGACCGTGCACGGTGAGCTCGTGCGTGCCGACGGGCGTGATCGCGACGCGGTACTCGTTGTCCTTGACTTCCTTCGGCACGCCGATCTTCACGGTGCGCACTCCCTCCACGATGTGATCGTCACCACGTCTTCGGGGTGACGCGGGTGAGTGTATTGCGTCACGTCGAGCCTCACGTTCGGGGGATGGGATTCCGCTCGCGTCGCAGGACGTAGGCGAGCACGGCCAGCCCGAGCGGACCGTCGGTCACCCTGCTGGAGAGTACGGCGTCCACCAGCTCGTCGACGGGAACCCACGCCGTGGTCATGTCCGCCTCCTCGTGGGTCGGCTCGAAGCCGCCCCGGTGTGCCCGTGAGAGCCCGCGGGCGAGGAAGATCTCGATCCGTTCAGAGCTGATCCCGGGCGACGGGTGGGTGGTGAGCAGGTGCTCCCAGACCGAGGCGCGCAGCTCGGCCTCCTCGAGGAGCTCGCGCTCGGCGGTCGCGCGAGGGTCCTCGTCCTCGTCGTCGCGAAGCCCCGCGGGGAGCTCCACGAAGCGCAGACCGACGGGGTGGCGGTACTGGTGCAGGACCAGCGCCCGCTCGTGCTCGTCCACGGCGAGCACGATGACCGCACCAGGGTGCTCGAGCACCAGCCGGTGGAATCGCTCGTGCTCGTGCCCCGGCCGGCTGAGCGTGTCGCTGCGCAAGGCCATGACCCACTCGTCGCGGAACAGGTCACGGGATGAGACCACCGGCCAGGACTCGCGCCGGTCGGCCGGAGGCGTCACCTCCGCAGGGTCATGAGTCACCGTCGGCGTGAGCCGATCCCGTGCTCACGAGCTCCTCGACCGGCTCTTCGGTGGTTGCCGGGCGACGCAGTGACGACTCGTCGATCGGGAACCGCAGCTCGCGCTGACGCCCGATAGCCGCGCCGACGAGGCCGACGAACAGCGGGTGCGGCCGGGTGGGACGCGAGCGCAGCTCCGGGTGGGCCTGGGTGGACACGTAGTAGGGGTGCTTGTCGCGAGGGAGCTCGACGAACTCGACGAGGCTGTTGTCGGGCGAGGTCCCCGAGAACACCAGCCCGGCAGCATCGAGCCGGTCACGGTAGGCGTTGTTCACCTCGAAGCGATGCCGGTGCCGTTCCTCCACCGAGGACGCACCGTAGGTCTCCGCAACGATCGAGCCGTCCTTGAGGCGGGCGGGGTACAGCCCCAGCCGCATCGTGCCGCCGAGGTCGCCCTCGCCCTCCACGAACGCCTTCTGCTCGGCCATCGTCGCGATCACCGGCGCCTCGCAGTCGGGGTCGAACTCCGTCGAGTCGGCGTTCTCGACTCCCGCGACGTTCCGGGCGTACTCGATGACCATGCACTGAAGTCCCAGGCACAGCCCGAGGGTCGGGATCTTGTGGGTGCGGGTGTACTCCAGCGCGCCGACCTTCCCCTCGATCCCGCGGACCCCGAAGCCGCCCGGAACCAGGACTGCGTCGACATCGGCAAGGTGGCGGGCGGCGCCCTCGCGGGTCTGGCACTCGTCGGAGGGGACCCACCGCACATGGACCTTGGCCTCGTGGGCGAACCCTCCGGCGCGCAGCGCCTCGGCGACGGAGAGGTAGGCGTCGGGCAGGTCGACGTACTTGCCCACGAGCGCGACGGTGACCTCCTCGGCCGGGTTGTGCACCCTGCGCAGCAGGTCGTCCCACTGCGTCCAGTCCACGTCCCGGAACGGGAGGTTGAGCCGACGTACGACGTAGGCGTCGAGGCCCTCGCTGTGCAGGACCTTCGGGATGTCGTAGATCGACGGGGCGTCGACGGCAGCGACCACCGCCTCGTCTTCGACGTCGCACATCAGTGAGATCTTGCGCTTGACCGACGTGGGGATCTCCCGGTCGGCACGACACACGATCGCGTCGGGCTGGATACCGATCGAGCGCAGCGCGGCGACGGAGTGCTGGGTCGGCTTGGTCTTCAGCTCACCCGAGGGGGCGAGGTAGGGCACCAGGGACACATGCAGGAAGAACACGTTGTCCCGGCCCACGTCGTGGCGGACCTGGCGGGCGGCCTCGAGGAACGGCAGCGACTCGATGTCACCGACCGTGCCGCCGACCTCGGTGATGACCACGTCCACCTCAGGACCGGCCATGGCCCGGACACGCTCCTTGATCTCGTTGGTGATGTGCGGGATCACCTGGACCGTGTCACCGAGGTAGTCCCCGCGACGTTCCTTGGCGATCACGCGCGAGTAGACCTGGCCGGTGGTGACGTTCGCGATCTGGCTGAGGTCGTCGTCGAGGAACCGCTCGTAGTGGCCGATGTCCAGGTCGGTCTCCCCGCCGTCGTTGGTGACGAAGACCTCACCGTGCTGGAAGGGGTTCATCGTCCCCGGGTCCACGTTGAGGTAGGGGTCGAGCTTCTGCATGGTCACCCGCAGCCCGCGTGCCTTGAGAAGATTCCCGAGGCTCGAGGCGGTGAGGCCCTTGCCGAGGGAGGAGGCGACGCCTCCGGTGACGAAGACGTGCTTGGTTGGCTGCGACGCGGCCAAGGCAACTCCCGTGGTTTCGGTGCCGGACCTCGCTGATCGATCAGCGAAGAGGCGGTTGGAAAACCAACCGTCCACGGGGTTCTAGGCTACCAACAACGCAGCCGTCGTGGCCAAAGCCGCGCCGACATGTCCTGCCTGCCGGGTCACTCCGAGGCGGCGGCCGGCATGACGCCGTCGGCCGCGTCCACGGATCCGTAGTGTCCCGAGCGCCCGTTTGCCTGCTCGGCGAGCGCCATGATCGTCACCAGCTGGCCGGCGCCCCGGTTGAGGGTGTCCACGGTGGAGACCTCCTGGGCCGTGACCACCTCGCGGCGTACCGCCTCGATCACGCCCCCGGCACGGGCGGCGGAGATGGGACCGGCGAGGACCACGCCGTCGGTGGCTTCGTCCATCGCGTCCACGATGGCGGTGACCACCGCCCCCGCGCCTTCCCGCTGGGTGGGGCTCTCCGCCCCGCCACCGGTCACGACGAGGACGAGGCTGCCGCGACGGGTGAGGTCGCCTGCCGGCGACATGAGGTCGGCGGTGCTCAGTCCCGACAGGATGCTGTTGGCCGCGTCGTCCACGCGTGCCCCATCGTCCTCGTCCGTCGCGACCGCACGCGCCAGGATCGCCCCGAGGCGCTCGTAGGTGCCGGCCTCGTCGGGAACCGTCACGTCATTGACCCCGTCGAGCAGCTGGCTGCTGAGCTCGTCGACGAGCTGCCGGTTCCCCACGTCGATGAGCCCCTCCCCCGCGCGCACGATGCCCCCGACCGACCCGCCCGCGTCCTCGACCATGCCCGTCAGAGAGCTGATGCTGGACTCCTCCGCGCCAGGCAGCACGAGAAGGGTGACCGGTCGACCCTCGAGCGACCCGTCGAGGAGGGTGGGAGCCACACGCACCGCGAAGTCGTCGGTGAACCCGTTGCCCGCCTCGAGAGCGGCGATCTGGGTCCGCAGCTCTGCCTTGGCCCGACGGTCGGCCTCCACCTGCTGGACGAGGCTGTTGTCCACCTCGCCCTTGAGCGGACCACCGCCCAGCGCGACCCCGACGGCGAGCGCGAGGAACACGGAGACGATCGAGACGATGTGGTACCGGAAAGAGATCACGAAAAAAGTCCTTGGAGCCAGTCGAATGCGTCGGCGAGCCACGCGCGCACCGCGTCCCACCACTCCTGTCCTACGGGGGTGCCCGCTATCGCGACGAGGAGGGCGGCGAGCCCTGCGAGCAGCACGGCCAGGAGGTGCCACACGCGAACCCGGCCGGAGTACAGCTGCGGGACGCCCTTTGCGTCCACCAGCTTGGGCCCCACCCGGAGCCGGGTCAGGAAAGTCCCCGCGAGCCCCGAGCGGTGCCGGTCGAGGAACTCGGTCAGCGTGGCGTGCGTCCCGACCGAGACGATCAATGAGGCTCCGGCGAGGTCGGCGAGCAGGAGCGCGACGTCCTCGCTGGTGCCGGAGGCCGAGAAGTTGTGCGCGCGGACCCCGATCCGGTCGAGCCGGTCCGAGCCGACCGCGCGGCCTGCCCGGTCGCTGTGCAGCACGACCTCCTTGGCCCCACGCAGCGCCTTGTCGGAGACCGTGGCGTCGCCTGCCCGATTGCCCGGGGCCAGTCCCTGCTCGCCGATCACCACGATGTCGGGCCGGTGTCCGGCCTCGACGAGTGCGTCGGCACCGGCGTCCACCCCGACCAGCACAGGGCGCTGCTCGCGGATGTAGCGGCGCAGGCGGCGCAGGTCCTCGCGGTAGTCGTAACCGCGTACCACCACGACCACCGGCCGCCCCTCCAGCCGCGTGCGCAGGTCGGGCGCCCCCTCGCCGTGCAGCAGCAGGTCCTGCTCGCGTCTCAGGAACTCCGTGGTGTTGTGCGTGAAGCTCTGGAGCTGCGTGGACAGGCCGCCTCGCGCCTCGGCCATCATCTCCGCGATGTCCTCAGTCGTGAGCTGCTTGCCCTCGAGGACCGGCTCGTCCTTGACGTAGAGCCGACCCTCGTGAACGCGCGCCGGCGTGCCGTCGTGGAGCTTCCCGAAGGCGTCCGGGCCCACGTTGTCGACCAGCACCACTCCGGCCCGCGCGAGCAGCTCCGGACCGAGGTTGGGATAACGCCCCGAGATGAACGGCGAGGCGTTGACGACCGCCGCCACGCCACTGTCGAGCAGCGCCTGCGCGTTGGCCCGGTCGAGGTCGAGGTGGTCGATGACCGCGATGTCGCCGGGCTTGAGGCGGCGCACGAGCGTGCTCGTACGCCGGTCCACCCGCAGGGGGCCGGTCGTTCCGGGCAGCACGGAGTCGGATCGTTGACGTGAGGGGAACTTCATCGCGCTGCAATCCTGCCACGGACACAAGCCCCGGTCGGGCAGGCGTGCGTGCGTCAGCGGGTCGGGGCGCGCGACTCCTGGGCGGTCTGCAGGAGCTCCTGGGCATGCGCCATCGCCGTGTCGGAGTCCTCGAGCCCGGCCAGCATCCGGGACAGCTCACGCACCCGTTCAGCCTCGTCGAGCGTGACCAACCCGGACGTGGTGACCACTCCGTCGCTGCTCTTGCGGACCACGTGGTGCTGGTCGGCGAAGGCGGCCACCTGAGGGAGGTGTGTGACAACGAGCACTTGGGCGTGGCGCGCCAGCATGGCGAGCCGACGCCCCACCTCGACCGCCGCCTTGCCACC
>DATHVS010000201.1:0-47664 GCA_035461195.1 Nocardioidaceae bacterium
AGCCGCTCACGGTGATGTTCGTCCTGGTGCTTCCGCTGGTCGTGCTCTACGTCCTCAACGGTGTCTTCGGCAGTCAGCCGGACCCGACGGTGTGGCAGGGGCTGTCGCCTATCGACTTCTACACCTCCGCCTACGTGGCGCTCGTCGCGGCCACCGCTGGTGTGTTGTCGCTGCCGGTACACCTGGCCGGCTACCGCGAGCAGGGCATCCTGCGCCGCTTCCGTGCCTCGGCGGTCAGACCCACGGCGCTGGTCGGCGCGCACATGGCAGTGACGGTGCTGATCGCAACCGCGGGCGCGGTCCTGCTCACGGTCGTCTCCGTCGTCTCCTACGACGCCGCGCTGCCGGAGGACTGGGGAGGTGTGGTCGCGGCCTACCTGGTGACCGCGGTTGCGTTTGCCGGCCTCGGCGCCCTGTTGGGGTTCCTGATCCCCACGGCGAGGGCTGCCCAGGGCCTCGGCGTGCTGCTGTTCTTCGTCTTCATGATGCTCGGTGGCGCCGGCCCACCGAAGGAGGTCCTACCCACTGCACTGTCGCGAATCGCCGACGCCATCCCGGTCACCCACGCCGGAGACCTAGTCCGTGGTCCCTGGATGGGCGAGGGATGGGACGGCCAGGCGCTGCTGTTCCTGCTGGCGATGCTCGCGGTCAGCCTGGGCCTCACCGCGTGGCGGCTTCGCAGTGAGACCGAGGGCTGACCCTCAACGTGGAGCGCAGGCGTCGGCGGCAAGCCGGGTCCAACTGGGTCGGTGCCGCTGCGTCGTAGGGCAGCGACCATTCTCCTGCACGTTGCTCCGTCTCGTCTGTTCCTCCTGCCTTGGGGCTGCGGAAGGTCCAAGGCCCGGATGGCCACGACCAGGCACAGCCACCCGAGTGCGCAGGGGTCTAGCCCTACGGGGGGTGTTGGCTAAGCCTTGCGGATCGCGGCAGGCGCGGATCAGCATCACTCACCCCACGACGCACGCCTCGCGGAAGCGATCAGGCGTCCCCCAACCCTCGGTCGCAACCTGGCCAAAACGATCCGCGAACCGGAAACCTCCTGCATCACCAGCATGCTCGTGCTCCTGGCGGCGGGGGGCCGGCGGAGCGGAAGTGCTCGAGGCCGCGTAGTACGTCGTCATCCTCTCGGCCAGCCGGACCGATGGCCTGTGGCCGGTTCACCGGCCCTATCAGCGGTAGCCTGAGCTGCTCTGGCCTGAGCTGCTGTGGTCGGAGGCGGCCCGCTGCCCGGGGACTACCGCCATGAACCAGCCGGTGCTGATTGTCAGAATCGGGATCATGTCCGCGAAGGTGCCGCCGCCCTTCAGGACGACCGCGGTCCCGACCCAGATCGCCGCCCAGACGATTGTTGCGCTCCAGATGTAGCGGCCGGCAAGGTGCGGGACTGCGCTTCTCCATGCAACTGCACGAGGCACCTCCGGCAGGGCTCGACGCTCACCTCCATCATCCGCCGTGACCGGGCCCGTCCACAGAGGCGATCGGCCCGTCGAGGGCGTCGCTGCAGCAGTTCGTCCCGGGTGGACAAGCGTCTTCGCCCTGGTCCTCGCTCCCACGGACCCCGAAACGCTCGCGCGCCGGTCGATCGCGGACTGCGCGACCAGGTGGTCCTGCGTGTCCCTGCCAGCGGCTCCCCGTGCGCAGACCGGCTGAGGGTCACCGACCTGCGGTCGCTCTCCCCGTCTCCGCGAGCGGTGCTGTTCAGCGCACCCATTGGACGGCGGCCTCGCGGGCTGCCTGGACCTGGGAGCCCGTCGAGCGCCGGGACATCCGACGCAGCACACGGGGGGTCACGAGGGCGCCAACGATTGCCCACGCGCCGAGGACCAGCACGGTCTCGAGGGTGCGCCAGCTCTCGCCGACCTCGAGGGCTGCGGCGGCCTCGGGCAGGAAGGCCGAACGCATGCCGAGCCCGAGCCAGTACATCGGGAAGACCTGCGCCACGAGCTGCACCCAACCCCACAGCTGCTGGATGGGGTAGAAGATGCCGGAGATGCCGGCCAGGACCATGATCGGAAGCATGCCCCAGGTGCTGACCTTCTGGGTGCTGGGCACGAGCGCGCCGATGATCATCCCGATGGGTAGGGCGGCGAGGAGCCCGAGCAGCAGCACCCAGGCGACGGTGAGCCAGCCGGAGCTGTCGGCCATCAGGTCGTCGAACAGCAGGAAGCTGGGGAGCAGGATCACGACCATCTGCGGTAGCAGGCTCAGGGTCTGGAAGACGAGCTGACCAGTGAAGTAGCCGGCCAACCCGTGGGGCACCGCCTTGTGCCGGAGCAGGGTGCCGTCCTCCTTTTCCATGGCGAGGGCGTAGGCCGGTCCGATCACGACGCCGAAAGCGACAAGTGCTCCGAGGATGCTCGGCAGTGCGACGGAGGGGAGCAGCAGGTCGGTTCCCTCGACCTCGGTGTTGCGGCGTAGGAACAGGTAGCCGACGACGAGGAAGGCGGTGAAGAGGTAGAACCCCTGGTCCTGGGTGCTGCGGACGCTCTGGACGAACTCGAACCACCCGCGGCGCAGGCCGAGGCGCACCGCGTGCTGCGCCTTCACCGAGTCACCTCCTTGAAGAGTCGCACTGCTGCGTCGGCGTGGCCGCTCTCGTGCTGTTGGACCAGGGAGAGGTAGGCGTCCTCCAGGCTCGCCCGCCGGATGTCGAGGTCGTGCACCGCGTCGCCGTCCTGGGCGAACAGGTTCCTGACGAACCCGGTCGGGTCGTCTGTCTTGCGGACGAACCGCTCCTCGTCCACTGACCAGTGCACCTCCGCCTCGCCGGCGACCCGCCGCGCCAGGCCGTCGGGGGAGTCGTCGGCGACGATGCGACCTCCGGCCAGGATCAGCACGCGGTCGGCCAGCTTCTCGGCCTCGTCCAGGTCGTGCGTGGTCAGCAGGATCGTGGTGTGTTCCAGGCCCGCAAGTCGTTGCACCAGCCGGTGGAACTCCCGGCGGGCCTGCGGGTCGAAGCCCGCTGTGGGCTCGTCGAGGAACAACAGCTCGGGGCGGCCGACGATGCCGATGGCAACGTCGAGCCGGCGTCGTTGACCGCCCGAGAGGGCGGTGAGCTTACGGTCTGCCAGCGCGGTGAGCCCCACGGTCTCGAGGAGTTCGTCGACGTCGTAGGGCCTCGGACGCTCCGGAGTGGCGTAGGGCTCGAAGTAGCCGCCCAGCAGGATCAGAAGCCGGCGGGGTGTCCAGCGTGGGTGGTCGCGCCATGACTGGAGCACCACCCCGGTGCGTGCCCGCCAGTCCTCGTCGGCGTGTGCTGGGTCCTGACCGAGCACGTCCACGTGGCCCCCGGAGCGGATCCGGAAGCCCTCCAGGATCTCAATGGTGGTCGTCTTGCCGGCGCCGTTGGGGCCGAGCAGGCAGACCACCTCATCGGTGTGGACGTCGAAGTCGACCCCGGTGAGCACGTCGTTCTCGCCGTACCGCATCCGTAGGTCGCGGACCTCGATCGCAATCTCCACCCGAACCAATCTAGTGATCACCTCGGTCGAGAGCACCCGATGTCCTGACAGCGGGTGGGGTCGACGGCTGAACAGCCAGTGATCGGAGCAAGTGATTGGGTACCGGTCGGATCTCGGCACCGTCGCCGCCATGGTGGCCGCTGCGGTCGCCATGGTGATGTTGTTCGTGTACCTCGGGATCATGCGCCAGGAAGCGGACTCGCCCGCACCGTGGTTCGTCGCAGCACTTGTTCTGGGTGTCGTCGCGGCTGGCTATGGGGCGAACCCCCCGTCACCACATCGTGGTTCGGCTCTTATGCTCGCGGGCTCGGTCCTTGCCGCCATCGGAGTCCTCGTCATCTTCTCGATCGGACTCCCGATCCTTCTGGCCGGCGCGCTGTGCCTGCTTGCAGGTGTCCGATCCGCGGCCCGCCCCCCTTCCTGGCACGCGCTTCCACCTGACCACGAGCCGGCGCCGCCATCCGGCGCTGCGACCGGACAGACAACTGTTCCGAAGGCGGCCGAGGGCCGAGCGGTGCAGGTCGGCGTCCAGAGAGTCACCACACCCACCGTTTGGCGGGTACTCCTGCGTGAGGCGGGCTCGGAGGGCGTTTGGTGAACAGGTTCACCCGGCGGGTCTCCGCGTGTTATGCGCTCGGAGCGCGGCTTCGTGAGCCTTGACGGATCCCCTCGGAGACGCTTCAGGCGATCTCAAGGAACGGCCCGTCGTCGTGGCGGGTTCAGCGAGCCATGCCCTCCGCGCGGGCCTTGAGGCCGGCCGCCTCCATGGCGAGGTACCGCTCGGTGAGCTTACGGCATAGCCGTCCCACGACCCCGCCGACCACCCCGCTCATCACGACTCTCAGCTCGACCCGGGTGCCGCCGTCGGGCAGCGGTGCGCACTCGTGGTGCGCAGAAACCGTGCTGCCTGGCTGGCGCTGCCCCCAGGTGAAGGTGCTGCCGGGTTCGAGCGCGGTCACCGTGTAAGTCCCGGTCGGGATACGCGGCTGGGAGATCTCGACTCGCGACCCGACGGAGCGGGCCCGGCGTTCAACGGCCTGACGCAGCTCACTGAGTCCGTCCACTCCGGCCACCGCTCGACGTCGACTAGCACCTGCCGCACCCTGTCCGGCGAGGCGGCCACGTCGATGCTGGTGCGCTCCTCCATGCCGTCCATCGTCACAGAGATGGGGACCTTCTTGTGGGGAGGAAGACTCGAGGGACGGTCCCGGCCGAAGGGCAACTCACTGATCCACGTGGTGCGCGCGTGGCTGCATCGTCGCACGGAGGGCAGACCCGACCACTCATCGGCACGACCGGGGCTTCACGTCCTCGAAGGCGCCGTCCGCCCTGACGAGGAGCTGCCCTACGCTGGTGAGCAGCCAAGCAGACCGAACAGCGGGAGCGTGACCGATGCAGCTGCTGACCCGGCACGCCGGGAGTTGGGCGGGAGTCAACCGGTTCCGGCTCATGCCGGACGACCCGCCGGCGGAGGCCTCCGCCACCGCGCAGCTGTCCCTGGGCGCCGGCGGGAACGTCGCCGTGCTGGCCTACACCTGGACGCACCCGGACGACGGCGCGCAGGACGGGTTGCTGGTGCTCGGTCCGGACGAGTCGCCCGGCGTGGTGGTTGCGCTCTGGGCTGACTCCTGGCACCAGAAGCCCGCCGCCAAGCAGCTGCGCGGGGCGACCGGCCATGACGCGCTGACGGTCGGTTACACCTACGCGGAAGGGTGGGAGTGGCGGATCACCCTCACCGCTGACCGGCCCGACATACTGCGCTGGCGGATGGACAACGTGGTACCGCCGTCCGCCTCCGGCACTGCCGAGACCGTCACGTACTGGGCGATGGACGGCGAACTACGCCGCTCGGACTGAGCCCCGGTCCTGTCGGCGCTGGCTGTTGGGACACGTGTGGCTGCGGTTGCGGGCCGGGCAGGCGGCGATGCCGACGGCGCGGGAGCTCGGGTTATGCACCGGCACGGTGCGTGCGCATGTGTTGAGGTGCGGAGGAATCAGACCGGAGCCGCGGCGCCGGGCGCCGGGCCGGCCGAGCCTGGTTGAACGCGAGGAGATCTCCCGCGGGCTCGCGGCCGGCCAGCCCATCCGGGCGATCGCGGCCTCGTTGGGCAGGTCACCCTCGACGATCAGCCGGGAGGTGTCGCGCAACGGCGGTGTGCGGCGCTACCGGGCGGCGCGGGCAGACCCCGCCGCCATCACCACCCTGCCCGAGCAGCTGGCGAAGACTTTGACATGGGACCTTGGCCACGAGGTTCACCATCGCCACCGGAGTGCAGGTCTACTTCTGCGACCCGAATTCGCCCTGGCAACGCGGCAGCAACGAGAACACCAACGGGCTGCTCCGTCAGTACCTGCCCAGACGGCTCGACTTCAGGACACTCCACCCAGGCCGACTTCGACGCGATCGCCCAAGAGCTCAACGAACGACCTCGACAGACCCTGAAGCTCAAGACACCATCACAAGCACTAGCTGAAGCGTTGCGTTGACCGCCTGAACTCGCAGGCAGGTTCGAGTTTCACTCTGCGTGGCATGTCCGGATGGCGGCCGCCGCCCACGCTGGCTGCGGCATAGGACGTTCGCGAAGAGCGTCAGTCCCGTTCGTCGAAGGCCGCGAAGCGGTCGATGACATTCTCATTGTCATCCGTCACGACCCACTCGCCTGGCCATCAGGCGATCATCTTGGGCGCGTGGGGGATGTCAGACCCGCCAGCGCGTTTCGGATCTGTGGAGTTGCGGCTGATGCTCCTGCGGCAAAGAAGGATGCCGTGGAGATGTCGGCGACCCGTTCGGAAGCCATGAGGTCGTTGCCCATGAGCCGCTGTTGATGCTGGTCGGGTTCGAACACCACGACTGTCGAGCCCTGCGCCCGAAGTCTCTTCACCTCACGGTTAACCAGCCGACCGGCATGCCAGCGGGTGACTCCATATGGATCGCGCGGCAGGCCACTGGGTCCCGACATGGGCGAGACGATGATGACTACGTCGAGGTGTTCATTGAGCAACACGTCTGCGTTGGTTGGTGAGTGGATCCCGCCGTCAACAAACCGTCGATCTGCGACGATCACGGGTGCGAAATAGCCGGGGACCGCACACGAGGCGGCGACCGCTTGGTGCAGCGGCACCTGCGACGTGCCGGGCCGCCCGAAGACGACTCGTCTTCCGTCACGGCGGCGTACTGCAGGGACCCAGAACTGTTCGTCCGGCCAAGGCCGGCCCTCGAGACCCGCCAATGCGGTCACTTGTTCGGTGATGTCGTGTCGACCCGGCGCGAGCGACGCGAAGGCGGCGGTGATGGGGCGGAAGTGCCACGGCTGCAGCAACGCGTGCTGCGCCATATGTCGCCCGGGCAGCGACGGGAGCCGGCGCACGAGGTCTCTTGCCCTGAACGGCACGAACCTGGGCCTGTCCTCGCCAAACAGATCTGCGACGACTGTGCTGGGCGTCGACAACGGAGCCCGAACGCTCCACGCGGCCAGGTCACTGGCCGGGACGCCATGGCGCAGCAGCGTGCCGGTGATCGAGCCGACCGAGGTTCCCACGATGACGTCAGCGGTGCGAGGATCCCACCCTAGGTCGTGTTCGAGGGCGGCCAGTACGCCGGCATGGTGCGCCTGCCCGACGGCGCCGCCACCGCCAAGCACCAGACCCACCCTCGTCATCGGATCCTGCTATCTGCTCGGACCGCCTGCACGCAGCCGACAAGGCCGCCGTTGAGTCGACTCATGGCCGCGTCACCTCGAGTCGTCTGCCAGTGACGGCGCATGGACTGTCCCACCGGGCGACGCGGGCGCCGACGGACCGGTCGAGGACGGGCAGGCCGCCCTGAGCATTCGGTCGGGCAACTGTGGCTTCAGGGAACTCTCTCAACGTCCCACCCTGGTCAACGCTGCGTGTGTTGGGAGCCGTCAAGATCTGGGACGACCAGTTTGTTCGTCCGCCGTGCCCACCAGCTCGGAGGCTCAAACAGGGGGGATGTGACCTGTTCCACACTGACGGGCTGCGGCACGCGCTGCTCGCAGGTTGAGCGGACCTTCGTGCATGAAGAACTGGCAGAGTCCGAAGGCAGGCAGCCGCCTGAACGGGACAGGCGCACATCAGCACGACAGGAAGGGTCAGTTACCTGAGGCCATGTAGGCGGCCAGGATGTAGTTGAGGTGCCTGTCGACGTTCTTGCGGGCACGGTCGTAGCGCATGGTGGTCCGTGGGTCGGCGTGGCGTGCTGCGATCTGCACGTCTCGCAGGTCGACACCGGCATCGAGCATCGTGGTCACGAAGGTGTGGCGCAGCATGGGGGTGCATCCGCAGCAGCTTCACGCCCGCATCCTCGGCGAGGCGGCGCAGCCGCCGGGTGGCGCAGTGCCGGTCCTGCGGGTTCCGCTGGAGGTCAACAGAATGGGGCCGCTGGCCCGCTCGGCGATCGACCGCTCAAGGGCGCGGCCGACGGCAGGCGGTAGCGGGACGAGCACGATCTTGCCTCCGTTTCCGCGGACCCGCAGCACGCGGTGGCCGTGCTCCTCGCCGAGGTCCTCGATGTTGCTGCCGGTGGCCTCGAAGATCCGCAGCCCCAGCAGCCCGAGCATCGTGACCAGCGCGAAGTCGCATCGGTTGGCCGAGGCCCTCGCGGCAGCGAGTTTGCCTCGAACTGCAGGTGGCTCAGTCTCAGGGTCGCCGACATCCGTCGCGAGACCGTCGATGCCCGGAACCGGCGGACCTCTTGCAGCCATCGGAGGTAGAGCTCGATGTGAGGCCGTGTCGCTGTGAACGGATCGAGCTGCCGGTCCTCGCACCAGGTCAGGTAGCCGCGCAGGTCGGACTCGGTGTGGACCCGGGACTGGTCCTTGAATCGGGCCAGGTAGGCGGCGACCGCCAACCGCAGCACCGGTGGGTTAGTGACGACGACGCCGGAGACGGCCGGCCCCGATTGGGGGGGTGTTCATGGTTCAGTGCTTAGCGTTGCGGCCGAGGCGTCAATGAGTTCACCAACTGCGGCAGATCCGTACGTCTGCTCGCCCGACGAGCTCTCGGCCCTCGACGCAGCCCAAGAACGTGGTGTCCTGAATCGGCTGGTCACGAAATGGACGTTTGAACTGCGTCACGCTCCGGCCGGCCAAGGAGCCCCCTGGAAGGATGGAACGGCGGCCGCGGTGCGTAGGACGGGTAGGGGGACACGATGACCTGGACGGCATTGACCGGTGTTGTGGATTGGTGGTCTGACGAAGGCCTGCGGGAGCTAGGTCGGCGCCGATTCCGAGAAGGCCGCGGACGGCCGCTGACCGGAGGGGCTCGGCTGCCGCGGGGAGCATCGAACACCACACCGCCACCTTGGTCGCGCGGCGTAACCCTTGGCGGCTCGCGCTGGTGACCATCGCTGCGGCCGGTCTGACGCCGACGCGGTCGCCTGGGCCGACGATGCCACCGTGATGACGTCGCCGGACCTTCGGTCGCCGACGGCAATCCCGGGTGGTGCCGAAGCCATGGTCGAGCAGTCGGAACTCTGGACGGGCCTGGTACCTGCGCGGACGGCCATCGCCTCGGCCTACTCGAACCTGCAGCGCTACGACTTCATCGAGACGCCTTCACGCCAGTAGCCCATGAAGGCGACCTGTCCCCGTTCGACGCCGAGCTCGGTGACCAGACAGCGGCGGAGGGCCTTGACGATCCAGGACTCCCCGGCGATCCAGGCGTAGAGGTCGTGGGGGTTGGAACCGCGGGCGCGGCGCTGGAGCTGGGCCTCGACGTCCTCGCCGGAGGAGGAGTAGCGCGGGGTCTCCCAGACTTCGACGTCGAGGTCGCTGGGCACCGCGGCCGGGAGTGAGGCGGGGTCAAGCCCGAGGTAGAGGCGTACCTCCTCAGCCAGGCGGCGGCCGTGCTCGTGCTCGGTGCCGTCGCGCGTCAACCAGGTGATCTCGAAGCCGTCGGGTACGTCGACGGCGAGGACATCCGCGGCGGAGGGAACCTCGACGAAGGCGTGCCCGGAGAACCCGGGCTCGAGGTCGGTCAAGATTCGGGCCAGGGCCGGGAGGGCGGTCTCGTCGCCAACGAGGAGCAGTTCGCGGTGCTTGCCGGGCGCGAACTCCGTGCCGCCGTACTCCAGGCCGCGACGGTGAGGTGCGATGACCTGGATCTCGTCACCCGGGCGGGCGCCGAGAGCCCAGCGGCAGGCCGGTCCCTGCCGGCCGTGCTCATGGACGACGAGGTCGACGACGAGCAGCCGGTCATCGCCCTTCTCGAGCACGTCGCGGACGGTGTAGGTCCGCATCGGGCTCTTGATGCTTTCGGGTGTGCCCAGCCACGTGGCGTACCACTCCTCGGGTGCGTCGGGGATGGGCGGCAGCTCGCCGGTCGGGCCGGGGAAGACCATCTTGAGCCGGGTGTCGTAGCCCTCGATGCCGAGGTCGACGAAGTCAGGCGACTCCAGGGTCACGCGCACGAACGCGGGGGAGAGGCGCTCCTTCGTCCGCACGCGGGCCTGGGCGATCAGAACAGTGGGGGTGGTCGTCTCGACGTCGACGGACATGAATTCCTCTCGAGTGGAGCCGGCCAGACGTGGCTGCCCGCCAGGCTGCGGACGCCGGCAGGTGCAAGGTTAGGTTACCCTAACCAACTCAACCTCGAGCAGCGAGCGAGCTGAGTGGGCGGCGTGATGCCGCCTCGACGGGTTGTCGATGACCACATCGCGGGCGCTGGACCATTGCCGTCATATGGAGCAGTAAGGTTAGGCTCACCTAACTTGCTGTCCACCTCGAAAGCAGACGAATGAACTTCCGACTGACTGCCGCTGCTGTCGCCGTGGCGACGACGCTCTCGGCGTGCTCCACCGGCTCCACCGCGAACGAGGCCACCGAGGCGAGCGCGAACGAGGCAGAGGTCGACGCCTTCCCGGTCACCATCGAGCACGCCCACGGCAAGACCACCGTCGAGAAGGAGCCGCAGCGCGTCGTGGCGCTCGGCTGGTCCGACCCCGACGTCGTGCTCTCGCTTGGCGTCGTGCCGGTGGGAGCGAGCAACAACTCGTGGGGCGGCACGAAGGAGGGCTCGACCATCTGGTTCGACGAGGCCCTCGCGGAGATCAAGGACGCCGAGGCCCCGACGCGCATAGACGACACCTCCTCCGGCATCGCCGGTGCGGTGGGTGACATCGCGAAGCTGCAGCCCGACCTGGTCCTCGCCACCAACTCGGGCATGACCAAGGCCGAGTACGAGAAGCTCAGCAAGCTCGGCGTCCCGGTGGTCGCCTACCCGGGGAGGGCCTGGATGACCTCGTGGCGCGACAGCCTCGACATGATCGGGAAGTCGCTCGGCCGCAACAAGCTGGCCGACGAGGTCGAGGCAGACGTCGAGGAGACCCTGGACGATGCCAAGCAAGAGCACCCGAACCTTGTCGGCACGTCGCACTTCGTCTCCTGGATCGACCCGACCGACACCTCCAGCATCGGCGTGTACGGCGACAGCCGTTCCACCGTCCTCACCGAAGTCGGCCTGACCCAGCCGGAGTGGGTCCAGGACATCACCAAGGGCGAGGCCTACGGCACCATCTCCGCCGAGCGCGCCGCGACCCTGGAGGCCGACCTGGCTCTCCTGACCGCCGAGTCGAAGGCGGAGGCCGACAAGATCACACGCGACAAGCTCATCGCGAAGATCCCGGCCGTGGCCGCGGGCAACGTCTGGTGGGACCTTCCGGACCACTCGACTGCCTACGCCCTCGACGTCGCGACCCCTCTGTCGCTGCCGTACATGGTCCAGCACCTGCTCCCTGAGCTCGACAAGGTCCTCGCGGAGCGGTGACGAGCAACCTCGCCCTTCCCGGGGCGAGCGCGGGGCACCCTTCTGCCGGGGGTGCCCCGCGAGCCACCCGGGCCTTTCCGGCCACGGCCACTGCCGTCCTTCTCGTGGTGGGAGCCGTGACGTTCCTTCTCTCCGTCTCCGTCGGCTCCGTCGGCGTCGTGGTTCCGTGGGCGGCCCTCGACCCCGACCACGCGTCGTACGCCGTTGCGGCCGCACGCCTCGAGCGGACCGTCAGCGGCTGCTGCGTCGGCGCCGCGCTCGCGCTGTCGGGCGCGCTCCTGCAGGGTCTGACCCGCAATCCGCTCGCCGACCCCGGACTGCTCGGTATCACGGCCGGCGCCACCATCGGCATGGTGCTGGCGGTCGCGGTCTGGAGCGTGGAGACGCTGTCGGGATACCTGTGGTACTCGTTCCTGGGCGCCGCCATCGCTGCGGTCGTCGTGCACCTGCTCGCCTCGCTCGGCGGAGGTGCGGCCACCCCCGGCCGGATCGTCATCGCAGGGGCGGCGGTGACCGCCGCGCTCACCAGCTGGACCACAGCCCTGCTGCTGGCCGACCAGCAGCGCTTCGACCGGCTCCGCTTCTGGATGGTCGGCGGCCTCGGCACCGGGTACGACGCCCTGCAGGCGGTCGGACCGACGATGCTCGCCGGCGCGGTCCTCGGCCTGCTGGGCATCCGCGTGCTCGACACGCTCGTGCTCGGCGACGACCTCGCCCGTGGCCTGGGCCGCAACGTCGTCGGTGACCGCCTCGTCGTCGGGCTCGCGGTCGTCCTGCTCGCCGGCTCCGCGACCGCGGCCGCAGGGCCCATCTCCTTCGTCGGCCTGATCGTCCCGCACGCCGTACGCGCCATGGTCGGCCCGCGCCACGCCCGAGTGTTGCCGCTGTCGCTCGGCTGGGGCGCCGTGCTGGTCCTTCTCGCCGACACGGTCGGTCGGGTCATCGCCCCGCCGACCGAGGTCCAGGTCGGCATCATGACCGCCCTCGTCGGTGTCCCCGTCTTCTTCGTGCTCGTCCGTCGCGGGGCAGGGGTTCGCTCGTGACCGCTCTCCTTCCCGGGGTTCCGGTCGCCGTCGACAGCGTCGAGGCCGTCCGGGCAGCCCGTCGACGCCCGCGCCGCCGCCTGGTGATCGTCTTCGTCGGTCTGGCGCTGGCCGTCGTCGGAGCATTCCTGGCACGGGTCCTGCTCGGCGACTTCACCTTCACCGTTCCCGACGCGGTGCGGATCGTCCTCGGTGAGGAGATCCCCGGGGCCAGCTTCATCCTCATGGAGACCAAGCTGCCGCGGGCGGTGCTCGCTGTCCTGGTGGGCCTGGCCCTCGGTGTCTCGGGAGCGATCTTCCAGGGCGCACTGCGCAACCCGCTGGCCTCGCCCGACATCATCGGCGTCGCCATGGGCGCCAGTGCGGCCGCCGCGTTCGCGATCATCGAGCTCGGCCAACAAGGCCACGCCGTCGCCATCTGGGCCGCCGCCGGTGCCGTGCTGATGGCTGCGGTCGTCCGCCTCGTCGGCGGCTCCGGCAGCCGGCTGGTCCTCGTCGGCGTCGGAGCAACGGTCGCCCTGCAAGCCGTCGTGCAGTACCTCTTCACCCGCGCCGACGAGTACGACGCGCACATCGCGCTCCGCTGGCTCACCGGCTCGGTCGGCGAGGCCACCTGGTCGCAGATCCGCCTCGTCGCGATCGGCCTCCTCGTCCTGCTGCCACTCACGGCGCTGCTCGGGAAGAGCCTGGGCATCGCCGAGCTCGGCCCCGACCTTGCGACCGGCCTCGGTGTCGGCCCGCGTCGCACCGACCTGGTACTCCTGATGGCGGTGCTGCTCGTGGCGCTCGCCGTCGCGGTCGCCGGCCCAGTCGCTTTCGTCGCGTTCCTCTCCGGGCCGATCGCGCGCGCTCTCAACGGGGGCCGCCGTACGTTGCTGGGCGCCGGTCTCGTGGGCGCACTGATCGTCGTGGCCGCGGAGTACCCGGCCGACTACCTGTTCGCCCACGTCAACTACCCGGTAGGCGTGGTGACCGGTGCGCTCGGCGCGCCGTTCCTGCTCTGGCTGCTCGCCACCGGTCGCGCTGGAAGGAGCGTCCGATGACTGTCACGCGCACCCCTGTGGTGGCGTCCCGCCTCAGCGCTGCCGGCCTCTCGCTCGGGTACGCCGATCGGCCGGTCGTCGCCGACCTCGACCTCGCCGTGCCCGACGGCAAGGTCACCGTCATCGTGGGCGCCAACGGCTGCGGCAAGTCCACGCTGCTACGCGGTCTGGCCCGGCTGCTGAACCCGGCCTCGGGTGCAGTGCTGCTGGACGGCCGCTCGATCCACCACCGGCCCAGCCGGGACGTCGCGAGGACCCTCGGTCTGCTCCCGCAGAATCCGGTCGCCCCGGAGGGCCTGACCGTCGTCGACCTGGTCGGCCGCGGCCGCCACCCGCACCACGGGCCCTTGCGACGCTGGTCGACCGCGGACGACGCCGCCGTCGCCCGCGCCCTCGACCTCACTGACACCGTCCACCTGGCGCACCGCCCGGTCGACGAGCTCTCGGGCGGACAGCGCCAACGTGTCTGGATCGCCCTGGCCCTCGCCCAGGAGACCGACCTGCTGCTGCTGGACGAACCCACGACCTTCCTCGACGTGGCGCACCAGGTCGAGGTCCTCGACCTCCTCGTCGACCTCAACGCAGCGCGCGGCGCGACGGTCCTCATGGTGCTCCACGACTTAAATCTGGCCGGCCGCTACGCCGACCACCTCGTCGCCCTGCGCGAGGGACGAGTGGTCGCCGCCGGCTCGCCCTCCGACATCGTGACCCCGCAGCTCGTGCGTGACGTATTCGGGCTCGAGGCGCGGGTCGTCGACGACCCCGTCTCGCACACGCCGCTCGTCGTACCCCTCGGGCGGCACCACCACTGAGAGTCGTGCCGGCAGATCTCGGGACGTCACGCCCCCACGGATGGGCCCTGCCGGGACTGGCCGGTCCGCGGCCCGGGTCAGTCGGGTCCGTCGATCCCGCGTGACTTCTGGCGGCAACGGTGGCGGCCGGCCCCGAGCGCGGTGAGGGTACGCACGCGGGTCAGGGCTTCCTGGGGGCACGTCGCAGCCGTGGGGAAGCCGAGCCGTACGTCGTGATGCCGACGGCCGTGCTTGAGCCTGAGGACGATTCCGCGACTGTCGAGCTCCAGCGGCCAGACGCGGGTCACCCCGTGGAGCAGGTGGGCAGCCACCAGGCCGGTCAGGGTCTCCATCAGCTGAGGATGAGCATGGGCGAGGTGGCTCAGCAGGTCGCCCTCGTGGTGGGTGAGCGGGTCGGGGGTCGCTCGGGCGAGCTCGACAGGGGAGACCGCGGCGTCACCACCTGCGCTCAGCAGGTGGACCGCGGTCGGCTGCAGCAGCAGCGGTTGCCCGGCGGTGGTGGGGACGACTCCATGACCGCTGATCCGTACTCGTGCGCGGATCCGGTCCGGTACCGGCAGTGGCGCAGGGTCGGCCAGCTCGACGACCACCGGCTCGGAAGATCCGACCACTTCGGTGGTGAGGAGCTCGACCCGAGGCTGCACTGCGGACATGGTCGGCCGGCCCGGGCCCGGAGCGAGCCGTGTCACGTGTGCTGACGCTGTGCGGGTCAGGATGCTGCGTACCCGCTCGGCGGGGAACATCGCCATGGACGCCGTCCTAACCCGGCGTGACCGATCTGCTCCTTCAGAATCGGCTCTCTCGCTGTGCCGAGACCCTGCTCAGTCGTGGCAGGACGACGAGGCTGATCGCACCGATGGCAACCGCCGCGGCGACGAGCAAGAGCATCGCCCGCAACCCGAGGACTGGGATGAGTGCGCCCATGGCCGCAGGTGCGGCGATCGAGGTGACCGCACCCACCACGAGCGCGATGGTGAAGCCGTCGCCGGGCCGATCCGGAACCACCTGCGCCGTCCAGATGGCGAGCAGTGACGAGCCCACCATGAATCCCATTCCGAAGAGAACTGCTGAGAACAGGGTCAGTGCCAGCGACGCGCTTCCGAGTCCGAGCAGGGCGAGCGCGCAGCCGACCGCGCAGGCGCTGCCGACCCCGACCGCCGGTGTCCCGACCGCCCGGGTCATCCGTCCCGTGCGCAACGCCACCAGCCCGCCCACACCGATGAGGGCGAACAGCAGCGGCCCCGCCGCCACAGCCAGCCCCCCGCTGCGGGCCGCCTCGCTGGCGTAGGTGAAGTAGATGGTGATGGCGGCGAAGAAGAGCACGGCGTACGTCAGGGGCGGGATCACGGCTCGGCGCCACGGCGAACCCCGCGGAGCTTCCTTGCGGCTGCGAGGAGGAGCCTCCAGCGGGGGCACAACACGAAGGTTCACCAGAGCGGCCACGGCGGCGGCCAGGGCGATGCCCGCCCAGGTCAGCCGCCATGACACAAACGTGGCGAGCAGGCCCAGCGCAGCGAGCACGACCAGGCCCAGGCTTGTCCCTGTCGTGATCACCGCCAACAGGGTCGGCTGGTGCCGGTGTGGCGCCACCCTCGTCACAATGTCGGAGTACGGAGCCCACACCCAGCCGGCGGCACTGCCACTGAGCACTGCTCCCGCAGCCAGGATCCAGGGCGACGGTGCGAGTGCGACGGTCGTGGCGCCCACGACCCCGCACACGCCACCCACGGTCGTCGGCGCCCTGGGTCCTCGTCGGGCCGACAGACGCGGAACGGCGAGCAGCCCGATGAGGTAGCCGGCGAAGGTACCACTGGCGATCAGACCCAGGATCAGCTCGGAGAGCCCGAACTCCGAGCGAACGTCCGGCAGGGTCAGTCCGTAGGCGTAGCGGGCCATGCCGAAGGCGACGCCGACGACTGCGGCTCCTCCGACTCCGACCCCGACCGTCTGCTTGTCCACCCCGCGAGCATTTCACTTCGTCCCGTGGAGACCGACCAGGGATCCCTGGTCGACCGCCCGGGGGCGTCACCACGCGGCCGGCCGGGCGGCCGGTGGCAGGTCGGCCGGCGCGGCGGGGGTGAACCTGCCGTCGGTCACCTCGAGCCTGGCCAGCTCTGCGACCTGGCGGGCGCACCAGCTCGAGACGTCGCGCTCACCGGCGAGCACCTCGTCACGGAACAGCCCCCAGCGCACCCACTCCGACGCTGCCACCTCGGACGGGTCCGGGGTGACCACGGAGGTGGCTGTCGCCGTGAAGACGGGGCACAGCTCGTTCTCGCGCACACCGTTGGCCATCGTTGCCTCGTAGCGGAACGTGGGCAAGGCGAGGGTGAGCCCCCGCAGTGTCATCCCGAGCTCCTGTTCGGCCCGGCGCTCGACGGCCTCGAACATGTCCTCACCCGGTGACGGGTGGCCGCAGAAGCTGTTGGTCCACACGCCTGGGAACGTCGGCTTGTCGTGGGCCCGCTGCGTCAGCAACAGCCGGCCGGCCTGGTCGAACACGTAGCAGGAGAAGGCCAGGTGCAGCGGCGTCCTCGCGTGGTGCGTCGTGGTCTTGGGGGCCGTGCCGATCGCGTTGCCGGCCTCGTCGACGAGGACGACGAGCTCCTCGATCATGCCGGCCTCCCCAGGGAGTTGACCGCCGCCGCGAACACCCCCGGCAACCGTTCGGCAGTCGGCACCAGCGCACGCCGTACCGGCTTCAACCGGGTCGCGCCCAGCAGGCAGGCAGTCAGCAGGCGGTACCGCCGCGTGATGGTGTGCCAGTCGTGCTCGTAGCGCATCGGGTCATCGTCCAGGATCGCGGCGACGGCCGCACGCCCCTGCGCCACGCCCAGCGCCACGCCTTCGCCGGTGAGGGCGTCGACGTACCCACCGGCGTCCCCGACGAGCAGCACCCGGCCGGCCACCCGAGACCGGGCCCGTTGCCGGAGCGGGCCGGCCCCGAGGACTTCGCCGAGGGGCTTGGCGTCGCGCAGCCGCGCCCGCAATGACGGGAACCGGTCCAGGTGGTCGTCGAACGAGCCTCGGGCCGACGTCAGCAGGGCAACGCCGACGAGGTCGGCTGCCACGGGGGTCACGTATGCCTCAACCGACTCGGCCCAGTGCACCTCGACGTACGAAGTCCATGGGGCAAGCCGGTAGTGCCGTCGCACCCCGTAGCGCCGACGTGGCGACGGTCGCTCCTCGAGTCCGAGCAGGCGCCGGACAGGGGAGTGGAGCCCGTCGGCGGCGACGACGTGCCGGAAACGCTCACCGTCCACCGCGACGCTGTCGAGACAGGGCCGCACTTCCCGGGCGCACCGCTGCTCGAACGGGATCCCGGCATCCTCGGCCGCGGAGCGCATCGCTGTGTGCAAGGTGGTACGTCGGACACCGCGGCCGGGCCCGCTGCGGAACGGCGCCTCGACCGCTCGGTGCCCGGCGAGGTAGCGGATCCCGAGAAGATCCTCACCGACCGGCTCGACCCCGATGTCTGCGAGGGCGGTGACCGCTCCGGGCATCAGCCCCTCGCCGCAGGCCTTGTCGAGGATGCCCGCGCGCTTGTCCCACACCGACACGTCGAGGCCCGCGTGCGCGGCGTGGAGCGCGCTGGCCAGCCCGGCGGGACCACCACCGATCACGAGAAGGTCCCTCATGGTGTCGCCTCCGCGGACGCCGGTCCGGCGGGTGCGGCAGCGGAACGGGGCAGCGCGGTCAGTGCCTGGTTCTCCACCCGGATCCGCACCGACAGCAGCACCGCGTTGCAGAGCGTGAACACGACAGCGGTGATCCACGCGGAGTGGACGAGTGGCAACGCGAACCCCTCGATGACGACGGCGACGTAGTTGGGGTGCGACATGAAGCGGTACGGGCCGCCGGTGACCCGCGGCAGCCCTGGTACGACGATTACCCGCGTGTTCCACTGGCGGCCGAGCGTGGCGATGCACCACCACCGGAGCGCCTGGGAGGCCAGGACCAGCGCGAGCATCGTCCATCCGAGAGCGGGCAGGAATGCCGGACGCCGCAGCCACACCTCGACCAACGAGCCGACCAGCAGGCCGGTGTGCAGCACCACCATCACCAGGTAGTGCCGCTGCCCGGACTCCACGCCGCCCCGCGCGAAGCTCCACGCCGCGTTGCGCTTGGACACCACCAGCTCGGCGAGCCGCTCCAGGCCGACGACGGCAATCAGCAGGGTGAACCACATCATGCGGCCACCTCCGGAGCCCGGAGCAGCACGAGCTCGGAACAGAAGCCGGGACCCATGGCGAGCATCAGACCGTAGGAACCCGGCCGCGGTGGCCGCTCGGCGAGGGTGTCGGCCAGCACGTGCAGCACCGACGCCGAGGACAGGTTGCCGATCCGGGCCAGCGAGTTCCAGGTCACCTGCAACGCGTCCCGTTCGACGCCGAGCGTCTCCTGCATGGCCTCGAGAACCTTCGGGCCGCCCGGGTGCGCGACGTACCACTCGATGTCGTCCTGGGTCAGGCCGCGGTCGTCGAGGAACGCCCGGACGTCCTCGCCGACGTACCGGTTCACGAGCACTGGCACATTGGTGTCCAGCACGATCTTCAGGCCGGTTGCGCCGACGTCCCAGCCCATCGTCCGCTCGGAGTCGGGGTAGAGCCGGCTGCGGGCGCCGAGCACGTCCGGCTGGGGTACGGCGGAGGTGGCGTCGAGCTCCCGGGCCCGGTTGGCGCCGACCGCAACCACGGCCGCCGCGCCGTCGCCGAACAGTCCGCTGGCCACCAGGTTCGGCACCGAGGCGTCGTCGCGCTGCAGGGTCAGCGAGCACAGCTCGACAGCCATCAGCACCGCCACACCGTCGGGATGTCCGCGGAGGTAGTCGTGCAGCCGCGCCACCCCGGCGGCACCGGCGACGCAGCCCAGCCCCACCAGCGGCAGGCGGACGACATCGGGGCGCATCCCGATCAGCGCGGCGACGCGCGCGTCGAGGGAGGGTACGGCGAGGCCGGTGACCGTCGCGGAGACGATCAGATCGACGTCCTGCGGGGTGAGCCCGACCGCCTTCAGCGTGTCGGTGACGGCCCGGGCGCCCAGCTCGACACCGGCGTCGATGAACACGTTGTTGGACTCGGTGAAGTCAGCCAGCTCGGAGTACCGCTCCAGCGGCAGTGCCAGGTGCCGGGACTCCACACAGGCGTTCGCGTGCAGTCGTCGTACGACCGACTCGTTGACCGCGCTCCGCAGCATTGTGTGCGTGAAGGCGTGGGTGATCTCCGCCTGGGTGTATCGGTGCTCGGGGAGGACCCCCTGGACGCTCAGGACTCGCATGCTGGTGTCTCCTCGATGTCGTTCCGGCGTCGCGAGCGGCGCCGGCGTCGGGTGGCGCCTGCCAGCTCGCTGACGAGGCCACGGGCCATGGTGGTCGTGATGCGACCCCGGGCGAGCCCGAGCTCGACCAGGTCGTCGAAGACGCGTTGGTCGGCGGTCGATGCGCGTAGCCCCGCGTCGATCACGCCGCCGTGGCGGCACAGCCACGCCGCTGCCGCGATGTGACGCAGGTGGTCGGCGAGGAGCCGTCCGGCGGCTCTGCCGTAACGGGTGCCGGCCGACGCGGGGTCGCCCGCGACCAGTGCTTCGGCGGCGGCCCTGCCCGCAGCCAGGCCGGTGGCGACGGCGTAGTAGATGCCCTCTCCGGTCATCGGGTTCACCAGCCCGGCGGCGTCGCCGGCGAGCATGACCCGTCCGGAAGGTGGGCGCCAGCGGCCCGTTGACAGGGGAAGCTGATGGCCCTTCCAGTCCGTGCCACCGTCGGTCGCCCCGGGCAGCAGCGTCTCCAGTCGCTCCATCATCTGCGCCTTGGTTGCCCGGTCGCGACGGTGGCCGAGCAGCTCCCCGTACCCGACGTTCGAGAGTCCGTCCCCACGGTCGAACGACCAGGCGTACGCCGGCTGCCGCGCGGTGTCGAAGACGATGACCTGTGCGTGGGAGCGGTTCGGAGGGGTGGGGGAGTAACCGCGGAGTGCGACCGCCATCGGCCCCGGGGCCATGCCGAGCGCCCGACGGATGGTCGAGTGCGCGCCGTCCGCGCCGACGACCACCCGTGTCTCCACCTCGCCGTCCAGCACGATCGAGGACCCCTCGTGGAGCTCGCGGACCCGGTGCCGGAGCAGCGTCGCGCCGGCTGCCTGGGCCGCCTCGACCAGCCGCTGGTCGAAGACGGTTCGGGGGATCACCCAGGTCGGCCGCAGCATCTTCCGGTCGACGCCGAGCGGGCCCCGGTTCAGCCGGAGCCGAGGCACGGGCACCTGGTCGTCGACGATCCCCGTGGCGCCGGCGCCGTCGAGGAGGTCGATGACATGCGGGGCGATGCCGTCGCCACAGGCCTTGTCGCGCGGGAACTCGGCGCGGTCGAGCAGTGCCACCCGGAGCGACGGGTCGGCTCGCAGCGCTCCGAGCGCGGTGGCAGCTCCGGCGGGTCCGGCACCCGCGACCGCCAGGTCCCAGGCCGTCATGCGGCAACCACCGCGAGCAGCACCACGTCGACCAGGGCGATCGCGAGCGCGGCGTAGAACGGCGCCTTGCCGCGGCCGACCAGCGCGAGGGCGGCGAGCCCGACCACCACGGCAAGAGCCGCCCAGGCCCACGTGGCCGGTGCGCCGGCGGGGCCGAGAACCGCGACCGCCGAGGCGAGGACCAGCAACGCCGTGGCGATGAGCCGGCTCCGAGTGGCGCCCACCCGGTGCGGGAGCCCCTGTACGCCGGTGGCCGCGTCGTCGTCGAGGTCGGGCAGCGTGTTGAGGAAGTGCGCCGCGACCCCGAGCGCAGCCGCGGCGCCGACCATCCACGTCGGCGGCCACTGGGGCGGGGTGTCCGCAAGGCTGACGACGGCGGGCAGTGAGCCGAACGCCACGGCGTACGGAAGCCAGGACCAAGGCGTCGCCTTGAAGTAGAGGTTGTACAGGTGGCCGAAGGCGACGCCGAGCGCCAGGTGGGTCACACCGCTGCGCCAGCCGGCGAGCAACGAGAGCACCACGCACGCGGCAGCGGCGACGACCAGCCAGCGCAGCACGAAGGACGGCGTCAGGTCGGAGCTCACCAGCGGCTTGTCGGACCGACCGACCTCGCGGTCCCGGCCGGCGTCGAGCAGGTCGTTGCCCCAGCCGATGGTCAGCTGGCCGGTGAAGACCGCGGCAGTGACGACGACGCCCTTGTGCGCGGGCAGGCCGAGGGCGAAGGCCAGCAGCGCCACGATGGTCGTGACCGCGACCGACGGGCCGAAGTGCGCGGCGCGCAGGAGCGGGAGCAGGACGGGGGGTCGGGCCGCTTCTGCGCGCGTCGTCACCGTGCCGTCCCCCGCTGCGTTCTCAGGTCCGGTTTCGTCGACCGACGACCGGGCCGCGGGTGACGAGGTCGCGCATGGCGCCGGTGACGCTACGGCGCCGGAGCGCCGGCGTCGCGTCCGCGTCGCGGTGGCGCATGCCGGAAAGGACCTCGTGGAGGGCCGTCATGGGTCGACACTAGGCGACCGGTCCAGCTCCTGGAAAGCGCGCGAGGAGTGGAGCAGCGGACGACCGAGGCCAGGTGCAGTCACCTGCCGCGGATCCCCACCCTGTCGAGCAACCCTCTTCGGGACCTGGGCGCCGCGGCTTCGACCGCTGAGGGCAAGGACGCGCGCGCCTTCTTCATGGCCTTCCTACCCTTACGCCCGATGTCCTTCTTCCCGGCTCTGGCGGCCTTGTCGAGCTTCTTGCCGCGCCGCTTGACCGCCTTGTCGGCCTCGTCGACAGGGTGGCGTGCTGACCGCGGCACCACCAGCCGGGCCGACAACGTGAACACGCGGCGAGCCAGCATGAGGAGCGGAATGCCCAGGGGTAGCAGGATCACGGTGATGCTCAGCAACGCGCCGACGAGACCGAGAAGTCCGGCCACTATCCACAGCAGACTGCCGGCGAGCCAGCGCAAAGGCTTCATGGTCTGTCCCTCTCAGGAGCACGGTTCTACCTGCTGGTGCCCAGAGCAGCCCATTCCATCCGGTCGGACTCGACGGGAGCCTACGGCGGCACGAGCGGGCGCCCACCGCTCGCGACGACGGGCGCCCGCGTCGAAGCCAGTCACACGAGTGCCTTCTCCTTGAGCCGCTCGTACTCCGACTGCGAGATGACGCCCGAGTCGAGCGTGGTGCGGGCCCCGCTTCTCGGACCTGGGCATCAGAGTCGTCGAGTGCGGCAGCTCGCGGACTGAGGACCGTTCGTACAGGACGGTCCGATCTCTGTGCGGAGGTTCGTCCCGGGCTCCTCCCAGGTACCGTGTCGGGATGCCGCCAGCCACGGGTGTCCACATCAAGCACGCTGGACCCGACGAGGGGGCTGGGATCGGGGGCAGAGCGGCCGTCTCCCTGGTCTTCGGATCCTCCGCCGCGGTGCTCGTGGTGGAGATCGTCGCACTCAGGCTCCTCGCCCCGCACTACGGCCTCACCCTGGAGACCAGCACCTTCGTCATCGGGACCGCCCTGGCCGCGATCGCGGCTGGTTCGTGGGCAGGGGGTCGGGTGGCCGATCTCGTCCCTCCGCGACGGCTGCTCGGGCCACTGCTGGGGATGTCCGGTGTGGCCGTTGCCGCGACTCCCTTCCTGGTCCGGGGTTCCGCGGCCAGTGGGGATGCCGGCCTGCTCCTGCTCGCGGCCACCTCGACCATCCTCGTGCCGGGTGCTCTGCTGTCGGCAGTGACGCCGGTCACCATCAAGCTCCGCCTGACAAGTCTGCTCGAGACCGGGACCGTCGTGGGCCGGCTCTCCGGCATCGGCACCGTCGGCGCGATCGCCGGCACTGTCGTCACCGGGTTCGTGCTCATCTCGCGTGTGCCGGTCAGCGGGATCCTGGTCGGGCTCGGCATAGCCCTGGTGGTCACCTCGGTTCTTGTGCAGGTGCAAAGCCGGCGTGGCCGGCGCGACGTGCTGGTTGCCGCGGCCGTCGGCCTCGCCGGGATCGGGGCGGTGGTGGCCCCGGGTGGGTGCGACGTGGAGACGACGTACCACTGCCTGTCGGTGCAGACCGACCCCGAGCGGGACACCGGACGAATCCTCGTCCTCGACGGGGTGCGCCATTCCTACGTCGACCTCGAGGACCCGACGTACCTGGAGTTCGAGTACGTGCAAGCCATGGCGTCGGTGGTCGACACCGCCTTCCCACCGGGCGAGCCGGTGAGGGCCTACCACCTCGGCGGCGGCGGGCTGACCCTCCCGCGCTACCTCGAGGAGGTGCGCCCGGGCACCAGGAGCCGGGTATCGGAGATCGACGCCGGAGTGGTGAGGGTCGATACCGAGCGTCTCGGTCATGATCTGGGCGAGGGCGTGGACCTCCGTGTCGAGGACGGCCGCCTCGCGCTCGAGAACCTCGAGGCCGGAGACTTCGACCTCGTCGTCGGTGACGCGTTCGGCGGCGTGAGCGTGCCGTGGCACCTCACGACGGTCGAGGCTGTCGGCGGCATCCGGCGAGCGCTCGACGACGACGGCGTCTACGTCGCCAACCTCATCGACCGCGGGCCGCTGGCGTTCGCTCGCGCGGCCGTCGCCACCACCGCGGCGGTGTTCGACCACGTCGTCCTGCTCGCCGAGCCCGACGTGCTCGCAGGCGAGGACGGAGGCAACCTCGTCGTGGTCGCCTCGGCCTCGCCGCTCGACATCCGGGCAGTGACTGAGCGGATGGACGACCGAGGGACCGGTTGGGGCGACCTGAGCGGCGCGCAGCTCAGCGCCTGGCTCGATGACGCACCGGTGCTCACCGATGACTACGCACCGGTCGACCAGCTCCTGACGCCCTACGGATAGCGCACCCCGCCGGCCCCCGCGTGCTCGTCCCTCAGGTCCAGTAGCTCTGCGTCGAAGGCCACCGAGGGCCTACACGTTGGGGGAAGGCCGCCGGCGACGCCGGGGTCGCAGCCGGGCGCGCCGGCCGGTCAGGCGCCGCGGGGTGGGGTCGGGGTTCGGTGCGCCGAGTGCCCGAAGGCGGGCTTCGAGCTCGACGAAGCCCGCCTGTCGCGCCGCCTGCGCAGGTGTCAGTCCGTCGAGCTCGGACTCCAGGAGCGGGTCGGCCCCGTGGTCCACGAGAAGGTTTGCCACCTCCTCGTGTCCGGCCAGGATGGAGCCCACCAGCGCCGTGGACCGGAACTCCGGATGTGCGTAGTCGACGTCCACGCCGTTCTCCACGTGGTAGCGGACCAGGTCGACGTCTCCCTCGCAGGCAGCGAGGAACATGTCCTTCCAGTCTCCACCCGACATGCGTTCTCCTCGATCCTCCGCCGATGGTGAGCGCAGCCTAGCGTCGATCCTGGTCGGCAGCGGGCCGGACGTGGCGCTCCACGTGCTCATCTGCGAGCCCGGGGGTCCGCCGTAGAGTCGCACGTATGAGCTCGGACCTTCGTGACGTGACAGACCTGCTCGAGGCAGAGCGCGCGCGGCTGCTGCCGAACACGTCTGGACAGGTCCGCGAGGCCGCCACCCAGCACTCCCACCTGAACGAGGAGTGCTTCGCGCTGGCGGTGATGAGTGCGGACGGAGAGCTCAGCGTGACCGACCAGGCCGACGTGGAGTTTCCGCTCCAGTCGGTGGTCAAGCCCTGGGTGTACGCCGTGGCGCTCGTCGACCATGGTGGAGAGGTGCACACACGGATCGGGGTGGAGCCGACCGGCGAGCCGTACGACGCCGTGGTCCTCGAGCACGAGACGGGCAAGCCCCCGAATCCCATGGTCAACGCCGGCGCTCTGTTGGCGTCCGCCCTGGTGCAGGGGGACAGCGTGGAGGCCCGGGTGGCCCGCATCCTGGAGGTCTGCTCCCGCGCAGCCGGGCGCGACCTGTCGGTCGACGAGGACGTCGCGGCGTACGAGATCGAGCACGGTGACCGCAACCGGGCGTTGGGCTACCTGATGCGGGCCGGCGGCACGCTTCCCTGCCCGGTCGAGGACGCCCTGGAGGTGCTGTCGACGGCGTGCGCGATCTCGGTGACGGCCGCCGACCTGGCCACGATGGGTGGCACGCTCGCCACCTGGGGCCGCCGCCCGGGCTCCGACGAGGAGGTGCTGCCCGCCTCGGTGGTCACCGAGGTCCTGAGCGTGATGGCGACCTGCGGCATGTACGACGGCAGCGGGGGCTGGGTCCACCGGGCCGGGATGCCCGCGAAGTCAGGGGTCTCCGGCGCCCTCCTCGCGGTCGCGCCGGGCGTCCTGGGACTCGGGTCCTTCAGCCCGCCCCTCGACGAGCAGGGCAACAGCGTGCGCGGCCTCGCGGCCGGCGTGGCGCTCTCCGGCGCACTCGGCCTGCACCGCTTCGCGCCGCCCGCCTGACACCTGCCCGCGCCAGGACGGGAGCGGCCCGCACCGCTCGCTGTGAGGGCCGCTCTTCGTCCCTGCGCGTCACGCTGCGTCGTCGACCGACTGCTGCACGAGCTGCGTGAAGGTCCCGATCTGCAGGACGCCGTCCGGGTCGTACTTCCGGACCACCTCGACGAGACGCTGCAGCGTCTCCTCGTCGTAGGCGCGCCGCGCGGTCCTCTCGTCGTGAGCCGGGCCGAAGTTGGGCCAGACCCCGCCGGAGTCCCACTCGGCGAGCGCCGCGAACATGCGCTCGGCGTGCTCCATCGCCCCGGTGTCGGCCATGCCGACCGCGAGCAGGCTGAAGCGAGCGGAGCGGTGGGAGAAGGCGTTCGGGTACCTCGACTCGCGGGAGTACGCCCCGCCGAGCTGCCTGACCTCGACCAGCAGCTGGGGTGAACCGGACCCCGGCCCTGCCGTCTCGAGGAGACGCGCGGCCGTCGCCTCGGTGAAGTCGTCGAGGAGGATCGCGGGGTCGACGACCGGTATCGGGTCGACCGGGTCGGCGTGGACCGAGTCGATCTCGGTGTAGGGCTTCACCGCGGCGTCGTCGAGGATGACCGGGGCGGCGGCCCGGATCTCGTCCAGCAGCTTTCGACCCTCCTCAGCCTCCCCGGTCCAGGCGAACCGGACGGCGAGCGACATCCGCCCCGCCAGCGGGGGCGGCACCTCGGGCAGCTCCGGCAGCTGGAACAGCGCGAACGACGTCGTACCCTGCTCCGGCAGGGCAGAGGACCATGCTCGCCAGTGACCTATGACGGCGGCGGCGTCCTCGCCCTCGAAGTACAGCGCGCCCCCGTAGAACGTGGGGAGGTGCACCAGGTCGAAGTCCACGGCTGTCACGATCCCCGCCGTCCCCTTCCCGCCGCGCAGCGCGAAGAAGAGGTCGGGGTGCTCGGTCGGCGTCACGCGACGGATCACTCCGTCGCCGGTGACCACGTCGAACGCACGCACACGGTCTGCGGCAAGACCGAAGGTCCGCGCCAGCGGCCCCACGCCTCCACCGGTGGTGTACCCGACGACGCCGACGTCGCTGGTCGAGCCGTTGAGCGGGGCGAGGCCGTGGGGGGCCGCAGCCTCGATGACCCGCAGCCACTTCACGCCTGCCCCGACCCGTGCCCATCCCTCGGGGCGGACCGTCACCTCGTCGAGCCCGGCGGTGACGACGAGGATGTGTCCGGCAAGGGACGCCTCGGCACCGTGGCCGGTGGCCTGGACCCCGACGGTGCAGCCGTGCTTCCGCGCGAAGCGGACGGTGGCGGCCACGTCCTCGGGGGTGCGCGCGGCGACGACCGCGGCCGGCAGCATCGGCACCGCGAGGTTCCAGGGCGACGAGAGGGTGGCGTACTCAGGGTCCCCCGGGGTGTGGATCGAGCCGGTCAGACTCGCACGCAGCTCGTCGAAGGGAGCGCGAGGCTGCGAGACGGTCGGGCGGTCAAGGGCGGTGGTCATGCTGTCCTCCTGGTTCGGTCGGGCATCGATGTGATGTCGGACCCGACCGTGCCGCTACGTCCTTGAGCGATAGTTGCGGCGGACTTGAGCCCCCGGCTCAGGTGTCGGTGTCGCCGGCGCCCGGAGACGGGTGCGGTGCCATGAACAGGCCTCGGGGGTCGACCGAACGGCGGATGTCGGAGAGTCGGGTGTGAGCGCTGGGCGAGAACACCTTGCGCGTGTCGGTGCTCGCGTGGACCATCGGCAGATAGGTCCGTCCGGTTGCCCACGGCTCGAGCGCCCTCAGGAACCTGCCGGCGTCCTCGCGCTGCTGCCGCCAGCCCTCGTGCTCGGACTCGAGGCCCAGGCCCAGAGCGAGGAAGGCGCCGTCGAGGGAGGACAAGATCCCACCCCCCCGAGCCGGCCGTGACAAGGCGCCGCCGAGCTGGCGGAGCTCGGCGACGGCGAGGCTGGTGCCCGAGTCGGGCCCGGCGATGTCGACGACGGCGGCGATCGCGGCGTCGGGCAGTCCGGAGACCAGGGTGCTGCTCGCATAGGCGGGGGTCGGCCCCTCCGGGTCGAGGTGCAGCCTGACCAGCGATGCAGCGGGCACCCGGGCGATGGTGTCGACCTCCGGGGCGAGCGCGCGCAGCGGCGCCAGCACCTCGTCGGCGAAGGCGTCCTCGCCCAGGACCGCGCCGTCGATGATGACCAGCCGTCGACCGCGGACCTGCGAGGGCATCGACGCGGAGTCTGGCACCTTCAGCAGCCGGAACGACGTCGTCGCCTCGTCCGGAGCCCCCTCGCACCACGCTGCCCAGGCCGGGAGCACCTCCTCGACCGCCGTCCAGTCCCAGGCGAGGGACCCGGCGACCACGCTCCCCAAGGGATGCAGCCGGAACTCCAGCGAGCAGACGACCCCCAGGGGTGTACCACCACCGCGGATCGCCCAGAACAGCTCGGGTTCGTCCGCGGCTGTCGCACGGACGAAGGTGCCGTCGGCGAGCACGAGCTCGGCCGCCGTGACGGCGTTGCACTGCAGCCCCAGCCGTCGGGCGTACCAGCCGATCCCGCCGCCGATCGAGTAGCCCACCACCCCGACGTCCGGCGCCGACGGGTGGAGCGAGGCCAGGCCGTGGGCGCCGGCCGCCTCGGCCAGGTCGCCCCACAGCACGCCGGCGCCCACGCGAGCCACCCGCTTCTCGACGTCGATGTGGACCTCGTTCATCGCCGAGGTGCGCAGCAGCACGGCGTCCCCCAGCCGACCTTGCAGCGGAGGGGCGCCGTGGCCGGTTCCCTGGGCCGCGACGGCGAGCCCGGCGGCGGCGGCAGCGCGTACGACGTCGGCGACCTCGTCCGGGAACGCCGGGTAGGCGACTGCTGCGGGGTGGTCGGAGGCCAGAAGGTTCCACGGCTCGCGGGCCATGTCGTAGCCAGGGTCACCGGGGAGGTGCACCGCTCCACCGCAGAGCCCGCGGAGACCGGCCGCGCGAAGGCCCTCCTGCACCGTCACGAGAGCCTCCCGTCCTTGCCGTGGTCCATGGTGTCGCGGCCTACTTGAGAGAAACTTGAGCAGCCGTGCCGGCCAGGTGTGAACCGGCCTCGTCCAGCACGGCCCGGACCGTGCCCGGTGTGACGAACAGGCGCCGAGCAACCTCGTGGACGCCCATCCCGTCCGCCGTGAGGTCCAGGATCTGCCGCTCGGTCGTGGACAGCTGCCGCATCTCCTCGGCACGAGCCTCGACCGGACGACCCCGGCGATCCAGCTCCGCCCGCGCGCGGTCCAGCACCTCGCGTGCACCCCGCTGCCTGGCGGCCGCGTAGGCGTCCATCAGCAGGGGGATCGCCTCGTCGTCGGGGAGTCGGGGGTGGCTCCCGAGCGCGCATCGGGCTCGAGCGAGGTCCACCGCTGCTGTGGTCGGGGCCAAGAGCTCGACCGCCTCCCGCAGATCCTCGGTACCGTCGTCGCCTCGGAGCCGCCCCACCAGGCACAGCCCCCTTCCGAGGTGGGTGCCTGCGCCCCACCGTCGGAGCAGCGTGACCTCCTCCTCGGCGACCTCGATGGCCTCCGAGGTTCGACCGAGGCCGTGCAAGGCTGCCGCCCTGATGGTGCGCCACGGGTTCCAGGCCGGGTTCGCGTTCGCGACCCCGGTCGGCGTGGCGTCGAGGGCAGCCAGAGCCGCATCCCAGCGCCCCTCTGTGACGAGCAGCTGCGCAAGGGCCTGCTGGTAGATCCGGCCGCCCTCGCCCACGACGGGCCCGTCGAAGGCATCGGCGACCCGGCGGGCAGCGGCCACATCCCCCCTGTCGAGGTGACAACCGATCTGGAAGCCGCGCGCGAACGGTTCGCCGACTCGCGCGCCGCCCCACATGCGGTCCTGCTCCAGCGCATCCCGCAAGCAGGCGAGCGCCTCGTGCAGCTCGCCCCGCCGCCACTGGCAGAAGCCCTCCCAGAGGCTGGTCGACAGCGCCGCGAAGAGGGAGCCGCGTGCATGGCTCGCCGCGCGAGCCCGGCTCCAGAAGTCTCCGACGTCGTCGTCGGCGAGCGTGCGGACCGCAGCCGCGTTGACCCAGAACAGCCCGTCGTCGACTCGAAGGAGCCGGTCCCCGTCGAGCGCGAACCGTGCCATCGTGATGGCCCGCGGGCGGTCGACACCGTCGAGCAGTGCCTCCAGGGCGATCGTGGCGGCAAGCATCTGGGCACCGGGGCCTTGCCCGTCGGGCTCCGGCGCCGGCGTCCGCCACCCCTCCTCGAAGGCGTGCATGAACCCGCTGATCCGTTGCAGGGCGATCAGAGCCTGGCGGTGGTCGGTCAGCTCCTCCGGCAGGAGCGCGGCGGCGTCCCGTGCGAAGGTGGTGGCCACTCCGGGAGGACTGGCGAACACGTGCGTCGAGGCGGCAGCGATCGCGATCTCGGCTCGCTCGTGCGGGTCCCGATGAAGCTGGTAGGCCTCTACCAGGTACCCGACCCCGGTGCTGCCGTCGAGTGCCGCCTCGAGGAGACCCAGCTGCAGCACCAGCTCCGGACGCCGCGGACCGGCCGGCGACTCGTCGAGAGCGCGGCGCAGGTAGGTGACCGCGCTCTCCGAGGCGCCGCGTTCTGCTGCGGCTGCGGACGCCGCTCTCAAGAGCGCCACCCGGTCCTCGTCTCCCCGGGGTGGAGCCTGCAGCAGATGCGCTGCGATCTGCTCGTCGTCGCGCCCACTGGCGTGCAGGACCGCCGCGGCGCGCTCGTGGCGCAGCCCTCGCTCTGGGGCTGGGAGCGCGTCGTAGACCGCCTCGCGCACGAGCGGGTGGACGAACGCCAGCGGCTGCCGGTCGTCCACGATCTCGGCGCGGGCCAGGACGGCGAGGGCTTCGGCGGTCCGTCCCTCGGAGAGGCCGGTAAGTGCCGCGACCACCGGCAGGGGGGCTCCGTCTCCGAGCACAGCGGCGGCCCGGGCCACCTCCGCGACCTCCTCGGGGAGCCGCCGGAGTCGCATCTGCACAAGGCTCGACACGGCTCGTGAACCCATCGCCACCACGAGGTCGGCGTGCGACGCGTCTGGGCGCACCCCGTCGGCGGCGAGAGCTTGCAGGAGCTGGCTGAGCAGCAGCGGGTTCCCCGACGTGGTCCGGTGGCAGGCCGCGGTGAACAGCGGCGCGGGCTGCGCCTGGAGCCGGCGCGCCACGAGCTCGGAGGTTGCCTCCGCCGAGAGGGTCGCGGGGCGGAGCACGACAGCCCCGGGCTCGAGCGCCAGCTCGGCCAGGAGGTCCTCCTGGTGGTGCTCCTCGCCGCTGGTCCGCACCGTTGCCGTGACCAGCACCGGAGCGGCACCGAGTCGACGTACGAGGTAGGCAAGGAAGCGCAGCGAAGCGGCGTCGCCCCACTGGGCGTCGTCGACAGCGACCATCAGCGGCCCCTGTGCGGCGAGGTTGACCACCGACCAGTAGAGCCCGTGCAGGACGGCGAAGCCGTCGGACCGGACGTCCTCGTCGAGGTCGAAGACACCGCGCGCGCAGGACGCGGGGCCTCGGAGGAGCAGGTCGCGGCGAGCAGGATCGGCGAGCTCGGATTCGAGGAGCTGCCTCACGAGACCGAAGGCGAACGCCGTCTCCAGCCGGCTTCCCCGACCGGTCAGGACACGCACCGACCGGTCGGCTGCCAGGCGCCGGGCCTCGTCGAGGAGCCTCGTCTTGCCGATGCCCGCCGGCCCCTCGACCACGAGCAGGCCGGCGCGCCCGACGACGAGACCGTCGAGCACCTCGGTCAGGGCGGCGAGCTCACGGTCGCGCTCGACCAGTCTGTCCGGCCGAGGAGGTGCGGCGGCCCTCGCCGGCGGCGTGGGTACGTCGCGCCGCTGCCGCGGCGAGATGAGCGAGGGCGACTGCGCCAGCACCTCTGCCTCCAGCTCGCGTAAGGCAGGTCCTGGGTCGACACCTAGCTCCTCGGCCAGGGTCGTGCGGGCGCGGCGCAGCGCTTCGAGTGCGTCGCCCTGCCGCTGGGCGCGGTACGTCGCCAGCACCAGCAGTCGCCAGCGTTCCTCCCGCAACGGCTCCTGTGCGACCAGCGCCTCCAGCTCGGCCACCAGGAGCGCCGGCTCGTCCATCTCCAGCCTGGCGGCGAGCAGCCGTTCCCGGGCGACGTTGCGCAGCTCGGTGAGCCGGGCGATCTCCGCCTCTGCCCATGGTTCGCCGGCGTAGTCGACGAGGGCCGGGCCCCGCCACAGCCCGAGCGCCTGCTCGAGGAGGGAGGCGACCTCCGTCGGCCGACCCACGCCGTCGGCCCTCTTGAGGAGCGTCTCGAAGCACCAGGCGTCCACCACGTCCGGCGGCTGCCGGACGGCGTACCCCCGCCCCTCGCGGACGATGACGGCCGAGCGCGCTCGTGCCGGGGTGCCTGGCTGCAGGGCGCGGCGCAGGTGGGAGACGTAGGACTGCAGCGCAGCGGACGCGTCGTCCGGGGGCCGCTCACCCCAGACCGCGTCGGCGAGCCGCTCGGCGGGGACGACCTCACCGCGGGCGAGCAGCAGCACCGCCAGCACCGCACGCTGGCGTCGGCCGCCCAGGTCGAGCGGCTTCCCGTCGTAGGACCCGGTCACCTCGCCGAGCAGGTTGATCCGCAGGGGCAACGCTTCGTCCACACCACCACCTCAGCGTCACGGTAGAGCAGCCGGGGTGCACCGGACATGGCCCCAACGGGTCACGTCGCCGGACCTGAGGCGGTCTGCGCCGGTGTGTCCACCGCAGCGCGAGCCCGCCGCCGCGTTGCCGGCCGGGCCTATCATCGTCGGCACCGCATTCGTGGAGGCACCATGCAGGCAGTCGTCGACCTCTGGCAGACGATCCCGGATCCGTTGCGCGACCCGGTCGCTCTCGCTGCGCCGTTCTTCCTTCTCCTCATCGCGCTCGAGGGGCTGGCGGCGTACCTCCTCGAGGACGAGCGCCCCGAGGCCGAGCGGCGTGGGCCGGACGGTCGCGCGATGCCCCTCCCCGGAGGCTACGACCGGCGCGACGCCCTGGCCAGCGTCGGCGCCGGTGCGGTGTCGGTCGTGACGATGTCGCTCTGGAAGGGCCTGGGGCTGTTGGGCTACGCCGTGCTCTTCGCCTACGTCGCGCCGTGGCAGCTGCCGGCCGACCGCTGGTGGACCTGGGTCATCGCGATCCTGGGTGTGGACTTCTTCTTCTACTGGGCGCACCGCACCGCTCATCGCGTTCGGGTCGTCTGGGCGACCCACCAGGCGCACCACTCCAGCGAGTACTTCAACTTCGCCACCGCCCTGCGGCAGAAGTGGAACAACTCCCACGAGCTGGTGATCTGGGCGCCGCTGCCGCTGCTCGGCGTACCTCCGGCGCTGGTGTTTCTCGCATTCTCGGTGAGCCTCGTCTACCAGTTCTTCGTGCACACCGAGCGGATCGGCAAGATGTGGCGGCCGGTGGAGCTGGTCCTCAACACCCCCTCGCACCACCGGGTACACCACGGCAGCGACCCTGAGTACCTCGACCGCAACTACGGGGGGATCCTGATCGTCTGGGACAGGCTGTTCGGCTCGTTCCAGGAGGAGCTGCACCGGCCGACGTACGGCCTCACGACGCCGGTCGGGACACACAACCTGATCCGGCTGCAGACCCATGAGTACGCCGCCATCGCGCGCGACCTGCGCAACGCACCGACGTTGAGGGCGAAGCTCGGTTACGTCTTGGGTCCTCCCGGGTGGCGGCCGTCGGCCGCAGAGCTCGCTGCTGCCCGGGAGTGAGTCAGCCGCGAGGTGTCGGACAGGTCACCGTGCGGATGACCCCCGTGCCGGACAGGTTCTGCTGGAGTCGAGGGACCACCTCCTCGGCACGCGCGGAGACCGCGGCCACCACATCGTAGGGCCCCGTGACCGGGTCCGCCCAGGACACGCCCGGGTCGGCCGCGACAGCCCCGAGCACCTCCTCGACCGCACCGACATCGGTCTGGATGAGGAGATAGGCGGTGACCTTGGTATCCATGACGGTTCCTTCCGCGTGCCCGAGCGCCTGCGAGGTGAGGCGTCACAGAGGAGTCAATACGCCCATAAGGGACCTGACAACCCACGGGTGGGTCCTTCTTGGGGTCGGAATTGTGAGAGCCCTTCCACCCGAGGTGAGCCTTGGGTCAGAGATCAGGGAGTTTCACCATGAACCACCACCGCCGTACCTCCCGCACCAGGCACCTCGCCGCGGTCGGTGCGCTCGCGCTCGCCGCGACGGCACTGTCTGCCTGCTCGGCCGAGAGCTCGGGCGACGAGGCCGACAACCCCGGTATCAAGACCAAGCACAAGAAGGCCGGCAGACGTCGAGGGCCGCTGGCTGGACTGGAAGACCCAGGCCGCGACCACATCGGACGGCGAGCTGATCGGCTACGGCACCGACATCGGTCCCGAGGCGATCTGCTACCGCGCCGACCTGTTCGAGAAGGCCGGGCTGCGGACGGACCGCGCCGAGGTGGCCGAGCTGTTCACCACCTGGGACGACTACTTCGCTGCTGGGCGGCAGTTCGTCGCCGAGGTGCCCGACACCGCGTGGTACGACGCCTCCGGCGGCACCGCGCAAGCGATGATCAACCAGGTCGAGTACGCCTACGAGGACCAGGACAACAACGTCGTCGCCGCCGACAACTCCGAGGTCAAGGCGGTCTTCGACGCGGTCACCTCCAACAAGGAGCTCGGCACCGGCCTCACCCAGTGGAGCGAGGACTGGACCAAGGCCTTCCAGAACGACGGCTTCGCCACCATGGCCTGCCTGCCCGGGCTGGAAGCTCGGTGTCATCGAGGGGAACGCCGCCGGTGTCTCCGGCTGGGACATCGCCGATGTCTTCCCCGGAGGCGGCGGCAACTGGGGTGGCTCCTACCTGACCATGCCGACGCAGTCCAAGCACCCCGAGGAGGCCAAGGCGCTCGCCGCATGGCTGACCGCACCCGAGCAGCAGATCAAGGCGTTCACGTCCAAGGGCACGTTCCCCAGCCCGGTCGACGCTCTGGAGGACCCCGCCCTCACCGGCACGACCAACGAGTTCTTCAACGACGCACCGACGGGTGAGATCCTGGCGAACCGCGCCGAGGCGGTGGAGTTCCTGCCTACAAGGGCCCCAGGTACGCCGACATCAACACTGCGTTCCAGCAGGCGGTCCAGCGCGTCGACGAGGGTCAGGAGAGCCCGGACGAGGCGTGGGAGAGCTTCCTCGCCGACGTCGACCGGCTCGCCGTCCGGATTCCTCGTCCGGATTCCCCGTCCGGGGGCGGTGGGGGCTACTATGGATGCATCACCGCCGTCCGGCGACGCCGCTGTCCTCAGCGACGAGTCTCTCTCGGGCGTCCGGTGACCCGGTCATCGAGCTGATGGCCGCGGGTTCCCACACAGTTGGGCGGGCCGTTGAGGTCCGACCCGTTGATCTCTCGAAGATCCGTGGGAGCGACTCGCGTCGCGAGCAGCCCTGGCTGCCCCGACCGACGACCTATCGCTCCGGCCGCGGAGCGCGTGCGGTTTCGCCCTACCGCCGTGACGATCCGGCCGGGCACGTAGAGGAGATGTCTGTGGCTCGAGGAGTCCAACGCCGACCGAGCGCCGCCCGCCGAACCGGTGCGCGCAACCAACGGCGTGTCCGTCCGCGCGACAACGAGGGCATCCTCCCGGTGCTCGCACGTGCCGTGCGGGAGGTCGAGGCGGCCGTCGAGCGCGGGGCCGTGATGGCATCGGTGCGCACGAAGTTCCAGGTCGTCGCGCTGCTCGTGCGTGAGGAGCGCGCGCGGGTCCGTGGAGACGAGACCCTCAACGAGACCAAGCGCGCCGAGGAGCTCAAGCGGCTCGACGGAGTAGCGACGATCCTCGCGCAGACCGCGGCCCGGGAGCCCTCGCTGTTCACGTTGCTCGCGGAGGACGCCGTTCTCTCCGACGCGGCCAGGCTGCTCAAGCGCGACATGCTGAGCGCCGCCGGCATCGACACCGCTCCCGTGGAGCTCGAGTCGGCGCCCTCGCCGAACCAGGCCGGTGAGCGTCGGGTCGTGCCGCAGTCGGTCGTCTCCCGACAGCTCGCCAACCCCTTCCTCACCCCTGACTTCTCCGCGGCCCAGCAGACCGAGGTCCGACCCGGCCGTCTGGCCGGCTGGGAGCTGCTCGGTCCGCTCTTCCGCTCCTTCGAGTACGCCGGGGACGGTGCCTCGGCCTGCATGCCGCTGCCGGGTCCTGACCCGGTGAAGGTGCCGGGGGGACTCGAGCTGATGCCGCACCAGGCGCAGGTGGTCGCCGCCGCGGCCGCCGGCCACCGGACCTTCCTGCTCGCCGACGAGCCCGGTCTCGGCAAGACCGCCCAGGCGCTGCTCGCCGCGAAGGCCGCGGACGCCTACCCCCTGCTCGTGGTCGCACCGAACGTCGTGAAGACCAACTGGGCGCGTGAGACCGGGCTGTGGACGCCCAACCGGAAAGCCACGGTGGTGCACGGCGACGGCCACGACCTCGACGGGTTCGCCGACATCGTCATCGTCAACTACGAGGTGCTCGACCGTCACATCGGCTGGCTGGGCGACCTCGGCTTCCGTGGGATGGTCGTCGACGAGGCCCACTTCATCAAGAACAAGAGCTCGCAGCGCTCGCAGCACGTGCTGGAGATCTCCGAGCGGATCCGCTGGCGCGCAGGCCGGCCGCTGCTCATGGCGCTGACCGGCACGCCGCTCATCAACGACATCGAGGACTTCAGGGCCATCTGGCAGTTCCTCGGCTGGATCGACGACAAGCGTCCGCTCGGGGACCTGATGCAGTCGCTCGAGGACACGGGCCTGGTGCCCGGTGACCCGGGGTTCTACCCCGCCGCACGGCGCAGCGTGGTCGACCTCGGGATCGTGAGGCGCCGCAAGGTCGACGTTGCCGCTGACATTCCCGCCCGTCGCGTCGCCGACCTTCCCGTCGAGCTCGACGACGAGGTCGGCCGGTCGATCCGCGAGGCCGAGCGTGACCTCGCGGCCCGCCTGGTGGCTCGCTACGAGAGTGCGCTCGAGCGGCGTACCTCCGGCCGTGTCGTCGAGGGCATCGACCACGAGCTCGTGCGCCGGGTCGCCGGGTGGGAGCGGGAGGACACAGCCTCGGCCGGATCCAAGGAGAACGTGTTCAGCATGATGCGGCGCATCGGGCAGGCCAAGGCCGAGCTCGCCGCCGACTACACGGCCCAGCTCGCGCGCAACGTGGGCAAGGTCGTGTTCTTCGCCAAGCACGTCGATGTCATGGACGCCGCCGAGGAGACCTTCGCCAAGCGCGGCATCCGGTTCTCCTCGATCCGTGGGGACCAGACCCGCACGGCCCGGCAGAGGAACGTCGACGCGTTCGTCAACGATCCCGAGGTCTCCGTCGCGGTCTGCTCGTTGACCGCCGCGGGGGTGGGCCTGAACCTCCAGGTCGCCTCCGACATGGTGCTCGCCGAGCTCTCCTGGACCGACGCGGAGCAGACGCAGGCCATCGACCGTATCCACCGGATCGGTCAGGAGCAGCCGGTCACCGCCTGGCGGATCATCGCGGCACAGACCATCGACTCGAAGATCGCCGAGCTCATCGACAGCAAGGCAGGGCTCGCGGCCCGGGCTCTCGACGGCTCGGACGAGGAGACGGCGTCGTCGGCCGACGTGCAGCTCGAGGCGCTCGTCGCGCTCCTGACCGACGCGCTGACCGCAGCCTGAAAGCTCGGCCGGCACGATTCGGGACAAACGCCCCCGAATCGGCGATTCGTGTACCCTCGGCGGTCTCTCTGAGAGTCTGGGGCGAGGAGTGTCCACGACCTCGCCGGAGACCACGTGACCGAGCAGACGGTGACCCGGCGGAGGCGAGTCCTCGGGTCGCATCCGCCGCGCATCGCGGGAACAGCCGCGCTGGCAGGGCTGTGCAACCTCGCCCTCGAGCTCAGCCGCCTGGCCGGCGTCGAGGGCTATCCCTGGCGTCACAAGACCCCGTCGTTCATCGCACTGTTCCTCCTGGGCACCCTCGTGCTGTGGCTCGTGGTCGAGCTCGTCCATGCCCTGGTCGGCCGGCTCTGGGTGACCGCGGTCCTGCTCACGTCGGCCACGGTGTTCGTCGCGATCACCGACCGCGAGAAGGTGCGCGTGCGCCGGGAGCCGCTCTATCCCACCGACTGGGAGTTCACCGGGGACATCGGCTTCCTGACGTCCATGATCGGTGTCCGGGGCATCGTGTATCCGGCTCTCGGCGCACTCGTCGCCGCTGCGCTCGCCATGTCGGTCGTCACAGGGGTGCGGCGTCGTCGGGCGGACCGCCACGAGCACAGGCCGCCTGACCGTCCACAGGTCGCTCGTCGAGTGCTCGTCGGGTGCGCGTGCCTGCTCGCGCTCGGCTACGTCGGCGGGTTCAACTCCCCGGGCAACGGTGCGCGTGCCGCCTACGACGCCCTGGGCGCGACCTGGACGCCGTGGAGCCAGCAGCGTAACTACCTGGGCAACGGCTTCGTCGGAGGGTTCCTCTACAACCTGGACGTGCCCTCGGTCGAGGAGCCACGCGACTACGGCGCCGCCGAGATGGCCCGGGTCACCGCGAGGTACACATCGGCCGCCGAGGCGATCAACCGGACCCGGGAGCACGGCGGCCTCGACGACGTCAACGTGGTGATGATCCTGAACGAGTCCTTCAGCGACCCAGTCGCGCTGCGGGGAGTCCGGATCGACGAGGACCCCATCCCCTTCACCCGGGGCCTCATCGGCTCCACGACGTCGGGCCCCATGCGGGCCCGGAACATCGGCGGCGGCACCGCGAACATGGAGTTCGAGGCGCTGACCGGGATGTCGATGTCCCAGCTCCCGCCACAGATGCGGGTCCCCTACCTCCAGCTCGTGCCCGAGTACGACGCCTTCCCGTCCGCCGTGGGGTGGTTCCGGCGCAGCGGCCACCGGACCGTGGCCATCCACCCGTTCACCACCGAGATGTACCGACGCACTGACGTGTACCGCATCTTCGGCTTCCACGACTTCGTGCACGACGAGCAGATGAGCCACCAGGAGCGGATCGGGAACGACGGCTACATATCGGACGCGGCCGCCTTCGACGAGCTCGTCCTCCGCCTCGAGTCGGAGGACGACCCGATGTTCGTGCACCTGGTGACGATGCAGAACCACATGCCCTATCCCGGCCGGTACGACGACCCCGTGCCCGTCACGGGTCCCGCCGGGGAGGAGCTGAGCGACATCGGTCAGTACGTGCGCGGATTGACGCACACCGACGCGGCGTTGCGCGACCTGATCCGCACCCTGAGCCGGTCCGAGGAGAAGACGGTCGTCGTCTTCTACGGGGACCATCTGCCCGGGACCTATCCCAAGGCCGTGATCGAGGCGAACAGCAACCGGTCCCTCCATGAGACGCCGTTCTTCGTGTGGGCCAACTTCCCCGGGCCCGTGGACGCGCAGCCCACCACCAGCCCGACCCACTTCGTGGACCTCGTCCTGGAGCGGGCGGGGGCGGAGGTGTCGCCGTACTACGCACTGCTGCACGAGCTTCGGCAGGAGGTTCCCGCCACGGACGGCGCGCGGATGTTCGACGCCACAGGACGCGCGGTCGGACGGCGCGACCTGTCGGAGCGAGCCCTCCGGCTGCTCCACGACTACCGGCTGGTGCAGTACGACCTGTCGGTGGGGCAGCGCTACAGCGAGCAGGCCATGTTCACCGTGCCGCCTCGGACGAACGGGAGCGTGAGGGCCGAGGCGTCGGCCAAGGGCGGCGAGGCGGCAGTCCGGGGTAGAAAGGTCCGGTGAGCGGTACCAGGCCGGAGGAAGCGGCGGCAGGAGACCGCCCACCCCCGGGCGAGCCCGCCGACGGTCTCCAGCTCCTCTGTGCGGTCGCCGTCAACGCAGCGGCAGGCACGCTCTTCGCCTGGAGTGTCCTGCTCCCGGCCCTGGGGGAGGATCTCGGTCGCTCGGCGGACGAGCTGGGCACCGTCTTCTCGAGCGCCCTCCTCGTCTTCGCGCTCGCCGTGCTCTTCGGTGGCGGAGCCGTCGACCGGCACGGATCGAGGAGCGCGGCTGCCGTCGCGGGGCTCCTCTCCGGCGGGGGCCTCGCCCTGGCCGCGGTCGCCGGCGACCTGCTGACCCTCCACGTCGGGATAGGCGTCGGCTTCGGCTTCGGCAGTGGCCTCGCCTACCTCAGCGCGGTCACCTGGGCGGGCACCCGGGGCAGGTCGCGACGAGCTCGTGCCATCGGAGTCGTCGTGGCGGCGTACGCCGTCGGGCCCGTCGCGGCAGCGCCCGTGGGCAGCCTCGGCGTCGACCTGCTCGGCAGGCGGCCGACCCTCGCCGTGGCGGCAGCCGTCGTCGCCGCAGTGACCCTGGTCGCGAGCCGGGGGTTGCCCGGTCCCACAGGCGCTGCCCGGACGCAGCGAATGCCGGAGGACGTGCCTCGGGTCGGCGACCCGGTCGCTCTCGCGGCGCTGTGGCTGCTCTTCCTCGCAGCGGTCGCGCCCGGGCTGCTCGCCTTCGCCTACGCGGCCCAGATCGCCACCGAGCGGGGGGTGGCCCCCGGGATGGCCGGCGTGGTGGTGGCTCTCATGGCGGTGGGGAACGTCGTCGGGCGGTTGCTCTCGGCACCGCTGACCGTCCGAGCCGGGCTCCGTGCCTCGCTGTGGGGGTGCCTCGCTGCATTGGTGGTCGCACTCGCCATGCTGGCCTGGTCATCGACCACAGCGGTGGCCGTGGCGGGCCTGGTGCTGCTGGCGCTCCAGTACGGTCTTGTGTCCGCGTTGCTTCCCGCGGCGACGCGACGGGTGAGCGGGGCGGCCCGCTTCGGGACGGCCTATGGGCGCGTGTTCTCCTCGTTCGGGCCGGCGGCCGTGGCGGGGCCGGCTCTTGGCGCGGTGCTGCACGACAGCGCCGACGGCTACGCCCGGGGCTTCCAGGCATCGCTCGTCGGCGTCGTGGTCGCGATGTCGGCCCTGGCCACCTATCAGCACCGGATCGGGGTCGTGGCTTCCTCCGACGTGAAGCGGTGGGGACGGTCGCACCACTAGGGTGTGGACCACGGCGGAGACGAGGGACGCGAGCTGTCGAGGTGGTGCCCGTGGAAGGTGCGGAGCAGATCAGCGGCCCCTTCACGCTCGCCCTCGGGCTCGGCGACGTCGACCACCTCGAGCCGCTCGACGGGTACGCCCGGGAGATGACCGCGGCGACCGAGCAGATGCTGGCCGACGGCGTCGACGCCCTGGAGGTCACCCAGGCGGTCGCTCACGTCAACGACGTCCTCACCGCCCGGCTCCTCGAGCTCACGGAGGCACGGTTCGGCCCGCCGCCGTACGCCTACTCGTGGCTGGCGCTCGGTTCGCACGGTCGCGGTGAGCAGGTGCTGTCCAGCGACCAGGACAGCGCCCTGGCATGGGGCGGCCCGCGTCTGCACCCGGGTGACCCGGGAGAGTACTTCGGCCGGCTCTCCGAGACCGTCGTGAGCGCACTCGCCCGGGCCGGCATCCCCCGGTGCACCGGGGACTACATGGCCAGCGCGTGGCACCACCCGCTCGAGACCTTCACGGAGTACTTCTCGAGATGGGTCAACGACCCGAAGCCCTCGGACCTGCTCAAGGCCGAGATCTTCCTCGACGTGCGCCCGGTCCACGGGGACCTCGACGTGGGCCGACTCGACGACATCCTGGTCGCAGGGGGCCGGCGCGGCAGCTTCCTCATGCAGATGGCCCGGGCGACGGTGACCTTCCGCCCGCCGCTGACGTTCCTCGGACACGTGCGCACCGACCACGGCTACCTCGACATCAAGCGCAGAGGCACTGCCGCAATCGTGCTCCTCGCGCGGCTCTACGCCCTGGCCGCGGGCTCGAACGCCCGCACCACCCTGCTGCGCCTCCAGGTCGCCGGACGAGCCGGGACGCTGAGCCCCGCAGGGGTCGAGCAGCTCACCGACGCCTACCGGCTGCTGACCGAGCTGCGCCTTCGCCACCAGGTCGAGCAGGCGCGCAACGGCGTTCCGGTGGACAACCGGGTACGGGTCGACGCGCTGTCCGCGGCCCAGCGGAAGGGCCTGCGGGAGGCGATCCGCAGCGTGCGCGTCGTGCAGGAGATCACCGCCAACCGCTACCAGACCCATACGGTGACGTGATGGTGGAGGGACCGCGGTGAGTGAGGACCGGATCGGCACGCGCCTCGTGGTGCTGGCGGTGCTGGCGTTCGCGCTGTTCAACTACCCGCTCCTGAGCTTGTTCGACGTCGACGTGATCGTGCTCGGAGTACCGCTGGTGTGGCTCTACGTCTTCGTGTGCTGGGGCGGGCTCATCGCCCTGGTCGGCCTCTCCACCAGGGAGCGTTGACATGGTGGCGACCTGGGTGGTCATCGCGGTCTCGGTGACCTACCTGGGCCTGCTCTTCGCCATCGCCTACTACGGCGACCGGCGGGCCACACGGGGTCGCAGCATCATCAGCAACGGCTACATCTACGCCTTGTCCATTGCCGTCTACGCGACGTCGTGGACCTACTACGGAAGCGTGGGGAGCGCAGCGAGCGGCGGCATCGCCTGGCTCCCGATCTACCTCGGGCCGATGGTCGTGGTCACGGTCTGGTGGGTCGTGCTGCGCAAGATCATCCGGATCTGCAAGCGCGACCGGATCACCTCGCTGGCCGACTTCGTGTCCTCCCGCTACGGCAAGAGCCAGGTCCTCGGCGGGCTGGTCACCGTCATCGCCGTTCTCGGTCTCGTGCCCTACATCGCGCTCCAGCTCAAGGCGATCTCCACGACGTTCACTATCCTGCGCGACGACGTCGCCCCGGCGACCTCGGGGGTCACCGGGAGCATCCCGATCCACCAGGACACCGCGTTGTACGCCGCGCTCCTGCTCGCCGCCTTCACCATCGTCTTCGGCACCCGCCACCTCGACGCGACCGAGCGGCACGAAGGCATGGTCGCGGCCATCGCCTTCGAGTCCATGGTCAAGCTCGTCGCCTTCCTGGTCGTGGGGGCGTGGGTGACCTACGGACTGTTCAACGGGTTCTCCGACATCGTCGCGCGAGCCGCCGAGCGGCCCGAGCTCGAGGAACTGCTCACCCTGAGCTCGACGACGAGCTACGGCACGTTCTTCTGGCTCACTGTGCTGTCGATGCTGGCCTTCTTGCTGCTGCCTCGCCAGTGGCAGGTCTCGGTGGTGGAGAACGTCGACGAACGGCACCTGCGGACCGCGACCTGGGTGTTCCCGCTCTACCTGCTGCTCATCAACCTCTTCGTGCTGCCGATCTCCCTGGCGGGCCTGCTCACCTTCGGGTCCGGAGGCATCGACGCCGACACCTACGTCCTCGCCCTGCCGATGGCCGACCAGAAGCCGCTGCTGGCCCTCCTGGTGTTCATCGGGGGTCTCTCGGCCGCCACCGGCATGGTCATCGTCGAGACGATCGCGCTGTCGACGATGGTGTCGAACTCCCTCGTCATGCCGCTGCTGCTGCGGGGGAGAGGTGCGGTGCGGGGCCGCGGCGCGCTGCGTGGCCCGCGAGACCTCGGCAGGCTCGTGCTGCTGGTGCGCCGGGTGACCATCGTCGGCCTGCTCCTGCTGGGCTTCGTCTACTTCCGGGTCGCCACCGACGCGCTCGGCCTCGTGCAGATCGGGCTCATCTCCTTCGCCGCAGTCGCGCAGTTCGCTCCCGCGGTCCTGGGCGGGCTGTACTGGAAGGGTGGGACGCACACCGGCGCCGTCGCCGGCCTGCTGGCCGGGATCGGGATGTGGTTCTACACCCTGCTCCTCCCCTCCTTCTCCGACTCCGGCTGGATGCCGCCCTCCCTCCCGGTGGAAGGCCCGTTCGGCATCGAGCTCCTCGCTCCGTACTCCCTCTTCGGGCTCGCGGACCTCGACCCGGTGAGCCACGCGATGTTCTGGAGCATGCTCGCCAACGTCGGGGTCTTCGTCACCGTCTCGTTGTTCAGCCGCCACAACCCGGTCGAGCGGGTCCAGGCTGCCGTGTTCGTCGACGCCCTGCGGCGACCTTCCGACCGGCGGGACACCGCGCTGTGGCGGGGCTCGGCCACGGTCGGGGCGCTCGGTGGGCTGCTCGAGCGGTTCGTGGGCACCCAGGGGGCCCGAGAGGCCCTCAGCGCCTACGCGACCCGCACCGCGGCGGACGTGCACCCCGACGCCGACGCAGACGCTGAGCTGATCCACCACGTGGAGACCCTGCTCGCGGGCTCCGTGGGGTCCGCGTCGGCGCGTGTCATGGTGTCCTCGGTCGTCTCCGAGGAGCCCCTCGGGATGAGCGAGGTGATGGAGATCCTCGACGAGGCCTCCCAGGTGCGGGCCTACAGCCGGGCACTGGAGCGGAAGTCGCGCGAGCTCGAGGCGGCTACGGCGGAGCTCCGGGAGGCCAACGAGCGGCTTCAGGAGCTCGACCGGCTCAAGGACGACTTCGTCTCGACGGTCACCCACGAGCTGCGTACGCCGCTGACCTCGATCCGCGCCTTCTCCGAGATCCTCATCGACAATCCCGACCTCGACGCCGACGAGCGAGCCGGCTTCCTGCAGCCGATCGTCGACGAGACCGAGCGGCTGACCCGGCTCATCAACCAGGTTCTCGACCTGGCCAAGCTCGAGGCGGGTGCTGCGGAGTGGCGAGTCGGGCCGGTCGACCTGCGAGAGGTGGTGTCCGCGTCCACCTCCGCCACGGCGCAGCTCTTCCGCGACCACGGGGTCGACCTCGACATAGAGTTGCCCGAGGCGGTGCCGGAGGTGGTCGCCGACCAGGACCGAGTCGTCCAGGTCATGCTGAACCTCCTCGGCAACGCCGTGAAGTTCGCCGACCCCCAGCGCGGCCACGTGCGGGTCGGCGTCGAGGTCCAGGACGGCGAGGTGCGGGTGGACGTGGCGGACAACGGGCCGGGCATCCCGGAGGAGGACTGCGAGGTCATCTTCGACAAGTTCCGCCAGGGTGGCGACACCCACCGAGACCGGCCCTCAGGCACGGGCCTCGGCCTCCCGATCAGCCGCGAGATCATCGCCCACCTCGGTGGCAGGCTGTGGGTCGCACGGCAACCCGGGCCGGGAGCGACCTTCTCTTTCACACTGCCGTTGGCAGGGACGGAGGGCTGATGACGTACAGGGTCCTGATCGTCGACGACGAGCCGAACATCGTCACGTCGCTGGACTTCATCATGCGCAAGAGCGGGTTCGAGACCGCCGTGGCGCGCGACGGGCAGGCCGCCCTCGACGAGGTCGAGCGGTTCCGCCCCGACCTGGTCCTCCTCGACACGATGATGCCGCGCCGCGACGGCTACGAGGTGTGCCAGACCCTGCGGGCGTCGGGGTGGACCGACCTCAAGATCGTGATGCTCACCGCGAAGGGTCGTGAGACCGAGGTCGCCAAGGGCCTCGCGGTCGGGGCCGACTCCTACGTCACGAAGCCGTTCTCGACCCGCGAGCTCGTCGAGCACGTCACCGGCCTCCTGGCCGGGGAGGGCTGATGCAGGCCGGCTCGCCCCTGCACCGGTGGGCGGTCGTCGGGGCAATCACGGCCGCTGTCGTCGCCGCGGCAGCCGGTCTTGCCCTCCTTGCCACCACCGGGACCGATCCGGTCGCAGTCACCGTGCTCGCCGTGGTGGCGACAGCCGGTCTCGTCGTCGTACTCCAGCGCACGCTCGGGCGCACCTCCGCCGCGCTGCGACGCCTGACCGCCGACACCGCCGTGATCGTCGACGCGAACCCCTCCCACCGGCTGCCCGAGCCCGGGGCGGGGGAGCTGGTGCCACTGGTCAGAGCAGTGAACCGGCTCGCCGACCAGCACGAGGCGGCCGTGCGGGGTGCCGAGGAGCAGGCCGAGGCGACCCGGCGCGACATCGAGTCGGAGCGGAACCGGCTCGCCGCGCTGATGGCGCAGCTGACGGTCGCGGTCGTCGTCTGCAACAGCGAGGGACGCATCCTGCTATACAACGAGGCCGCCCGCTCCCTCCTCGGCGACGACACCCCGGTGGGCCTGGGCCGTTCGGTGTTCGGCGTCGTGGACCGCGGCCTCGTGGCGCACGCCTACGACCGCCTCGCCTCGGGCGCCGGGTCGGTGTACACCGCGACGACGCTCCACGGCGACCAGCTCCTCTCTGTCCGCGTGACGCTGGTGCGGGAGGTCGGCGGGGCGGCGCAGGAGCACGGCTCGGGCTTCGTGCTGGTCCTCGAGGACCTGACCCGGCAGGTGCGGGCGGGGGACCGGCGTGAGCGGGTGCTGCGACAGCTGACCGAGGGCACGCGGGCCTCGCTCGGCAGCATCCGCGCCGCCGCCGAGAGCGTGCTGGAGTTCCCCGAGCTCACCGCCGACGAACGGGACCGCTTCCTCGAGATCGTCCGCGAGGAGGCTGACCGTCTCGGCCGTCGGGTCGACGACCTGGTCGGCGAGACCGCGGGCCTGGGCGAGGACCGGGTGCTCACCGACATCGCCGGGGACGACCTCCTCGGCGTGCTCGGCAAGGAGCTCGCGCAGGCCGGGGTCGCGTGCTCGGCGACGCCCGTCCAGCCGCCGGTGTGGCTGCGTGCCGACGGCTACGCGCTCGCACGGGCGCTGGCCCATGTGCTGAAGCGGCTCCAGGAGGCCGCCGGGGTCCAGCGGTTCACCCTGACGCTCACGCCGGCCGGGCGGCACGGGCAGCTCGACGCCTGCTGGAACGGCCGCGGTCCCTCCTCGTCGACACTGGGCGGGTGGCTCGACGAACCCCTCGACGGCGGGGGTACGACGACCGTGCGCGACGTCGCCGACCGTCATGGCGCCGAGATCTGGTCCGGCGACGTCGACGACGAGACCGGCTACGTGCGTGTCCTGCTGCCGACCGCCACAGGGGACACACGGCAGCCGGTCGCATCGGCTCACGCCGAGGTGGAGAGCCGCCCGGAGTTCTACGACTTCGACCTGTTCACCGCGAGGCCGCGGGCGGACGACGTCCTCGACCACCGGCTCGAGGACATGGCGTTCACCGTCTTCGACACCGAGACGACCGGGCTGGACCCGGCCGGTGGGGACCGGATCATCTCCATCGGGGCCGTGCGGGTGGTGAACGGACGCGTGCTGCGACAGGAGACCTTCGAGCGTCTGGTGCAGCCGAGACGCTCGGTCCCGGCGGCGTCGACGGCGATCCACGGCATCACCGCCGACATGCTCGAGGGCGAGCCCACCATCGCCGAGGTGCTGCCGGCTTTCGCACGCTTCGCCGAGGAGACCGTGCTGGTGGGTCACAACGTCGGCTTCGACCTGCGGTTCGTCAAGATGGCCGAGACCGATGCAGGGGTCTCGCTGTCTCAGCCGGCGCTGGACACGCTGCTGCTCCACGCCGCGCTCCACCCTGACCACGACGAGCACACGCTCGAGGCGATCGCGGAGCGGCTCGGAGTCAGCGTGGTGGGGCGGCACACCGCGCTCGGGGACGCCTTGGTCACCGCGGAGGTCTTCGTCTCGCTGCTGTCGATGCTGCGAAGCCGCGGGATCGAGACACTCGGTGAGGCGCTGACGGCAGCGCGCAGGACCTATCAGAGCCGGGTCGACGAAAAGCTCTACGGTCGCTGACTCAGGAGGCCGCTTGCTCGGTTCGTGAGGCGCGCAGAAGTCCCACACCGGCGAAGCCCGCGAGGACGCCGCCACCGAGGGTCAGGACCAGCCCGGCGCCCGGCATCCAGCCGGAGAGGCCGACCAACGACAGCAGGTGCACGATCTGCCACACGGGGAGTGTCACAGCGACGAGCGCGAGCAGCCCCGCGTGGACCGCGGCGATCCGGTAGGAGCGCAAGATCGCGCCGGCGATGCCCAGTGCGGCGGCGTACATCGTCCACAGACCGGCGCCCTGCACCCCGGTGACGTTGCCCGCCCCGGTGTAGACCCACGGCAGAAAGGCCCCGAGGAGGACCATGAAGGAGGCCCCGAGCAGGTGTCTGCTCGCCGGCGGGCGGCGACGGCGGACGCGGGTCGGCGCTGCGCTCAAGGTTCCCATTCGGGCACTCTAGACGCTCGAGGGCACAGTATGGACGATGAGTCGTCGCGTGCGACGAACGGGCGCTCCGCTGCGCCCAGCGGTTGCTGTCCGGGCTGGGCCGGGCGTCGCTCGACGGCGGCCGGGAACCGCCGACCGCAGGTATCCGACCGCCCGGCGATTCCTGTGATGCAGGTCACGACATCCCCTTGACCCGGTTCGCCGCGCTCTGCTTCTCTCCGGGGCTACACGGCCCAATCAGGGAGAGGTCTATGGACGAGAAACAACGCCGGGACTACTGGCATAAGAATCTCCGCCTCATGGCGGTCCTGCTGACGATCTGGGCGCTGGTCTCCTTCGGCGCAGGGATCATCTTCG
>DATHVS010000202.1:0-3559 GCA_035461195.1 Nocardioidaceae bacterium
TCCGACAGCATCGCCGCCGCCGGGATCGACCCGAACCTCCTCGTGGTCCACCAGCAGGACATCCAGGCCGTGGTCAACGCCATGTGGGCCGGTGGAGCCGAGGCGATGACCGTCCAGGGACAGCGGGTCATCTCCACGACGGGCATCAAGTGCGTGGGGAACACCGTGGTGCTCCACGGCATCCCCTACTCCCCGCCGTACGTCATCACCGCCGTCGGCGACCCCGCCGCCATGCTGGGGGCGATCAACGAGAGCCCCTACATCGACATCTACCTCGACTACGTGGAGGCCTACGGCCTCGGCTGGGACGTCCTCCCGCACAGCACGGTCGAGCTACCGGCCTCGAACGAGACCCTGGACCTCGACTACGCCCGGCCCGCGGGCGACAGCGAGCGCCGCACCGACGACGACGTCTGACCCGCGTCGCGGGGGCCGTGGACCGAGGCTCAGGGGTCTTCCTCTTCGTCTCCGAGGTCGACGGTCGGTGACTCGGTGGGACTCGGCTCGGGCTCGGGCGTCGGCTCCGGCGTCGGAGTGGGCGTGGGTGTCGGCTCCGGCTCCGGCTCCTCGAAGGCCGAGACCGTGATCGTCACCGTCGTGCCCTCCGTCTGGGTGCTACCGGCCTCGGGACTCTGCGAGAGCACGATCCCTCGCTGGGCCCGCGTCTGGTTGTCGTAGACGACGTTGACCGTGAACCCGGCCCCCTCGATGGCCTGGCGGGCCGGTCCCTCCTGCATGCCGACCACACTGGGTACCTCTTCGGGCCCGTCGGACCAGAACACCGTCACCACGGTGTCGACCGCCACCGTGGCCGCCGGCCGCGGGTCGGTGTTGATCACCGTGTCCACCGCTTCGTCGGAGTTGCGGCGGACCAGTCTCACGCGCAGCTGGCGTCCCTCGAGCTCGGCGCGCGCGTCCTGCTTGTCCCAGCCGAGCACGTCAGGGACGACCACCTCGGGTGCTCCGCTCGAGATGAGGATGTCGACGGCGCTGCCGACCTCGAGGAAGTCGCCGGGCTCGGGGGTCTGGGAGATGATCCGTCCCTGAGGAACGTCAGCCGATGCCTGGCGGTCCACGTCGCCGAGGGTCAGGTCACGCTCCTCGAGGGCAGCCTCGGCCTGGGCCCGGGTCATGTTGAGCAGGTTGGGCACCGACCGCTCCTCGGGCGAGGAGCTGAACAGCATGGGAGCCACGATCGCGGCCGCGATCAGCAGGGCGAGAACACCGAGGCCGAGGAGGATGAACGGCCACCGCTTGCGCTTCTCCTCCGCCTCGGGCAGCTCGCCGCCGTCGAAGACCGAGGTCCCCTCGGCGGCCCGGTCAGCGGGCAGGAAGCTGGTCGCAGCGGCGGCGGCCGCGGGTACGACGGGCGCCACCACCGGCTTCCCGGCGAGGTACCTCTCGATGTCGGCGCGCATCGCCGCAGCGCTCTGGTAGCGCTCCTCGACCGGCTTGGCGAGGGCCTTCATGACGATGGCGTCGACCTCGGGGGGAAGGTCTGGATCCAGGCTCGACGGGGGCGCGGCGGGCTCCCGGACGTGCTGGTAGGCCACCGAGACCGGGCTCTCGCCCACGAACGGGGGTCGGCCGGTGAGGAGCTCGTAGAGCAGGCAGCCCGTGGAGTACACGTCGCTGCGGGAGTCGACGGTCTCCCCCCGAGCCTGCTCGGGCGAGAGGTACTGCGCTGTGCCCACGACGGCAGCGGTCTGCGTCATCGTCGAGGACGCGTCGGCGACCGCCCGGGCGATGCCGAAGTCCATCACCTTGACGTCGCCGGACGGGGTGAGCATCACGTTGGCGGGCTTGATGTCTCGGTGGACGATGCCGGCGCGGTGGCTGTAGTCGAGGGCGGCGAGGACGCCGGAGGTGATCTCGAGCGCGCGCTCGGGGAGGATCTTGCGGCCCTCGCGAAGGATCTCGCGCAGCGTCCGTCCGGCGACGTACTCCATCACGATGTAGGGCTGCGCGACCTCGGTGCCGTCGGTGGACATCTCCTCGCCGGTGTCGTAGACGGCGACGATCGAGGGGTGGTTCAACGAGGCGGCGGACTGGGCCTCACGCCGGAACCTGGCCTGGAAGGTGGGGTCGCTGGCGAGGTCGGTGCGCAGGCGCTTCACGGCGACGATGCGGCCGAGCCGCACGTCGTTGCCCTTGCGGACCTCGGCCATGCCGCCGCGGCCGAGCATCTCGCCCAGCTCGTAGCGGCCGCCGATCCGGTGGGGTTCAGCTCCGGTGCTCATCAGTCGTCGTCCCGGCCCTTCCCTTTGCCCGGGTGGCCGTCAGGCCACTTGTCGGACTGGTCATCCCCGTCGCCCCCGTCGCCCTCGTCGTCGTCCCGGTCGTCGTCCTTGGGAGCCTTGTACTCCTTCCAGACCTCGAGCGTCACCGTGCTTCCGGGCTCGACGAGGCCGTTGGGCCGCACGGAGGCGACGGTGTCCTTGGCCTGGTCCGGCGAGGTGGCCTCGACCTTCTGGTCCTTCACGTCGAAACCGAGATCCTCGAGCTCGCGCTTGACCTCCTTGGCCTCTCGGCCGAGGTAGTCCGCCTCTCGCACACGGATCCGGTCGTCGGCCCTCTCGGTCGGCTCCTCGGAGGGAGTCTCGGACGGGGTCGGGGAGGCGGCGCTGCCCTGCTCGGCGGCGGCCGGCTCCGAGGTGCCGCTGGTGGCGAAGGCCACCGTCCCGAGCACGATCGCGAGGACGGCTGCTGCGGCGGCGGCCCACGGCCACCACGGCGGAAGGCCTCCGCGGCGACGGTCCTCGTCGACGGGGTCGGCCCCGGTGGGCGCGTCCATGACTCCGGTGAGCGGCTCCATGACCTGGGTGGCGTCGGGTTCGAGCGAAGCGGCGGCAGCGGCCGCGCCCAGGCCGGCCACCTCGCCTCCACGCAGTGCTGTCGCGAGGTCCGCGGCGGCGGCGAACCGGTCCTGGGGAGACTTGGCGAGGGCCTTGTCCACGATCGCGCGCATCCGGGCGGGCACCGAGTCGTCGAGCGGCGGGACCTCCTCGCGGACGTGGGCGAGGGCGACCTGGATCGGGGTGTCGCGGTCGAAGGGGCGGCGGCCGGCGAGGCACTCGTAGAGCACCACTCCGAGGGCGTAGATGTCGCTGGCCTGTGTGGCGGGATGGCCCTCTGCCTGCTCGGGCGAGATGTAGTACGGGGTCCCGATGATCTGGCCGGTCTGGGTGATCGCCGCGCTCTCCCCGGCGCGAGCGATGCCGAAGTCGGTGATCTTGACCGTGCCGTCGGGGGTGACGAGGAGGTTACCTGGCTTGACGTCGCGGTGGACGATGTCGAGGGCGTGCGCCGCGGCGATCGCGTCCGCAGCCTGCGCGACGACGTCGGCTGCCCGGTCGGGAGGCATCGCCTCTCCTCCGCGGAGGAGGGCGGACAGGGGCTGCCCGGGGACCAGCTCCATCACCAGGAACGGCCGGGGCACCCCGGAGCCGTCGTCGTCGACGATGTGGCCGAAGTCGAACACCGAGGCCACGTTGGGGTGGACCAGCGCCGCCGCGTGGCGGGCCTCGGCCTCGAACCGCGCCCGGAACGTCGGGTCGTC
>DATHVS010000203.1:0-2507 GCA_035461195.1 Nocardioidaceae bacterium
CAGCTGTGCCGCTGCACCGGCTACGAGAACATCGTCCGCGCCATCCGCTGGGCCGCCGTGCACCAGCGCGAGGAGCAGGCAGAGCCCCAGCCGTCAGAGCAGGAGGTTCAGGCATGACCACCACCACCGGACCCGCCGCCCCTCCCACCACCAGCCCCGCTGGCAACCCGATGGGATTCGGCCGGATGCTTCGCAAGGAGGACGCTCGCTTCCTCCGCGGCCAGGGGCACTACCTGGACGACCTGACCATGCCCGGCATGCTGCACGCCGCGATCCTGCGCAGCCCGGTCGCGCACGCCAGGATCATGTCGATCGACACCCGCCGGGCCGAGGAGCACCCGAAGGTCAAGGCCGTGATCATCGGCGCCACCCTCGAGTCGCTCAACCTCGCCTGCATGCCCACCCTCAGCGCCGACGTGCAGGCGGTGCTCGCCACCGACAAGGTCCGGTTCCAGGGCCAGGAGGTGGCGATGGTGATCGCGGAGGACAAGTACGCCGCGCGCGACGCGCTCGAGCTCATCGACGTGGAGTACGACGTACTGCCGGCCGTCGTGGACGCGCACAAGGCGCTCGACCCCGATGCCCCGGTGATCCGCGACGACGTCGAGGGCCGCACCGACAACCACATCTTCGACTGGGAGTCGGGCGACAAGGCGAGCACCGACGACGTGTTCGACAAGGCCGACGTCGTGGTGAGCCAGAAGATGCTCTACCCGCGCGTGCACCCCGCGCCGATGGAGACCTGCGGGACGATCGCGAGCATGGACAAGGTCACCGGCCGGCTGACGGTCTGGTCGACCAACCAGGCGCCGCACGCGCACCGGACGGTCTACGCCCTGGTGGCGGGGATCCCCGAGCACAACATCCAGATCATCTCCCCCGACATCGGCGGCGGCTTCGGTAACAAGGTCGGCATCTACCCCGGCTACGTGCTCGCCGTGGTCGGGTCGATCCTCACCGGCAAGCCGGTCAAGTGGGTCGAGGACCGCAGCGAGAACCTCATGTCGACCTCGTTCGCCCGGGACTACCACATGAAGGGCGAGATCGCGGCGACCCGGGACGGGAAGATCCTCGGCGTACGCGTCGACGTGCTCGCCGACCACGGAGCCTTCAACGGAACCGCACAGCCGACGAAGTTCCCGGCCGGCTTCTTTCACATCTTCACCGGCAGCTACGACCTCGAGGCTGCCTACTGCAAGGTGACCGGCGTCTACACCAACAAGGCGCCCGGCGGGGTGGCCTACGCCTGCTCGTTCCGCATCACCGAGGCGGTCTACCTCGTCGAGCGGATGGTCGACATCCTCGCCGACGAGCTCGGCGTGGACCCCGCGGAGCTGCGGATGAAGAACCTGCTGCGGCCCGAGCAGTTCCCCTACACGAGCAAGACCGGGTGGGAGTACGACTCCGGTGACTACCCGCGCGCGCTCGAGAAGGCGCTCGACATGGCCGGCTACCAGGAGCTGCGGCGCGAGCAGAAGGAGAAGCGCGAGCGCGGCGAGCTGATGGGCATCGGCATCAGCTTCTTCACCGAGGGGGTCGGCGCCGGCCCCCGCAAGCACATGGACATCCTGGGCCTCGGCATGGCCGATGGGTGCGAGCTGCGGGTGCACCCGACCGGAAAGGCCCAGCTGCGCCTGTCGGTGCAGACCCAGGGCCAGGGCCACGAGACGACGTTCGCGCAGATCGTGTCCCACGAGCTCGGCATCCCGCCCGAGGACATCGACGTGATCCACGGCGACACCAGCAACACGCCCTTCGGCCTGGGCACCTACGGGTCGCGGTCGACCCCGGTGTCCGGCGCGGCGGCGGCCGTCGTGGCCCAGCGGATCCGCGACAAGGCGCGAGTCATCACCGCGGCGGCGTTGGAGTGCAGTCCCGCCGACCTCGAGTGGGAGCAGGGCCGCTGGTACGTCAAGGGCGACCCCAGCCAGGGCAAGACCATCCAGGACGTCGCGATGCTCTCCCACGGCACGCTCGAGCTTCCCGAGGGCGTGGAGGGCCATCTCGACGCGTCGGTGGTCTACGACCCGCCGAACCTCACCTACCCGTTCGGGGCCTACATCTGCGTGGTCGACGTGGACCGGGGCACCGGCCAGGTGGAGGTACGCCGGTTCATCGCGGTCGACGACTGCGGTCCGAGGATCAACCCGATGATCGTCGAGGGGCAGGTGCACGGAGGTCTGGCCGACGGGGTGGGGATGGCGTTGATGCAGCTGATCGCCTTCGACGAGGACGGCAACTGCGTCGGCAACTCCTTCATGGACTACCTGGTGCCGACCTCGATGGAGTGCCCGAGCTGGGAGACCGGCGAGACGGTCACCCCGTCGCCGCACCACCCGCTGGGCCTGAAGGGCATCGGCGAGTCGGCCACGGTCGGGTCGCCGGCCGCGGTGGTCAACGCGGTGATCGACGCGCTCGAGCCCTTCGGCGTGCGGCACGCGGACATGCCGCTGACCCCGGCGAACGTGTGGATGGCCATGCAGGGCAAGCCGATGCGGACCGACCTG
>DATHVS010000204.1:0-44313 GCA_035461195.1 Nocardioidaceae bacterium
GGCGTGCAGCTCACCAAGGTGCCCAGCCTGGACCTCTACCGCGAGCCAGACCCGTTCCGCATCCCGCACCTGCGGGAGTTCCGTGACCTGGTCGACGTCGAGGAGTTCCTGAGCATGTGCACCGCGGCGTTCCCCGAGCCGCGCACGTTCAGCAAGCGCGTCGCTCGCCTGCTCAGGGACCGGCGCGGTGACTTCGACGTCGTCCACGACAACCAGACGGTCGGCTACGGCATGCTCGAGATCGAGGCGATGGGGTTCCCGCTCGTCACGACGATCCACCACCCGATCACCTTCGACCGCCGCGTGGACCTCGCGCACGCCCCGCTGCGCAAGCAGTTCAGCATGCGCCGGTGGTACTCCTTCCTCAGGATGCAGGGCAAGGTCGCTCGGAGGCTCACGCACATCCTCACCGTCTCGGAGAGCTCCAAGCGCGACATCGCCGAGGACTTCGGGGTCGACCCGGGTCGCATCGAGGTCATCACCCTGGGGGTCGACGAGGTCTTCCGCCCGCCGACCGAGCCACGCGTCCCCGGCCGGATCGTGGCCATGGCGAGCGCTGACACCCCGATGAAGGGTGTCGCCACGCTGCTGGAGGCGCTCGCCAAGCTGAGGACCGAACGCGACGTCGAGCTGCTGCTGGTCACCAGGCCCACCGAGGGCGGGCGCACCGAGAGACTGATCGACCGGCTCGGGATCGGTGACGCGGTGCGCTTCGTCCACGGCATCTCCGACGCCGAGCTGGTCGAGGTGATGGGCTCCGCGGAGGTCGCCTGCGTGCCCTCGCTCTACGAGGGCTTCAGCCTGCCGACCGCTGAGCTGATGGCCTGTGAGACCCCGCTCGTCGTCAGCCGGGCCGGCGCGATCCCGGAGGTCGTCGGCCCGGACGGCGAGTGCGCCGACCTGGTGACGCCCGGCGACGTCGGTGAGCTCCACGACGCCCTGAGAGCGCTGCTCGACGACCCGGAGCGCCGGGCACGGATGGGCGCCGCCGGACGCCGGCGGGTCCTGGACAAGTTCAGCTGGCATGCGGTGGCGGTCGCGACCGCAGCCGCCTACGAGCGGGCGATCGCCGCCCGCGCCGACAAGTGAAGGAACCCAGAACAGATGCTGACTGTTGACTTCGACCGGCTCGGTCTCCGCCCCGGTGAGCGGGTGCTCGACATGGGCTGCGGCGCCGGGCGGCACGCCTTCGAGATGTTCCGTCGCGGCGGCGACGTGGTCGCGTTCGACCAGGACGGCGACGAGCTCGCCGGCGTGCTGGAGATCTTCGGCGCGATGCGCGAGGCCGGCGAGGTGCCCGCGGGGGCCGACGCGGACATCAAGCAGGGCGACGCGCTCGCGATGCCGTTCGCAGACGAGGAGTTCGACCGGATCGTCGCCTCCGAGGTCCTCGAGCACATCCCCGACGACGAGACCGCGATCGCCGAGCTCGTCCGCGTCGTACGCCCGGGCGGCACCCTGGCGGTGACCGTGCCTCGCTGGCTGCCCGAGAAGGTCTGCTGGGCGCTGTCGGACGAGTACCACGAGGTCGAGGGCGGCCACGTGCGCATCTACACCGGCGACGAGCTCGTCGGGAAGCTGGAGAGCGCGGGCCTGGTCCTCACCGGGAAGGCCCACGCACACGCTCTGCACGCTCCCTACTGGTGGCTCAAGTGCGCCGTGGGGGTCGACAAGTCCGAACACGTGCTGCCCAGGACCTACCACCGGCTCCTGGTCTGGGACATCATGCAGCGTCCGTGGTTGACCCGCACCGCCGAGCGCCTGCTCAACCCGGTCATCGGCAAGAGCATGGTCCTCTACCTCACCAAGCCGTGAGCGAGCCGATGAGGGCCGAGATCCCGAACCTGCCCGGCCTGCTGTCGGCGCACGACATCCGCGCGACGGCGGCGTCCATCGCGCGCGCCCAGGAGCCGTCGGGTGCCATCCCGTGGTTCGACGGAGGTCACGTCGACACTTGGGACCACGTCGAGTGCGCGATGGCGCTCCTGGTCGGAGGTGAGGTCGAGGCTGCCGAGCGCGCCTACACCTGGCTCTTCGAGACCCAGCGCCCCGACGGGTCGTGGCCCATGAAGATCACCGCCGGTGTCGTCGACGACCACGCGATCGACACGAACATGACCGCCTACGTCGCCGTGGGCGTGTGGCACCACTGGCTGGTCCGCAAGGACGATGCCTTCGTGCGCCGCGCCTGGCCGGTGGTACGTCGAGCGCTCGACTGCGTGACGGGCATGCAGCTGCCGTTCGGCGGTGTCGCCTGGGCCGCGAACGAGTACGGCGAGGTCCTGGACACCGCGCTGGTGGCGGGTAGCTCGAGCATCTACCACGCCCTGGCCGGCGGACTGGCTCTGAGCGAGCTGGTCGACGAGCCACAGCCCGAGTGGGAGCTCGCGGCGGGGCGGCTGGGGCACGCGCTGCGTGAGCACGAGGCGCTGTTCGAGGGCAAGCCGCGCTACTCCATGGACTGGTACTACCCGATCCTCGGCGGCGCGGTCCGGGACGAGCGCGCAGACCGTCGCGTGAAGGACCGGTGGGACGACTTCGTCGTCGACGGGCTTGGCATCCGCTGCGTGGACGACAGACCGTGGGTCACGGGGGCGGAGACCTGCGAGCTGGTGCTCGCGCTCGACGCTCTCGGGGATCGCGACCGCGCCCGCGACCTGCTCGAGGCGATGCAGCACCTGCGCGACCCCGACGGGTCCTACTGGACCGGCTACGTCTTCGCCGACGACGCCCGGTGGCCCATCGAGTGCAGCACATGGACCGCTGCCGCAGTGGTGCTGGCGGTGGACGCGCTTTCGTGCACGACGCCCGGGTCGGACATCTTCCGCGGCAGCAGCCTGCCGGGGGACTTCACCGAGATCGGCCTGGAGTGTGGCTGTGTGCCCGCCGACGCGTCGGGAGCGGGGCGGTCACCGGACCGGGTCGCCGGCCTCTCCTCGCGTGCGGGTTAGCACCCTCATGGACCCGAGGGCCTCGGTCTCGGTGAAGTCGCCGCTGTCGAGCGCCCGGAGGTAGACGCGGTAGGGAGCCTGCCCTCCGTCCTCGGGGTCGGGGAAGACGTCGTGGACGACCATGAGCCCTCCGTGCGAGACCCAGCGACCCCAGCCCTCGTAGTCGTTCCCGGCGTGCTCGTCGGTGTGTCCGCCGTCGATGAACAGCAGGGACAGGGGCGTGCGCCACAGGGCGGAGACCGTCGTGGACCTGCCGACCACGGCCACGACCTGCTCCTCGAGGCCTGCGAGCGCGATGGTGCGACGGAAGTGGGGGAGCGTGTCGATCCTCCCGACCTCGGCATCGACCAGTGTGGCGTCGTGGTACTCCCACCCCTCCTGGTTCTCCTCCGAGCCCCGGTGGTGGTCCACCGTGAAGACCGTGCCCCCGACCTCCCTGGCGGCAGCGCCAAGGTAGACAGCGGACTTCCCGCAGTAGGTGCCGACCTCGAGGACGGGGCCGTGAGGCAGTCGTTTGCGCGCCAGACGGTGCAGGAGGTCCCCCTCGTAGAGGGGCATGAACCCCTTGGCGGCCAGGGCGTGCTCGAGCAGGTCCGACGGCATGCCGGCAGGGTCGTCGGGAAGGTCACTGGGGGATGCCATGTCTGGTCCTCGTTCCGGGGGCGGGCACCACGTGCGCGCGTCAGCGTATCCGTGGCACTATTGAAACACGTTCTAGATTCGGCAGAGGAGTCGCGCAGTGACGATGGGACTGACCGAGGAGCAGGTCGCTCTGGCCGGTGCGGTGGCCGACTGGGCCGCTGCGGCTGCGTTCGCCGAGGTGGTCCGCGCCGCCGAGCACGGGGATCCGAGGGCGCTGCTGGAGCCCTGCTGGAAGGGGCTGGCCGAGCTCGGTGTCCTCGGGATCGCGGCGCCGGAGACCCACGGTGGCGCCGGAGGGACGCTCCTCGACCTCGCCGTGGCACTGGAGGCGGCTGCGCGCGGCCTCGTGCCGGGGCCGATGCTGTCGGTGGCCACCACGACCCTGCTCCTCTCCGAGCACGCTGACTCGCCGCTCGCGCAGGAGCTGCTCCCCGGTATCTGCGACGGCTCGGTCCGGATCGGCACCGCCTCCGCGGCCACGTCGTTTGCCTTCGCCGCGGACGGCAGCGTGAGCGGCACAGTCCCGGTAGTCCTCGACGCCGGCGCGGTGACCCACGTCCTCGTCGGCGCCCTCACCGAGACGGGGACCTCCGGCGCGGAGCGGGACGCCGGGGAGCGCTGGGTGGTGGTGGACGTGGATGCCGGCGGAGTGAGCGTCGAGGTCTCGACGCAGGGTCCCGACCTCTCCCGCACCGTGGGCACGGTTCGGCTCGACCGCGTGGAGATTCGGGCCGAGGCCTGGCTCGACGTCCCTGCGGGGCGGGTGGAGGACCTGCTCACGGTCCTCGCCGCCGCCGAGGCCTCGGGCACAGCCCGCTGGGCGCTGGAGACCGCTGTCGCCTACGCGGGTGTACGCGAGCAGTTCGGTCGCAAGATCGGGTCATTCCAGGCGATCAAGCACCTGTGCGCCCAGATGCTCGAGCGGGCGGAGTCCGCCGCCGCGGTGGTCTGGGGCGCAGCGGTCGCCGAGGACGACCCGGTCCAGCTGCGGTTCGCCGCAGCAGTCGCAGGAGCCGTCGCTCTCGACGCCGCAGTCGACAACGCCAAGGACTGCATCCAGGTGCTCGGTGGGATCGGCTTCACCTGGGAGCACGACGCCCACCTCCACCTCCGGCGTGCCCTGGGGACCCGTCAGCTCCTCGGCGGCACCGACCGGCTCCGTCACGACGCGTCCGCGCTCGCCCTCGACGGTGTCCGTCGCAGGCTCCACATCGACCTCGGCGAGGACGTCGAGGACCTCCGCCGGTCGATCCGGAGCGACATCGACCGGGTCCGCGAGGCGCGAGGACCCGATCGACGTACCGTGCTCGCGGAGACCGGGCTGCTCGCACCGCACTGGCCCCCGCCGTACGGCCGCGGCGCCGACCCGCGGTCCCAGCTCGTCATCGACGACGAGCTCGAGGCGGCAGGCGTGACGCGTCCAGACCTCGCCATCGGCGCCTGGGCCGCACCCACGATCCTGGGGCACGGCACTGGCGAGCAGAAGAAGAGGTTCATCCCGCCGACCCTGCGTGGCGAGATCGTCTGGTGTCAGCTGTTCAGCGAGCCGGGCGCAGGCTCGGACCTGGCCTCACTGCGCACCCGGGCCGAGCGCGTCGACGGCGGATGGCGCCTGACCGGCCAGAAGGTGTGGACGTCGCTGGCCACCGAGGCCGACTGGGCGATCTGCCTGGCGCGGACCAACCCGGACGCGCCGCAGCACAAGGGCATCACGTACTTCCTGGTCGACATGGCCAGTCCCGGCATCGAGATCCGTCCCCTGCGGGAGATCACCGGCGAGGCGGTCTTCAACGAGGTCTTCCTCGACGGTGTCGTGGTGCCTGACGACTGTGTCGTCGGAGAGGTCGACGACGGGTGGAGGCTGGCCCGCACGACGCTGGCCAACGAACGCGTCGCGATGAGCGGTTCCTCGCTCGGGGCCAACGTCGAGCGGGCCCTGAGGCTGCTCGACGAGGGAGGTGACGCGGGCGGCGTGACGGCGATGCGCCGGGTTCGCGTCGGTGAGGCGGTCGCGGACGCCGTGACCGTCCAGATGCTCGGGGCCAGGTCGACGCTGCGCTCCCTGGCCGGACAGGGCCCGGGGGCGGAGTCGAGCGTGCAGAAGCTCGTCGGCGTCCGGCACCGCCAGGAGGCCGCCGAACTGGTGTACGACCTCCTCGGCCCCGAAGCGCTCGTCGGGGGCGGCGATGCGGGCGAGGCGCTGCGCGAGCTGCTCCTCACCCGCTGCCTGAGCATCGCCGGCGGGACCACCCAAGTGCTCCGCAACGTGGCCGCCGAGCGGATCCTCGGTCTCCCGCGCGTATGACCGCCCTCCGCCTCGGATCGGACCGTGATCGTTTACCAAGGTATGCAGGCGATCTGTTGCTTCCCACGGTGATCTTGCCGTGGGAAGAGACAGTTTCCCTGCATCCCCTGGTAATTGATCTAGGAGACGCGGCGTGCTGCCTGCCACTCGGCGTAGTTCCAGCGCAGGAACCGGTCGACGCCACGCACGACGTGGGCGCTGCGGATCGAGGGGAACACGTCGAAGGCGTGCTGCGTCCCGGGCAGCTCCGCATAGGCGACGGGTCGCCGTGAGACCTGGCGGAGCCGTCGGACGAAGTGGCGGGCCTGCGCCACCGGCACGAGCGTGTCATGGGTGCCGTGGATCACGAAGAACGGCGGCGCCTCGTCGTTGACCCGCAGCAGGGGCGAGGCACGCTCGAAGTCGGCGAGGTGCATCTGTGGGTCCTTCATCAGCACACGGGGGCCGAGGAAGCTGTCTCGCATCTGCACGGCACGACGGTCCCCGCTCGCCCCGGCGAAGTCGTAGACCCCGTAGTGGGGGACGGCGGCCTGGAGCGTGGTGTCGGCGTCCTCGAACCCCGGCTGGTACTCCCGGTCGTTGGGGGTGAGGGCGGCCAGCGCGGTGAGGTGACCGCCCGCGGAGCCGCCGGTGATGGCGACGTACGACGGGTCGCCGCCGTACTCGTGGATGTGCTCCCGGATCCACGCGATGGACCTCTTCACGTCGACCAGATGGGTGGGGAAGGGATGTCTCGGGCTGAGCCGGTAGTTGATCGCCACGCATACCCATCCCCGGGCGGCCATGTGCAGCATCAACGGGATGCCCTGCTGGTCCTTGTTGCCGATCGTCCAGCCGCCGCCGTGCACCTGGAGCAGCACCGGCGCGCCCTCGACCGGTCCGTCCGCCCGGCGGTAGACGTCGAGCATCCCGCGGCGGCTGCCCCGGCCGGCGTAGGTGATGTCCTTGACGACCTCGACCTCGGGGTTCTGCATCCGGAAGGGCATGAGCAGCTGGCGCCACGGCCGCGTCATGTCGAGGTCTGTGTGGACCCGGGAGAGCCGGTCGAGGTAGTCCTCACCCAGCGCCTCGCACAGGGCCCCGTCGACGTCGTCCTTGGCGGCCTCGGCCTGGGCGATCAGGTAGAACAGGCCGCCGATGCTCGCCAGGGCGAGGCCCATCCCACGGCCCCGGGGCGCGTGACCATCGCGCCGGCTGCGCGTTATCTCGGTGAGCATGTCGGCGGTCGTGGCGGCGACGAGGTGGGGAGCGAGCTCGCTGGTGAGCCACCCGGCGAACATCGCCGGGATCCCGGTCCAGTTGCCGGGTGCGGGGCGCAGCGCGTTCGCGGTCAGGGCGGCGACGACGAGCTGGCGTCGCAGGAAGTGGTCGGACATGTCTCCAGCATAGGAAACTAGAACGTGTTATAGAAATGGCGTTAGCATGAGTGGCATGAACCGACTGAGCGGTCTCGACGCGAGCTTTCTCTACCTCGAGTCCTCCACCCAGCTCCTGCACGTCTGCGGAGTCGTTCTGATCGATCCCGCGACCATGCCCGAGCCCTACTCGTTCGAGTCCCTGAAGCAGGCGATCGACCGGCGCATCAGCCTGATGCCGGAGTTCGTCCGCACGCTGCACACCGTTCCCCTCCACCTTGACCACCCGGTGTGGGTGGTCGACGACGACTTCGACATAGACCGTCACGTCCACCGCATCGCGGTGCCCTCACCCGGTGGCGAGGAGGAGCTCGCCGAGATCGTGGGCCATCTCGCGGGGATTCCTCTCGACAGGTCGCGGCCGCTGTGGGAGATGTGGGTGGTAGAGGGACTCGCCAGTGGCAAGATCGCGGTCTTCTCCAAGATGCACCACGCCACGGTCGACGGCGTCTCCGGTGCCAACCTGATCTCGAACCTCTGCAGCCTCGAGCCGGAAGCACCGCCCGTGCCCGAGGGGCGACTGCTCACCGAACGGGTCCCCACCGACCTCGAGCTGGCTGTGCGAGGCGCCGTCTCCGCGGCTACCCGCCCGGTCGACCTGGCGAAGCTGCTGCTTCCCTCAGCCGGCATCGTGACCAGCTGGGTGGGACGCGCTCGCAAGGGCAAGGCGATGCCGGCGCCGTTCACCGCACCGCGCACGTCCTTCAACGGCACCATCACCGGCCACCGGTCGGCGGCCTTCGCAGACTTCGACCTCGAGGATGTCAAGCAGATCAAGGCCGAGACGGGGGCGACGGTCAACGACGTGGTCCTCGGCCTGGTCGGCGGCGCACTGCGTCGTTACCTCGAGGGGCGGGGCGAGCTGCCATCCTCCTCACTCGTGGCGATGGTGCCGGTGTCGGTCCACGGCAAGTCCCGCCGCGAAGGCAGCAACAAGGTCTCGGGGATGTTCACCAGGCTCTACACCGACATCGAGGACCCTCTCGAGCGAATCCGGGCGATCGCCGACACCAACGCCGACGTCAAGGAGCACCACGGCGCGATCGACGCCGACACCCTCCAGGACTGGGCCCAGTTCGCCGCACCTCGTACGTTCGCCCTCGCGGTGCGGGTGTACTCCCGGCTCCGCCTCGCCGAGAAGCACCCTGTGGTGCACAACCTTGTCGTCTCCAACGTCCCCGGCCCGCCGGTGCCGGTGTACTTCATGGGGGCGCGGATCGAGGCGCTCTACCCACTCGGCCCGGTCTTCCACGGCGCCGGCCTCAACGTCACCGTGATGTCGAACAACGGCATGATGCATGTCGGCGTGCTCGCCTGTCGCGAGCTCGCGCCTGCGGTGTGGGACCTCGCCCAGCACATGCCCTCAGAGCTCGAGGCGACGTTGGAGGCGTTGCCGGTCGCGAACGCGCGACGAGACCGAGGCGCAAGCCTCGATTAGCACTGGCACGAAAGCATCGGCGGCGAGCACGCAGCCGGCATGACCGGTGTCCACCTCGTGGGTCGTGGCCGCGGGGATGCGGCCCGCCAGCGCACGCTGCCGCTGCGCGGGGATCACCCGGTCGCGGCTCATGACCACCACCGCGGTCGGCACGTCGATGCGACGCAGCCACGGTGTCGAGTGGTGCCGACCCAGGGCGGCGACGGCCTGGGCCACCGCCCAGGGGCTGGTGCTGCGAAACTCCGCGAGCGCCCAGTCGTGGAGGTCGTCAGGGTTGTCGATGTCGAGCACCCGGGCCGCGCTCCGAGCGGCTGCCATGGCCGTTCTGGACCGGGACAGTCCCCGCAAGGCGCCCATGGAGATCGCCATGGACTGGAAGAAGAGCAGCTCGGACGGCGACTGACGGAAGCGGTCGGTCGTCGCGCCCAGGACCAGTCCCGAGACCAGGTGCGGGTGCTGGCGCCAGGTGCGCTGCGCGACGATCGAACCCATGGAGTAACCGGCCACGATGACGTCCTCGAGGCTCAATGTCTCGATGAGCGCCGCGGCGTCGTCCGCGCAGTCGTAGAGCGAGAACTCTTCCGACATGATGCCCTGTCCGTGCCAGCGCTGGTCCAAGGTGACCACGCGGAAGCGTCTCGCCAGCTCTGGGATCGCCGGGAACCACGTGAGCAGTCCCGTGCAGCCCACGGCGTGCAGCAGCAGCAGGGTCGGGGCGCCCGACGGCCCCGGGGTGTCGGTGACATAGGTCGAGCCGCGGCCGGGAAGGTCGATCACCTCTCCCTCGGGAAGGTCGATCGACGGAAGCGGAACCGCCTGTCGGATGTAGGACCGGCGCAGGTCCCGGGTGGTCACGAAGCGCCTCCTCAGGGTTGCGGCGTGGACGCTTACGGCTAGACTAGAACAAGTTTCAGTTTTTGCCTGCACTGCCGATGACTTCCCAAGAGGTGACCCGTGGACTTCACCCCCACCGAGACCGAGGTCGCCGTCCGCGGCGTCATCTCCGACGTCCTCGATCGTGACACAGCCGGGTGGAAGGCGCTCGCAGGCGCGAACCTGCTCGGCGTGCCGGTGCCCGTGGAGTACGGCGGCGAGGGCCTCGGACTGCTCGAGGTGGGCGCGATGCTGCGCGAGGCGGGCCGTCGCGCGGCGACCTTGCCCGTCTGGGAGACGCTGGCCTGTGCCGTCCCGACGCTGGTCGAGGCGGGCACGGAGGAGCAGAGGCAGCGCGTCCTCCCCGACGTCGTCCGCGGGGAGACAGTCGTCGCGGTCGCCCTCAACGAGACCGGGGCAGCCGTGCCGGCCCGGCCTCGCACCAGCATCCTGCGCGACGGTGAGCGGCTCGTGCTCGCCGGGCGCAAGGTGGGGGTCGGCAACCTCGAGGCGGCCGACCACGTGCTGGTCACAGCTTCGGACGCCGCAGGGCAAGCGGTCGTCGTGCTCCTCGACCCCTCCGCGCCCGGAGTCACCGTCCAGCCGACCCGCGCCTCACGGGGCGACGGCGCCGAGGCCACGCTCGTCCTCGACAACGTCGAGGTCGCCGAGGCTGACCTGCTCGAAGCCGATGCCGCGACGTACCTGCGCCGTCACGCGGTCGCGGGGCTGTGCATGTTCGGTGACGGGCTGGTCGCGGGGGCCCGTGACCTGACCGCGGAGTACGTCAAGGGGCGTCGGCAGTTCGGCCGGTCCCTTGCGGAGTTCCAGGCGGTCTCGGCCCAGATGGCCGACGTCTACATCGCCTCCCGGACCATCGGCCTGGCCGCCTTGTCCGCGACCTGGCGCTTGGCGACCGCGGGGGAGCACCACCTCGACCCGGACGACGACCTGGCGGTTGCGGCGTACTGGTTCACGGCCGAGGGACCGCCCGCGCTGCACACCTGCCACCACCTCCACGGTGGCATGGGTGTCGACGTGACCTACCCGCTGCACGCGTACTTCTCCTGGGTCAAGGACGTAGCCCGGGCTCTCGGCGGGACCAGCCAGACCCTCGACAACGTGGCCTTACGCGGCCTCGCAAGGAGCTGAACATGCAGCTGGAGCTGACCGGGGAGCAGAAGGGCCTGCGCGCCGAGCTGCGCGGGTACTTCGAGAGTCTGATGACCGACGAGGAGCGCGACCTGCTGCTCGTCGAACGCCACGGGGAGGTCTACCGCGACGTCGTCAAGCGCATGGGGCGCGACGGCTGGATGGGCGTGGGGTGGCCGAAGGAGTACGGCGGCCGCGGGTTCGGCGAGGTCGAGCAGCAGATCTTCGCCAACGAGGCCGCTCGCGCCGACATCCCGTTGCCCTCGGTGACACTGCAGACGGTCGGGCCGACGCTCCAGGTCCACGGCAGCCAGAGACAGAAGGCGCTGTTCCTGCCGAAGATCCTCTCCGGCGAGGTCCACTTCGCGATCGGCTACTCCGAGCCCGACGCCGGCACCGACCTCGCGTCGCTGCGCACCACTGCCCGGCGGGAGGGCGACCACTACATCGTCAACGGCCAGAAGCTGTGGACCACCGGTGGCCACGACGCCGACTACGTCTGGCTCGCGGTGCGCACCGATCCCGACGTCCCCAAGCACAAGGGCATCTCCGTGCTGATCGTCGACACCCGGGACCCGGGCTACACGTGGACGCCGATCATCACCTGCGACGGTGCGCACCACGTCAACGCGACTTACTACAACGACGTCAAGGTCCCCGTCGACATGCTCGTGGGCGAGGAGAACCAGGGCTGGAAGCTGATCACCACCCAGCTCAACCACGAGCGGGTCATGCTGGGTCCGGCCGGTCGGATCGAAGGGCTGCGCGACAAGGTGCTCGCGTGGTGTGAGACCCATGAGGCTCCCGGCGGCGGCCTCGTCGTCCACGAACCCGACGTCCAGCGGGTCCTCGCCGAGGCGGCAGCGGTGATCCGGGTCAACGAGCTGCTGAACTACCAGGTCGCCGTGGCCGGGGCCTCGGGTCCGGTCAGCGTGGCGGACGCCTCGTCCAGCAAGATCTTCTCCTCCGACCGGATCCAGCACCTCGGGCGCCTGCTCGGAGAGGTCGTCGGCCGCTACGGCGACCCGGCCGACCCCGACACCGGGCGCCTGATGAGGTGGCTCGACAGCCACGCCAAGCGCAACCTCGTGCTGACCTTCGGCGGTGGCGTCAACGAGGTCCAGCGCGAGCTGGTCTCGATGACCGGCCTGGGTCTCCCGAAGGTGCCCCGGTGAGCGCCGGGGGAGAGGCGCCCACCAAGGGCAGCCACGAGTGGATCATGGCCGAGGCCGACAAGATCGCAGCGGCCGGCGAGTCGCCCCCTCGGCTGGGACGCGACCCGGTGAACCAGCCGATGGTCAACAACTGGGTGGAGGCGATCGGCGACCAGAACCCCCTGTACGTCGACCCGGACGCGGCCGCCTCGTCCGTCCATGGCGAGCTCGTGGCGCCGCCGGCGATGGCTCAGGTCTGGACGATGGGAGGGCTGGACGCGAGGCGTGACCCCGAGGAGCCGCTGTACGCCACGATGGCGATGCTCGACGAGGCCGGATACACCTCGGTGGTCGCGACCGACTCCGAGCAGACCTACCTTCGCTACCTGCGTGCGGGGGAGCAGGTCTCGCTGACCTCTCGACTCGAGTCCGTCGTCGGTCCCAAAAGGACGGCACTCGGCGAGGGCTACTTCGTCACGACGAAGAACACCTGGTACGTCGGCGACGAGCCTGTCGCGACCATGGTCTGGCGCGTGCTGAAGTTCAAGCCCGTCGAGAAGTCGGAGCCGGCGGGAGCCGTGGTGGAGCAGTCCCCTGCCCCCGCCGCGATGATCCGACCCATGGTCAACCGCGACTCGGAGTTCTTCTGGGAGGGCAGCCGCAAGGGCGAGCTGCGCATCCAGCGGTGCGGCACCTGCGAGGAGCTGCGTCACCCGCCCGGCCCCATGTGCCCGTCCTGCGGGGCCACCGAGCCCGACTACGTGGTCGCCCGCGGCACCGGCACCGTCTACTCCTACGTCGTGCACCGGCACCCGCCCGTGCCCGGGAAGCAGCTGCCGATCCTGCTGGTCCTCGTGGAGCTCGACGAGGGCGTGCGGATGGTCGGCGAGCTGCTCGACGTCGGCGACGACGAGGTGGAGATCGGGATGCCGGTCGAGGTCTCGATGGTTCGGGTCGACGACGAGCTGACCCTTCCCGCCTGGCGACCTGTGACAGGAGCGCGTTGATGAGCACGACCTCGACGAACACCCCCCTCGCCGCGGGGGCCGACCTGGGTTCATGGGAGCTGCCCGTGACGACGACGCTGATCGTGAGCACGGCGATCGCGACCCGTGACTTCCAGGATGTCCACCACGACCGGGACCTCGCCGTCGAGCGAGGGTCGAAGGACATCTTCTTGAACATCCTCACCACCACAGGGCTCGTCCAGCGCTACGTCACCGACCAGCTCGGTCACGACGTGCTCGTGCGCGGCATCAAGATCCGCCTCGGCGCCCCGGCCTACCCCCACGACACCCTCACCTTCACCGGGCGCGTGAGGGAGGAGGTCGTGGTCGACGGCGAGCGCAGGTTCCTGGTCGACGTACGCGGCAGCAACTCCCTCGGCGCGCACGTGACCGGCACGGTGACGGTCGCCCGACCCGGGGAGGCGGCGTGAGCGGCCTCGACGGCAGAGCGGCGATCGTCGGCATCGGCGCGACGGAGTTCTCCAAGGAGTCAGGTCGCAGCGAGCTGCAGCTCTCCGCCGAGGCGACGAGGGCCGCTCTTGCCGACGCGGGGCTCGGGCCCGGGGACGTGGACGGCCTGGTCACCTTCACCATGGACACGAGCTCGGAGATCGCGTTGGCGCGCGAGCTCGGCATCCCCGAGCTCCGCTTCTTCAGCCGGGTCAACTACGGCGGGGGGGCCGCGTGCGGCACGGTCATGCACGCGGCGATGGCGGTGGCCACCGGGGTGGCCGAGGTGGTCGTCTGCTACCGCGGGTTCAACGAGCGGTCGGGCAACCGCTTCGGCCAGGTTTCTCCTGCCGCCGCGACCCAGGTCAACACCAACGGCCTGGACAACGCCTGGACCTACCCGATGGGTCTCGGGACCCCCGCGGCGACCGTGGCCATGTTCGCGCGGCGCTACATGCACGAGTACGGCGCGACCAGCGAGGACTTCGGACGCGTGGCCGTCGCCGACCGCAAGCACGCCGCCACGAACCCCCATGCCTGGTTCCACGGCAAGCCGATCACCCTCGAGGAGCATCAGGCATCCCGCATGATCGCCGACCCGCTGCACCTGCTCGACTGCTGCCAGGAGAGCGACGGCGCGGTGGCCCTCGTGGTGACCTCGACCGAGCGCGCACGCGACCTGCCGCATCCGCCGGCCGTGGTCAGGGCCGCCGCGCAGGGGTCAGGGCCGGACCAGTTCGTGATGACCTCCTACTACCGCGACCGGTTCGGGCTCCAGGAGATGGGCCTCGTGGGGCGGGAGATCTGGCGGCAGTCAGGACTCGGCCCCGCCGACATGGACACTGCGGTGCTCTACGACCACTTCACGCCGTTCGTGCTCATGCAGCTCGAGGAGCTCGGGTTCTGCGGCAGAGGAGAGGCGAAGGACTTCATCGCCGACGGGGCCATCGAGCTCGGCGGGCGGCTGCCTCTGAACACCCACGGCGGCCAGCTCGGCGAGGCGTACATCCACGGCATGAACGGCATCGCCGAGGGTGTGCGCCAGATGCGGGGCACGTCGGTGAACCAGGTGGAGGACGCCCGGCACGTGCTCGTCACCGCCGGCACCGGGGTCCCCACCAGCGGGCTTGTGCTCGGTCGGGCCTGACCCACTCGACACCCGCTGCCGGACCGGTCCACCTGATCCGGCCACTCGGCGGTCGCCATCGACTTGGTTCAGTGCTGTGATGGGAGAAACGTGTGCCGGGAGGTCGCCGATGATGATCTACAACCTCCTGTACCGACTCGGGATCGCTCCGTGGGAGCGCTACGGAAGAGCCGCGGCCGCGAGAATCGGGGCCCTGCTGGACCGGGAGGAGGCGGAGCGGACGTACCCACCCGGCCGTGCGCTCGACCTCGGCTGCGGCCGTGGCCAGAAGACCCACGAGCTCGCGCGGCGGGGCTGGGAGGCGGTAGGCGTGGACAACATCCCGCGCGGCGATCGACGGTGCGAACCACGTGGACGGCTCCGGTGCCACCTTCGTGGTGGGCGACGTGACGGAACTGGAGTTGGCCGGCCTGGGCAGCTTCGACCTCTTCCTGGACGTCGGCTGCTTCCAGCACCTGGACTCCGAGCAGCGTCTCGCCGTGGGTCGGGTTGTCACGGCGCTCGCCAACCCCGGAGCCACGCTGCTGATGCTCGAGTTCCAGCCGACCCGCATGCGTTCCTTCGCAGGTGGCGTGTCGAGGGCGGAGGTTGAGGCGGCGTTCCCGGGCTGGAAGATGCTCTCGGTCGAGGTCGCTGAGACCAAAGCGCTGGGATGGCCGATGACGAGGACCGCGCCGCAGTGGTACCGACTTCGGCGAGAGACCTGATGACGACCGCTCGGCCGCGGGACGAGGGTGATCGTGGAACCGCTGGGGGAGATGGCAGGATGCGCTGCGTGACGATCATCGCGGCTGCAGACGGTTCAGCGCTCGGCAACCCCGGCCCGGCCGGTTGGGGCTGGTACGTCGACGAGGAGTGCTGGGCGGTCGGCGGCTGGGCGCACGGAACGAACAACATGGCCGAGCTGACCGCTGTGCTCGACCTGCTCCAGCAGACCGCGCACCTGGACGCCGACCTGCTCGTGTACTGCGACAGCACCTACGTCATCAACTCGGTCACCAAGTGGATGCCGGGTTGGAAGCGGCGGGGCTGGAGGAAAGGCGACGGGAAGCCGGTCCTCAACGTCGAGATCATGAGAGCGCTCGACGAGGCCATGGCCGGTCGCCGGGTGAGGTTCGAGTGGGTGAAGGGCCACTCGGGCCACGAGCTGAACGAGGCGGCGGACCGGCTGGCCAACGCTGCGGCCGTCTCCTGGAGGGAAAGCACTGCTCCCGACCCGGGACCGGGGTTCGTGGGCGCCGTGGTTCGGCATCCTGAGTCCCGTCCTGGGCAGACAGCCGACGAGCCCGACCTGTTCTCCGTCTGACGGCGGCAGGGGCGCTCGGAGCAGGTCGCCGTCAACCGGCGTGGAGGGTCACGCCGCCGGCCCACGCCCGAAGGTCCACACGGAGGTCGGCCTGGGCCGGTGGCGCGGGCGCGAGGAATCCCTTCACGGTGATTCCACCGAGGCCCCGGCTGTCCCGCGAGACCGTCCAGCCGGCCGGAACCCGGACGTCTCCGCCGGCCATCGCGCAGGTGAGGATGAGGTCGACCCCGCCCGGCGCGGGCTTGGCCGCAGTCAGGTCCAGCTGGACACCGGCGAGCGCGAGGTCCACCTCGACCCGGGCGAGCTCCTGGGACGCAGGTCTGAGCCTCACCCGGCCCATGGTCCTCACTCGACGGATGCGCGGCGACGACGAAGCGTCCCCCACGTTCCGGCGACGCGCAGCCACCACGCCTCCCACCCGCAACCCGAGCTGGACGAGCCCCGCGGCGATGAGGCCTCGACGGGCCCAGCGGGGGAGGATCGGTGGCTTCGCGCGCATGAGTCCGAGTGTGGCACCGGAACGGTCCTCGGCGGACCCTTCCGACGCTACGTTCCGCCGTCGGCCCGTTCCCGGCGGTGCCTCAGCGCAGCCCGAGCTTCCTGGAGCAGTGCGGCCAGGCGCCCCAGCCCTGCCCGCGGCGGACCCGCTCGGCGATCTTGATCTGCTGCGCTCGGGTGGCGCGGTGGGCGTTGCGGGCGAACTTGCGGCCGCCGTACGCCCTCCAGGTCGGCGCGCTGAACTGCAGCCCGCCGTAGTAGCCGTTCCCGGTGTTGATGTGCCAACGCCCGCCCGACTCGCACTGGGCGAGTCGCTTCCAGGTGCGCAGGGTCGCGCCTTCTGCGGGTGAGATGACCAGAGCCGGGGTCAGGGCGGAGAAGAGGGCGACCAGGGTCGCCACGAACATGCGAGTACGCATGGGAACCAGACCTCTCTACGCCTGCGAGGTGAGCTGTCGGGTTCGGGCGGAAGGTCTTGGCCCGGCCTCCTCCGCGCGTCGGCGGACGAGGCTTCACCCCGAGGTGCTCCGGTGTTGGACGGCTCGCGAGGAGCCGGCCGTGCCGGGGACCGTGGAGAAGTGGGTCCCCCGCTCCTGCCCCTGATGGTGCTCGAAGGTGCCGCCCGGGAGCGGGACAGGATTAGGCGTTGCCCCGGTGCGACGCTCCGCCAGGACGCGGAGCCCGACCAGGGTAAGCACGCCGGCGGGAACTGTTGGAGCGTTTCGGCGAAGTCCGGCGGTGACAGCCGGGGGCGCCCTTGACGGACGAGCGCGGCGCACGGGGCGAAACCGGATGCCGCGATCGGGGATGAACCGGACCTACCGGGCCACCGGCCCAGGCCGGTGACCAGCAGTCGGCTGTGACCTATCTCGCACGGCGGCGGGCGACGTTCAGGACCGGGTCAGCACGGCGTCGGCAAGCACGGCGGCGCCGTTGCGCTCCGCGTGAGTGCCGGCGACCGTCGCCGACACCAGCACCTGCTCGCCCTCGTCCCAGGCGCGCACGCGGATCGTCTCGCCGGGGAAGACGACCCCGGCGAAGCGCGCGGTGAACCCGCGCACGGCTGAGGTGTCGCCCTCGAGCAGCGCGTCGACCACCTCCCGCAGGACGATGCCGTAGGAGCAGAGCCCGTGAAGGATCGGTGCCGGGAAGCCGGCCGCGGAAGCGAACTCCGGGTCGGAGTGGAGGGGGTTGCGGTCACCGCACAGGCGGTAGAGGAGCGCCTGCTGGGGCGTGGTCTCGTAGGTGACGTCGGCGTCGGGCACCCGCTCGGGGAGGTCGACCCTCGCCGAGGGACCGCGCTCGCCGCCGAAGCCTCCTTCGCCGCGTACGAAGATGCTGGATCGGGTCGTGAACAGCGGCTCGCCGTCCTCGTCGACCGCCTCGGCCTCCTGGACGATCAAGGCCGCCTTCCCCTTGTCCCACACGTCGCTGATCCGCGTGCGCAGGGTTGCCCGGGCGGCCGTGGACAACGGCCGGTGCACGACGATCTCCTGGCTGCCGTGGAGCACCTGGGCCAGGTCGATGTCGCACCCAGGCAGATCCAGGCTGGGTGCCTCGGTCTCGTGGAAGGTGGGAGCCACGATGCCGAACGACGGCAGCACCTGCAGCGTGTCGCCGTCGAGGGTGTAGCGCAATGCCCTGGGGTCGGTCTGGTCGCCGGGCCGAGCCCCGGCGCCGACGCCGAGGTGGTAGAGCAGCACGTCGGACTCTGTCCAGGCGAAGGTGCGCTCCGGCAGCTCCGCGCCGATGGCCTTGGTGGGGTCGATGGGCATGTCAGCAGGCCTTTCCGGTGCTGTGCGCGGTCGTGTTGGCTGCCCGCGCCGCGATGTCGAGGGCTGCGAGGTAGCCGAAGACCATCGCGGGGCCGATCGTCGAGCCGGCGCCGGCGTAGGTGCGGCCCATCACCGCTGCCGAGGCGTTGCCGGCGGCGTAGAGACCCTCGATCACCGAGCCGTCGGGCCGCAGCGCGCGGCCGTGCTCGTCGGTGACGACGCCGCCCTTCGTGCCGAGGTCGCCGGGCACGATCTTGACCGCGTAGAACGGTGCCTGGTCGATCGGGCCGAGGCACGGGTTCGGCTTGTTCGTGGGGTCTCCGTAGTACTTGTCGTAGGCACTGTCGCCACGGCCGAAGTCGGTGTCGAGGCCGGTGCGCGCCATGTCGTTGAAGCGTGCGACCGTCTCGACCAGGCCCGTGGGGTCGACCCCGATCTGCTCGGCCAGGCCCTCGACCGTGTCGCTGCGGAACAGCGTCCCGTGCTTGTACCACCGGCCCGGGAAGGGCTGGCGGGGACCGAGGCCGGCGAACAGGTAGCGGTTGCGGTAGCGTTGGTCGAGGATCATCCACGACGGGACGTGGCCGATGCCGGTCTCCGCCCCCCCGTCGTACATAGCGTGCACCGCGTCGACGTACGGCGAGGCCTCGTTGGCGTAGCGTCGTCCGGCCTGGTTGACGATGATCGATCCGGGCAGGTTGCGCTCCGACAGGCAGAAGTAGGGTCCGCCGGTGAGCGGGATGGTAGGACCCCACCAGGCGTCGTCCATCAGGGCCACGTCGGCTCCGGCGGCCAGGCCTGCGGTGATGCCGCCGCCGGTGTTGGTCTCGGCGCCGGTGGTCCACTCGGTGGTGATGGGGGAGCGCTGGTAGGCCTCGCGCATCTCGAGGTTCTTCTCGAAGCCGCCGGAGGCGAGGACCACGCCGTGCCGTGCGCGGATGGTGACGTCATGGCCTTCGCGCAGCAGGCGTACGCCGGCCACGCACCCGTTCTCGAGAACCAGGTCACTCAGCTCCGACTCGTACCAGACCGGCACCCCGGCATCGAGCAGACCCTTGCGGAGGCCGATCGAGAGGGCAGCCCCCATGGCGTACACAGGTCGGCGCAGCAGCAGGTTGAGGATCCGGCCGAGGACGATTCGCAAGGTCGTGAGCGGCCCCTTCATGGTCCGCATCGCCAGGCTCATCCAGCGATAGTTCGCCTGGGTGACCACCATGCCGGCGGGCGCCTTGGCGTAGGGCGGGTGGAGGCGGGCGAGCTCGTCTCCGATGATCTTGCCGTTGACCGGTCTGGGCTCCACCGACCGTCCCATGGCGCGACCGCCCGGCGCCTCGGGGTAGTAGTCGGAGTACTCCGGGACCCACATGAAGTCGACCTCGGAGTGGTCACGGACGAACTCCAGCACCTCCGGGCCTCGCTGGAGGAACGCGTTGCGCCGGGCCTCTGGGACCACGTCGCCGACGATCGAGTCCAGGTAGGTCCTGGCGTCCTCGAGGCTGTCGGGCACCCCTGCCTTCTGGAGGGCGTAATTGTTCGGGATCCACACCCCGCCGCCGGACCGTGCGGTCGACCCACCGAAGTAGGCGCTCTTCTCCACGACGAGGGTGTCCAGGCCCTGGTGGGCCGCCGCGAGTGCAGCGGTCATGCCGGCGGCCCCCGTCCCCACGACCACGACATCGACGACGTGGTCGCCGCTGTCGCCCTGCGAGCCGGACCGAACCATGAGACCTCCAGCGCTCTCGCTGTCGTGGGTGCGCTCAGCGGGCCCACGACGCCGCCCACCGAGCGGCAAAACTGTAACAGGTTCCAAATCATCTCGGCAGGGGTGGCGGTCACCGGCCGAGGGTGGCGTCACGACGTGAGAACGGCCTAGAGTGAGAACGCGTTCTACTTTTCCGGCCCGTCGCATGGGCCCCGCACAAGAGGAGTGCCGTGACCGAACCATCTTGGGACGCCGTCGCGGACGTGGTCGTCGTCGGCTTCGGGGCCGCCGGCGCCTGCGCCGCGATCGAGGCGGTGGACGCCGGCGCCGACGTACTCGTGCTCGACCGGTTCAACGGCGGCGGTGCGACCGCGATCAGCGGCGGGATCGTGTACGCCGGAGGCGGCACCCGCCACCAGACGGCAGCCGGCGTCGAGGACACCCCGGAGCAGATGTTCGCCTACCTCCGACTCGAGACCGCCGATGCTGTGTCGGAGGAGACGCTCAGGTCGTTCTGCGAGGGCTCGGTCGACATGCTCGCCTGGCTCGAGTCGCACGGCGTCCCGTTCGAGGGCAGCCTGGCGCCGTACAAGACGTCCTACCCCACGAACGAGCACTACCTGTACTACTCGGGCAACGAGCTCTCCGGACCCGCTCGCGCCGTGGCCACTCCTGCTCAGCGGGGTCACCGGGCCAAGGGCAAGGGCACCTCCGGCAAGGCGGTGTTCGCGCCGCTGCGCAGCACCGTCGAGCAACGGGGTGCACGCATCCAGGGGCTGACCCGGGCAGAGGAGCTCGTCACCGACGAGGCCGGTGCGGTGGTCGGTGTCGTGGGCTCGACCATCGAGGGCGCCCCGGCCCATGTCGTGCGCCGCTACCGCTGGATGGCCGGAAAGGTCGGCAAGCTCAACCTCTGGTATCGCCCCGCGGGCAGGGCGCTGAGCCGCCGTCTGGAGCGGATCGAGCGCAGGTGGGGCCGACGCTGGGCGGTGCGTGCCCGGCGTGGCGTGGTGCTGTCGGCGGGTGGGTTCGCGTTCAACCGCGAGATGGTCCGCGAACACGCCGCGCCGTACGCTCCCGGCCTGCCTCTGGGCACGCTCGCCGACGACGGCAGCGGCATCCTGATGGGCCAGTCCGTCGGAGGCGCGACCAAGTACATGGACCGGGCCTCGGCCTGGCGCTTCTACACACCACCCTCGGCCCTCGCGAAGGGTGTTCTCCTCGGTCCCAACGGCGAGCGGGTCTGCAACGAGGCCCTCTACGGAGCGGCCGTCGCCGAAGCCGTGATCCACGAGCACGGAGGGGCCGCGCACCTGCTGGTCGACCAGCGGATCCTGGCCGAGGCGAGGAAGCAGGTCTCCAAGCAGACACTGTGGTTCCAGCGGCTCCAGACGATCACCATGTTCGGCTCCGGGCGCACCGAGGGGGCGAGTGTCGCGGAGGCGGCGGCCAAGGTCGGGATCGATGCCGCCGTCGCCGAGCGCACGGTCGCCGCCTACAACGACGTTGCCCGGACCGGCACGGAGGACCCGCTTGGCAAGCCCGACGATCAGGTCCAGGAGATCGTCGAGCCGCCGTACTCCCTCATCGACATCTCCGTCCGCTCCTCTGTCGGCTTCCCGTGCCCCACGATGACCCTCGGCGGGCTGGCGGTCGACGAGCGCACCGGGCAGGTGCTCGGCGAGGACGGGCAGGGGGTGCCGGGTCTGTACGCCGCTGGGCGCACCGCCGCGGGGATCTGCTCGAACTCCTACGTCAGCGGCTTGTCTCTCGCCGACTGCGTCTACTCGGGGCGGCGCGCAGGGCGTCACGTGGGTCGAGCGCAGACGGGCTCCGACCGAGCCCCGACCGAAGCCACCACCGACCAGGAGGAGTCCGCCGATGCTGTCCGATGAGGAGCGCCGTGAGGCCGCGGCTCTGCTCGCCCGCGCCGAGGCTGAGCGTGCGCCGATCCGCCCCCTCGCCGAGACCTACCCGGCCATGGACGTGGTCGACGCCTACGAGGTCGCGCTGATCAACATCCGCGAGCGGGTCGGGCGAGGCATCGGCGTGCTCGGGCACAAGGTCGGTCTGTCCTCGGAGGCCATGCAGAAGATGATGGGCGTCGACGAGCCCGACTACGGCCACCTCCTCGCCGACATGGCACTCAGGGAGGACAGCGACGTCGACGTCTCGCGCTACTGCTACCCCCGGGTGGAGGTGGAGGTCGGTTTCGTCCTCGGGGACGGCCTCCCCGGCGAGGGGTGCACCGAGGAGGACGTGCTGGCCGCCACCGAGTACGTCGCCCCCGCCATCGAGCTCATCGACAGCCGCATCACCGACTGGCAGATCGGCCTGGTCGACACCATCGCCGACAACGCCTCCTCGGCCGGGTTCGTGCTCGGGCAGGAGCGCGTGCGACCCGGCGACATCGACCTGCTCGCGATCGACGCCACCTTGACCCGCAACGGCGACAAGGTCGCCGAGGGTCGATCCGACGCGGTCCTCGGCAACCCGGTCACCGCGGTGGCCTGGCTGGCCCGCAAGGTCGCCGGCTTCGGGGTGCGCCTCGAGGCCGGGCACGTGATCCTCCCCGGCTCCTGCACCCGCGCCGTCGACGTCCGCCCCGGCGACGACTTCCGGGCCGACTTCGACGGCCTGGGCAGCGTCTCGCTGTCTTTCACACCAGACTCCGACGACGACTCCGGGAGCGACTCATGAACCAGCCGACCGGCCGTTCCGGCAAGTCCACCGCGGCGATCGTGGGGTCGGGCAACATCGGCACCGACCTGCTCTACAAGCTGATGCGCTCCGACCTCGTCGAGCCGCGCTGGATGATCGGGGTCGACCCCGACAGCGAGGGGCTGCGCAGAGCCGGTGCCCTGGGCTTGGAGGCCAGCCACGAGGGGGTGGACTGGCTGTTGAAGCAGGACGAGCTGCCGGACCTGGTGTTCGAGGCGACCTCGGCCTACGTGCACCGTGAGTACGCCCCCCGCTACGAGGAGGCCGGGATCCGGGCCGTCGACCTGACGCCGGCCGCCGTCGGGCCGGCGGTGATCCCGCCGGTCAACCTCGACGAGCACGTGGAGGCGATGAACGTCAACATGATCACCTGCGGTGGGCAGGCGACGATTCCGATGGTCGCCGCCGTCTCGCGTGTCACGCCGGTCGGCTACGCGGAGATCGTCGCCTCGGTCTCCTCCCTGTCGGCCGGTCCGGGCACGCGCCAGAACATCGACGAGTTCACCCGCACGACCTCGCGCGGCGTCGAGACGATCGGCGGTGCCGAGCAGGGCAAGGCGATCATCATCCTCAACCCCGCCGAACCGCCGATGATCATGCGCGACACGATCTTCTGCGCGGTCTCGCCCGACCTGGACCGTGCCGCGGAAGACGCGATCGTCGAGTCGGTGCTCGCCATGGCGGCCGAGGTGGCGACGTACGTCCCCGGCTACCGGCTGCTCCAGGAGCCGCAGATCGACCAGCCCTCACCCGAGACCCGCGGCGCCAAGAAGATCAGCATCTTCGTCGAGGTCGAGGGTGCAGGGGACTTCCTGCCGCCGTACGCCGGAAACCTCGACATCATGACCGCGGCCGCGACGAAGGTAGGCGAGCGGATCGCCGCCTCGCTGCAGGCCGACACGACGACCGCAGGAGCCTGACATGAGGGACGTGAACGAGCTCGAGCGCACCTGGTCCGAGGACCTCGACCTGCGCCTGACCGACACCTGCCTGCGCGACGGCTCGCACCACAAGCGGCACCAGTTCACCGCCGAGGAGGTGCGCTCGATCGTGGAGGCGCTCGACACCGCCGGGATCCCGGTGATCGAGGTGACCCACGGCGACGGCCTGGGCGGCTCCTCGTTCAACTATGGGTTCTCGCGAACACCCGAGCAGGAGCTGATCAAGATCGCGGCCGACACCGCCAAGCGCGCCAAGATCGCGTTCCTGATGCTTCCGGGCGTGGGTGTGAAGGACGACATCCTCGCCGCCCAGGACAACGGTGGCTCGATCTGCCGGATCGCGACGCACTGCACGGAGGCCGACGTCTCGGAGCAGCACTTCCGGCTCGCCCGCGAGCGTGGCCTGGAGACGGTCGGCTTCCTGATGATGGCGCACACCCAGCCGCCCGAGGTGCTCGCCAAGCAGGCCCGGATCATGGTCGACTCCGGCTGCCAGTGTGTGTACGTCGTCGACTCGGCAGGTGCTCTCGTCATGGAGCAGACCGTCGACCGGGTCGCCGCGGTCGTCGCCGAGATCGGTCACGAGGCCTCGGTCGGCTTCCACGGCCACGAGAACCTCGGCCTCGGTGTCGCGAACACCGTGATCGCCGCACGCGCCGGTGCCACCCAGATCGACGGAAGCGTGCGACGCTTCGGGGCAGGCGCAGGCAACACGCCGCTCGAGGCGTTCATCGGGGTTTGCGACAAGCTCGGCTGGCGCACCGGCGTGGACTTCCTGAAGATCGTCGACGCCGCGGAGGACGTCATCCGTCCGGCGATGCCGGAGGAGTGCAGGCTCGACCGGATGACGCTGATGATGGGCTACGCGGGCGTCTACTCCAGCTTCCTCAAGCACGCCGGACGCGCCGCGGAGCGCTACGGAGTCTCCGGCGCCAAGATCCTCCTGCGCGCCGGGGAGCGCAAGCTCATCGGCGGCCAGGAGGACCAGCTGATCGACATCGCGCTCGAGCTCAGGCGTGAGCAGGAGCGCGAGGCGAGCCTGCGGTGAACTTGGGACGCCAAGTCCTCGCGCAAAACGAGAACGTGTTCTAGTATCGAGTCATCGGAACGCACCCGCGTTCCCCGGCAGTTTGGGAGTAGGCAGATGTCGAAGGCAGTCCTCGACGCGGTGCGTGACCTCTTGCCGCAGTTCCGCGAGCGCGCCGACGAGGCCGAGCGACTGCGGGTCCTCCCGGAGTCGTCCGTCAAGGACCTGGAGGCCAGCGGCTTCTTCCGGCTGCTCCAGCCGTGCCGCTTCGACGGGCTCGAGAGCGACCCTGTGGACTTCTACACCGCGGTTCGCCTGATCGCGAGCGCATGCGGGTCGACCGGCTGGGTCGCGTCAGTGCTCGGCGTCCACCCGTGGCAGGTGGCCCTCTTCCACGACAAGGCGCAGCAGGCGGTCTGGGGGGAGGACTCCAGCACCCGGCTCTCCTCGTCGTACGCCCCGACGGGCAAAGCGCTCCAGGGCGAGGGCGGATACCGGCTCAGCGGTCGCTGGAGCTTCTCATCGGGCTGTGACCACGCCACGTGGGTCCTGCTCGGCGGCCTCGTCACGAACGACGAGGGCCAGATCATCGACTTCAAGACCTTCATGGTTCCTCGCGCCGACTACACGATCGAGGACGTCTGGAACGTCGTCGGCCTGCGTGGCACCGGTTCCAATGACATCATCGTGGAGGATGTGTTCGTCCCCGAGGAGTTCACCCTCAGCATGGTCGACACCGGCCGCTGCTACGGCCCGGGCCAGGAGCAGAACACCTCCGGGCTCTACAAGCTCCCCTTCCACTCGATCTTCACCTCCACGATCACCGCCCCGATCGTGGGCATGGCCAGCGGTGCCTACGACGAGCATGTCGAGATGCAACGCAAGCGGGTCCGTGCCGCCTACATCGCCGAGAAGACGGTCAACGACCCGTTCGCGAGCGTGCGCATCGCGCGTGCCTCCAGCGACATCGACGCCGCCTGGGCGCTGCTGATGAACAACATCCGCGAGATGCAGGACCTCGTGGACAGGGGCGAGAAGATCCCGCTCCACCTGCGGCTGAAGGTGCGGCGCGACCAGGTCCTCGGCACCGAGCGCGCCGTCTCCGCCATCGACACGCTCTTCGAGGCCTCGGGAGGCCGGGCTCTCGCCGAGGGTACGTACCTCCAGCGGGCCTGGCGTAACGCCCACGCCGGACGCGTGCATGCCGCCAACGACCCCGAGCGGGCGCTGGTGATGTACGGCGCCCTGGAGTTCGGCCAGAAGATCGAGCCGGGGATGTACTGAGTCGATGACCGAGCTCACCCCAGAGTCCACGACCCGGTTCGCGAAGGCCGGCGACATCACGCTGCACTACCACGAGGCGGGGGACCCGACGGAGGTCGGCGGCGGCCTGCCCCTGGTCATGCTCCACGGCGGGGGCCCCGGGGCGTCGGCCTGGAGCAACTTCGGACCGTCGCTGGGCCGCTTCGCCACGCAGTTCCGCACCCTTCTGGTCGACCAGCCCGGGTTCGGTCGGTCGGACAAGCCCGAGGTGGAGGGGCACTTCTTCACCTTTGCCGCCGACAAGCTGGCCGCCCTCCTCGACGAGCTCGGCATCGACAAGGTGCACCTCCTCGGCAACTCGCTCGGCGGAGGCACCGCGGTGCGGTTCGCGTTGAAGCACCCCAAGCGGGTCGGCCGGATGATCCTCATGGGCCCCGGGGGCCTGAGCCTCAACGTCTTCGCGCCGGACCCGACCGAGGGCATCAAGCGACTCTACGAGTTCGGAGCGCCTCCCGGCCCGTCGAAGGAGAAGCTGGAGGCGTTCATCCGGACCATGGTGGTCGACCAGTCGCTCGTGACCGAGGAGCTCGTCGAGGATCGCTACGCCTCCGCCACCGCTCCCGGCACGGCCGAGGCGATGGCGTCGATGGGCGCCTCGTTCGCCAAGCCGGACACCTACGAGGAGGGCTTCTTGTGGCGCGAGGCCTACAAGCTGCGCCAGCCCGTCCTCCTCACCTGGGGCCGTGAGGACCGGGTCAACCCGCTCGACGGCGCCCTCGCGGCACTCAAGCTGATTCCCAGGGCGTCGCTGCACGTATTCCCCAACTGCGGCCACTGGGCCCAGATCGAGGCGGCCGACGAGTTCTTCACCGTCGCCTCGGGGTATCTCGGCCTGCACCGCGAGAAACCGCGCTCGCAGGCACCGTCCTGAGGCCGCGCGAACGCACCCAGCACGCGCAACAGATGAGGAGAGACGTCGTGATCGACATCCGCGCACTCGGATACGTCCGGGTGGAGAGCACAGACCTCGAGCAGTGGCGGCACTTCGCCGGCAAGGTGCTCGGGCTGGTCGAGGGCCGCGGTCCGAACCCGGACCACCTGTACTTCCGGATGGACGAGATGTCCGCCCGCGTCGTGGTCGTCCCCTCCCAGCACGACCGCATGGGGTCCATGGGCTGGGAGGTCGCCGACCACCGCGCTCTCGCCGCCGCCGTCGACCACCTCAAGCACCACGGTGTCGAGGTCGAGGAGGCCACCGCCGAGGAGCTCGCCGAGCGCCGCGTCGAGGGGATGGTCCGTTTCGAGGACCCCTTCGAGAACGTCTTCGAGCTGTTCCACGGCGCGACTTACGAGGCACGGCCGCTCGTGACGCCGTACGCCAACACCTTCGTGACCGGCGAGCAGGGGCTGGGGCACATCGTGCTCCCGGTCACCGACGACGGGGAGGCGCTGCGCTTCTACGCCGACGTCCTCGGCTTCCGGCTCCGCGACTCGATGCGTATGCCCGGCGAGTTCGTGGGCAAGGAGCCCGGCTCGACGGCGTGGCTGAGGTTCCTCGGCTGCAACCCCCGCCACCACAGCCTTGCGTTCCTGCCGATGCCCAACCCGGCCAAGTGCGTGCACATCATGGTCGAGGTCGACAAGCTCGACGACGTCGGTCGGGCGCTCGAGCGGGTCCGCAAGCACAAGGTGCCGTTGAGCGCGACGCTCGGCCGCCACATGAACGACCAGATGGTCTCCTTCTACGTGAAGTCACCCGGCGGCTTCGATGTGGAGTACGGCACGGCGGGTCTGACCGTCGACGACGAGAAGTGGGTGGCCCGTGAGAGCACCGCAGTCAGCTACTGGGGACATGACTTCAGTGTCGGCCGCCAGTGATGTCCCAGAGGGCATGTCGCCCGACGCCCGGGAGTCGTGGCCGAGCCAGGAGCTGATCGACTCCTGGCTGGGGCAGTTCGACTTCGACCTCAGCGAGCAGGCCGCCCCCGCCTTGGGCGTGGAGGCGGAGGCGGAGGAGACCTCCCGGAAGTTCCGCGACGTTCTGGGCCGGTTCTGCACCGGCGTGACCGTGGTGACGAGCATGAGCGATGGTGAGCCGGTCGGCATGACCTGCCAGTCGTTCAGCTCGGTCTCCCTGGACCCGCCGCTGGTGCTGTTCTGCCCTGCGAAGAGCTCGCGCGCGTGGCCGCGGATGCAGCGGGCGGGCTTCTTCTGCGTCAACCTGCTCTCGCACGACCAGCTCGAGCTCTCCAACGGCTTCGCCGCCAAGGGCACCGACAAGTTCGCCGGTGTCTCCTGGCGCCACTCGGTGACCGGGGCCCCGTTGCTCGACGGTGTGCTCGGCTGGGTCGACTGCACCATCTACGCCGTGCACGAGGCCGGTGACCACTACGTCGTCATCGGGCGCGTCATGGATCTCGGTGTGGAGGACGCCCCGCACCCGCTGCTGTTCTACCGGGGACGCTACGCCCGCACCGAGGCGGAGCACGACATCGCCGGCTGACATCCCCGGTTCGCCTTCCCCTCCCTCCGCACACTCGCTCGCTGTCCGGCCGATCCTCCCGGGCACCTGGACTAGCCCACGCTCGCAGCCGCGTTTGCCCTGTCGTCCCCGGCGGGTAGGCGAGACGGGGCGGACGTAGGACTTTCACAGGAGGAGTCTGGATGAGATGCACGGCGAGCTGTGACTACACGCGCCCCGGGGTCGAGCCGTGGTGGCAGACCGAGCCTAGGTCGCAAGCGGCCAGTGCGGATGCTGGGGGGAGCGCCCCTGGAAGGTGAGGATGGCCGGGTTCTGGATGACTCCGTCGCGGACCTCGATCGCCCGACGAACGGTGGGGTTGGCTTCCCACGCCTCGCTCCCTCCCAGGACGGTGGGCACGAAGGGGAGTAGGGCTTTGCTGTTCTCCCACGTGGCGGAGTTCCACAGGTAGGACGGGCTGTGGTCGACGGCGTAGTAGAGGACGTTCTCCCCGACGACGAACGCAGGGTCCGCGAAGGTCGTCGGACGCGCCCAGCTGAACCCCATGCCCTCGTCACAGGAGACGTCGACCACCACGGTGCCCGACGCCAGGGTCGGCAGGTCCTCGTCGGTCAGGAACACCAAAGGGGCGTCGGTGTCCTGCAGCACGCAGTTGACGATGACGTCGTGAGAGGCAAGGAACGTCGCGATGGGCACCGGGCCCTGGTCGGTGGCCGCGTGGCTCGCGCGTGCGCTCGTCTCGTCCTCGTCGAAGTGCACCAGGTTGGCCGAGTGGATGGGTGCGGCGACGGCCGCGACCTGCCGATGCGTGAGCACGTCGACGTCGTGCACGCCCAAGGCGTTCAGCGCTGTCACCGCGCCCCGAGCGGTCGCCCCGAAGCCGATGACCACGGCGCGCAGTCGCCGCCCGTAGTCGCCGGTGGAGCCTGCGAGCTGCATGGCATGAAGGACCGAGCAGTATCCGGCCAGCTCGTTGTTCGTGTGGAAGACGTGGAGGTTGAAGGAGCCGTCGCGGTTCCAGTGGTTCATGGCCTCGAACGCGATCAGGGTGAGCCTCTTGTCGATCGCGAGCTGGGTGAGCTCCTCGTCCTGCACACAGTGCGGCCAGCCCCACAGGACCTGTCCGTCCCGCAGCCCGGCGATGTCGCTGAGCACCGGCTTGGGCTGGAGGACGACGTCGCACTCCTCGACGATCTGCTCACGGGTCCTGAACCCGGCGACCAGCCCCTTCAGGTCGTCATCCGAGACACCGAACCGCTCCCCGTAGCGGTGCTCGAGGTAGATCTGGGAACGGAGCACATCGGGGATCCGGGCCAGGTGGCGAGGGTGCAGCGGAAGCCTGCGCTCGTTCTCCTTGAGCGACTTTCCCATGACGCCGAGGCTCAACAGGCTGCCAGGACTGGCTTCGACTGGGGACATGCGGTGCTCCGTCCACTCGCGGGGCCCACCCCGTGTCCAGGAAGGGCTGGACGCGCTCAGCCTACGTCCCGGCCGACCGCCGGTGCGGCGAAACCGACACGGGCGTGGGTCATCGGTTCCAGGCCGGGCCGGCCTCCCACGGGCGGGCCTCGCCCTTCTGGCCGGTCTCGGGAGTCGAGTAGTGCCCGCTGAAGGTCGGGGCGGGGTCGTCGACCGGCGCTGGGCTGCTGTGCATCGCGCCGGCCGGCGCGGCGACGCCAAGGGCGAGGGCTGGGGCGGCGACGGTTGCCGCGATCGCGGTGAGGACGTGTCGCCTGGTCATGCTGTTGCTCCAGTGGGTGGACGGCGGGTGCTCCGTTGTCCTGGAATATACCCTATGGGGTATAGGCTCGAACGCGTCCGCCAGCCTCAGGGTCGCGCCTCAGCCCACGAGCCCGAACATCTGCTCCAGTCGGCGACGGTGGTCGTGGGGTTGGCCGAACAGCTGCCACAGGGCGTGTGCCCGCTTGAAGTAGAGCTGCGCGTCGTGCTCCCACGTGATCGCGATCCCGCCGTGGAGTTGAACCATCTCGCCGGCGACGGTGCTGAGCGCCTCGCAGCACCAAACCTTCGCGGTCGCGGCACGGGCCGGGAGCTCTCCGTCACGCTGCGCGGCTGACCAGGCGGCGGCCCACGACGCCGACCGTGCTGTCTCAACCGCGACGAGCATGTCGGCCATACGATGCTTCAGCGCCTGGAAGGAGCCGATCGGCCGACCGAACTGCACGCGCTGCTTGCTGTAGGCCACGGTCATGTCGAGGCAGCGCTGGGCAGCCCCCACCGCGAGCGCGCTCACGGCGCTGCACGCGACGTCGCGCAGGGTCGGCAGCCAGGTGGCTGCGTCGTCCGCGACCAGCGACGCCTCGGCCGCGTCGAGCGTCACCGACGCGAGCCGGATCGTCTGGTCCATCGTCGGGGAGGGCGTACGTCGAACGCCCGGCTGCTCCGGGTCGACGCGGAACAGGCCGGGGCCCGACTCGGTCTCCGCCAGAGCCAGCAGCACGTCGGCATGGTCGCCGTCGAGGACGTAGGCCGCTGTGCCGTCGAGGGTCCAGCGGTCCCCGGCCCGGGTCGCGGCCAGCGGCAGGCCCGACGTTGGCCACAGACCCTTCTCGCCCGCCCAGAGGAGGGCCGCCAGCGACTCGCCCGAGGCGATCTGGGGCAGCAGCTCCGAACATGTCGCGGGGCGGCCGGCGAGCAGCAGAGCCTGGGCAGCGAGCACGCCCGAGCCGAGCAGGGGAGAAGGTGTCAGGGCGGCGCCGAGCTCCTCGAGGACGACGTGGGTCTCGAACAGCGTGAACCCGGCACCGCCGTACTCCTCGGGGATCGCGAGCGCGGCGACGCCGACCTGCTCGCACAGCACAGACCACAGTGCTTCGTCGTAGCCGACCGGCGTGGCGACGGCGGCACGCACGGCGGCGCAGTCCGAGCGCTTTCGCAGCAGGTCTCGCACCATGGCGGTGAGCTGCGACTGCTCGTCGCTGAGGGCGAACAGCATTTCAGGCTCCCCTCTTCGCAGTGATCGCCTCGAGTACGCGCGCGCGGTGGAAAGCGGGGGTGCCCCAAGCCGTGAGCAGGGCGCGGACCTTGAGGATCCACAGCCCGAGGTCGTGCTCGGCGGTGTAGCCGATCGCGCCGTGCACCTGAAGGGCGGTCCTTGCAGCGGCGTAGGCGGCGTCACCGGCTGCGACCTTCGCCGCCGACACGTCGCGCCCTGCGTGTACCGACCCGGCCCGCAGGGACAGGGCCGCGACGTGCACGAGCGGTCGGGCGAAGTCGAGGCCGACCCGGACGTCGGCGAGCGCGTGCTTGAGCGACTGGTACTCGCCGATCGCACGGCCGAACTGGGTGCGCTGCTTGGCGTAGCCCACCGACTCCGCGAGGAGCCGCTCGCCGGCGCCGAGGAGCTGCGCGGTGCACGCCAGCATCGCGGTTTCGAGGGCCTTGGCTACGACGGGCTCGTCGAGGGAGACCACCGTCACGGCGGCATCGACGGTGAAGAGGCGGCGGGCAGGGTCGACCGACCGCCGAAGAGCCGCCGGGGACGCCTCGCGCAGCGCGGTGCCCTCCAGGGCGAAGCACGCGGTGGCGACGTCGGCGTCGAGGGCGAGTGGGGCCAGCGGCGACACCCGCGCCGTCGCAAGCGTCTCGCCGCTGACCAGCCCGGCGACGGCCTCGTCCATCGTGGTGTTGCGAAGCAGGACCGGAAGCAAGGCGGCGCTCTCGACCCAGGGGCCGGGCACCGCGTGCCTGCCGAGCGACTCGAAGGCCACCACGAGGTCGACCGCGTCGGCGCCCACGCCGCCGCGCTCCTCGCTCACGAGCAACCCGGTGACCCCGAGCTCGGCGAGGCGTTGCCACAGCTTCAGGCCCGTCGACGGGTCGCCGTCCGCCCAGGCCCGGACGATCCGTGGCGTGTCGATCGCCGTGAGGAGGTCGTCGAGGACGTCGGCGAAGCCCTGCTGCTCCTCGGTGAGTGCGAACCTCATCGGCGGGCCTCCCTCGTCAGGCCGAGAACGCGCTCGGCCACGATGTTGCGCTGGATCTCGTAGGTGCCTGAGTAGATGGTACCGGCCAGGGAGAAGAGGTAGCCGCCGGTCCAGCGGCCCTCGTCCGGAGCCCCTTCACCGCGCAGCTCGGCCTCGGGTCCGAGGAGGTCGAGCGCCGTCTCGTGGAGGGCGATGTCGAGCTCGGACCAGAAGAGCTTGTTCACGCTGCCCGCCGCGCCCATCTCGCCACCCGCCGCGAGCCGCGTGACCGTGCCCCAGGTGTAGGCGCGGTAGGCCTGTGCGCCGATCCACGCGTCGACAACCCGGTCGGCTGCCGCGTCCGTCGTACGGCGACAGGGGTCGCTCTCACGCCGGAGGGAGAACAGGTCGGCCAGCCGGTCGGCGGCGGCGCAGAAACGGCCGGGGGAGCGCAGGGAGAGCCCGCGCTCGTTGCCGGCGGTGCTCATCGCGACCCGCCACCCGTCGCCGGGGGCTCCGAGCACGTCGCTGTCGGGGACGAACACGTCGTCGAAGAAGATCTCCGCGAAGCCGGGCTCGCCGTCGAGCTGGGCGATGGGGCGCACCGTCACCCCGGGGGCGTCGAGCGGGAAGAGGAAGTAGGTCAGGCCGCGATGCCGCTCGGCGGCGGGGTCGGACCGGAAGAGCCCGAAGCCCCAGTCGGCGTAGGCGGCGCGAGAGGACCAGGTCTTCTGACCGTTGAGGACCCAGCCACCCCGGGCCTCGTCACGGACTGCCCTGCTGCGGATCGCCGCGAGGTCGCTTCCTGCCTCGGGTTCGGACCATGCCTGGGCCCACACCTGCTGACCGGTGGCCATGGAGGGCAGGAACCGGGCCCGCTGCTCCTGGGTGCCGTGCTCGAACAGGATCGGGGCGAGGAGGAAGATGCCGTTCTGGCTGACGCGACCGGGCGCACCGCTGTGGTAGTACTCCTCCTCGAAGATCACCCACTGGAGGAGCGAGGCTTCGCGGCCGTGGTACTCCCGGGGCCACGACACGACCGACCAGCGGTGCTCGGCCAGCAGGGCCTCCCACTCCTTGTGAGCGGTGAACCCCTCCGCGGTGTCCATGGACGGCAGCGGGTCCGACGGCACGTTGTCCGCCAGCCAGGCGCAGGCCTCGGCACGAAAGGTGAGGTCGGCGTCGTCGAAGTCGAGGTTCACCTCGCGACTCCGGCCGAGTCGGGGCGCGCATCGCGCATGCTGCGGGCGTCCATGCCGGCGAGGGAGTCCTTGCCGACCTCGGCGTTGTGGGCGTGCGCGGCATGGTGAAGGCCGAAGACGGAGTCCATCCCGGTCCGCATCCCTTGGAGGTCCTCCGCCTGGTTGACCGCCTTCTTGGTCAGGGCGAGCCCGAACCTGGGCATCGCGCTGATCCGCTCGGCCATCGCCATCGTCGTGGCCTCGAGCTCCTCGCGGGGAACGACCTGGTTGACCATCCCGAGCTCGCGAGCCCGCTGGGCCGTGAACCGGTCGCCGGTGAACAGGAACTCCTTCGCGGCGCGGGGGTTCATCACCCACGGGTGGGCGAAGTACTCGACGCCCGGGATGCCCATCTTGACCACGGGATCGGAGAAGAACGCGTCGTCGGAGGCGATGATGAAGTCACACGACCAGGCGAGCATCAGCCCGCCGGCGATGCAGGCGCCGTGGACCATCGCGATCACGGGCTTGGGGATCTCGCGCCACCGCCGGCACATGCCGAGGTAGACCTCGGACTCACGCGCGAAGCGCAGGTCGACGCCCTCCTTGTCGGTGTGGTCCCACCAGATGACCGCCTTGCGCTCGAAGGTCTCGTCGACGTCGCGGCCGGGCGTGCCGATGTCGTGGCCGGCGCAGAAGTGCTTGCCGTTGCCCGACAACACGACGACCTTGATGTCGTCGTCGTCCACCGCTCGGGTGAACGCGGCGTCGAGCGCATAGGTCATCTTGGAGTTCTGGGCGTTGCGGTAGTCCGGGCGGTTGAGGGTCACCATCGCGACCGTCCCGCGACGCTCGTAGGTCACGACCTCCTCGTCGTCGTTCGCGCCGTCGGTCGCGGTCGGGTTCTCGGTCATGGCTGGCTCCTCAGCTCGCGTTTGAGGACCTTCCCCGAGGGGTTGCGGGGCAGGTCGTCGATGAACGTGACGGTGCGGGGGACCTTGAAGTTGGCCAGCCGCTCCTTGGCGTAGGTGATGACGGTCGCCTCGTCGAGACCCGACCCCGGACGGCGTACGACGAAGGCGTGGCCCACCTCGCCGAGCCGCTGGTCCGGAACCCCGACCACGGCGGACTCGACCACCCCGTCGAGGCGGGCCAGGACCTGCTCGACCTCGGCGGGGTAGACGTTGAAGCCGCCGACGATGAAGACGTCCTTGAGCCGGTCGGTGATCTTGAGGTAGCCGTGCTCGTCGAGCCGGCCGACGTCGCCTGTGTGCAGCCACCCGTCGGTGTCGATCGCCTCCGCCGTGGCCTCGGGATCGTCGAGGTAGCCGAGCATCACGTTGTCACCGCGCAGGAGCACCTCGCCCTCCTCGCCGGCTGGGAGCGGGGTGTTGCCTCCGGGGGCGGCCACCCGAATCTCGAGGCCCGCAGCGGCACGGCCGCAGGTGTTCGCGACCCGGGTGTCCTCGTCACCGGGACGGCACATGGTGGCGACGACGGCCTCGGTGAGGCCGTAGGCGGTGAGCACGGAGTCGAAGCCCATCTCGGTCTGCATCCGCTCGACGAGGGCGACCGGGACCGTCGCCGCGCCGGTGACCGCGAGCCGGAGCGAGGACAGCTCGTGCTTGCTCCGCTCCGGGGACTCGAGCATCGCCTGGTAGATCGTGGGAGCGCCAGGTAGGACGGTGATGCGCTCGGCCTCGATGAGTCCGAAGGTCTCGGTGACGTCGAAGACTGCCTGCGGCACGATCGTCGCGCCGGTGAGCAGGGCGACCACGATGCCGGCCTTGTAGCCGAAGGAGTGGAAGAACGGGTTCACCACGAGGTAGCGGTCGGCGGCGGTGACCTCGCCGCACTCGGCCCAGGCTGCCGCGACCGAGACGACCTGGCGGTGGGCGGAGCAGGCGCCCTTGCTGCGGCCGGTCGTGCCGGAGGTGAAGAGGATGTCGGCGACGTCGTCGGGGTCGACCTGACCCGCCCGATGCTCGACCTGCGACTCCGAGACGTTCGCGGCGAGCGCCTCCAGCTCGTCCCACGTCACCACGCGGGCGGATGCCGTCCTGGCGGGGGGCTCGTGCTGGTCGCCGTACGGGAGCCGGATGAGCGTCGGGACCGTCGTGCCCTCCTCCTCCGCGGCGGTGGCCAGCTCGTCGATCTGGCGGCGGCCGAGGAAGCCGTCCGACACGGCGAGGACCTTGGCCCGGGTGCGGGACACGACCTCGACGGCCTCGTGCCCGGTGTAGCGCGTGTTCACCGGTGTCAGGATGGCGCCGGCGTAGGTGACCGCGAGGGCGAGCACCTCCCAGCGCCAGGAGTTCGGCGCCCAGATGCAGACCCGGTCACCCTTCTCCACGCCGATCGCCACGAGGGCCGCGGCGACGCGCCGGACCTGCTCGTGGAGCTCGGCATAGGTCAGTCGGGTCTCCCCGTCCACGACGGCCTCACGGTCGGCGTACCTGCTCCCCGCGACGCGCAGCACTCCCGGCAGCGTCCGCTGCGCTGTCTGCATGCTCACTCACTCCTGCTCCGAACGATGCGACCCAAACAAGTGCTTGGTAGGGTAGTCTACGCACGGCGAAACCGTTTGACCAGACACCCGACCCCGACCCAGGACCGAAGAGCATGGACCTGACTTACTCCGCCGAGGACGAGGCCTTCCGCGGCGAGGTCCGCACGTGGCTGGAGGAGAACCTCAGCGGCGAGTTCGCCGACCTCCGGGGCCGCGGTGGTCCCGGTCGGGAGCACGAGGCGTTCGACGAGAGGGTCGCCTGGGACCGCCACTTGGCCGCCGCAGGATGGACCTGCCTGGGCTGGCCGGAGGAGCACGGCGGGCGCGGGCTAAGCCTGCTCCAGCAAGTGATCTTCCACGAGGAGTACGCCGAGGCCGACGCCCCCGCACGAGTCAGCCACATCGGCGAGGAGCTGCTGGGGCCGACGTTGGTCGCCTTCGGCACCGAGGACCAGAGGCAGCGCTTCCTCCCCGGCATCCGCAACGTCACCGAGCTGTGGTGCCAGGGCTACTCCGAGCCGGGTGCTGGCTCGGACCTTGCGTCGGTCTCCACCCGCGCGCGGCTCGACGGGGACCACTGGGTCGTCGACGGCCAGAAGGTGTGGACCTCACTCGCCCACGTCGCCGACTGGTGCTTCGTCGTCGCGCGCACGGAGCCCGGCTCCCGTCGCCACGCAGGCCTGTCCTACCTGCTGGTGCCGATGCGCCAGGAGGGCGTCGAGGTCCGGCCCATCGAGCAGCTGACCGGCACCTCGGAGTTCAACGAGGTGTTCTTCGATGGAGCCCGCACCGAGGCGTCCTTGATCGTGGGGCAGCCCGGGGACGGGTGGAAGGTGGCCATGGGGACCCTCGGGTTCGAGCGTGGCCTCTCGACGATCGGCCAACAGGTCGGCTTCGCCCGCGAGCTCGAGGGCGTGGTCGCCTTGGCCCGTGAGAGCGGTGCCATCGACGACCCCGTCATCCGCGACCGGCTGGTCCGGGCCCGGATGGGTCTGGAGGTCATGCGGCTCAACGCCCTGCGCACGCTCGCCGGCTTCTCCACCGGGTCCGAGGGCCCCGAGGCGTCGATCTCCAAGCTGGTGTGGGCCACATGGCACAGGGGCCTCGGCGAGCTCGCGATGGAGGTCGCCGGCGCGTCCTCGCTCCTGGCCGCCGCCCCGGCGTACGACCTCGACCGGTGGCAAAGACTCTTCCTCTTCACCCGCGCCGACACCATCTACGGCGGGTCGAACGAGATCCAGCGCAACATCATCTCCGAGCGCGTGCTCGGCCTACCCCGGGAGCCCAAGCCGTGACCACGACCCGCCCTGCGACCGCTGCCGAGCAGCCCGCACCTGACTACGTGCCCGGCCACGGCCTCCTGCGCGGCAGGACCGTCGTGGTGACCGCCGCCGCCGGAGCCGGCATCGGGGCGTCGATGGTGCGCCGCTGCCTGGAGGAGGACGCCAGGGCCGTCGTGCTCAGCGACACCCATGAGCGGCGTCTGTCCGAGGCCCACGAGCTGCTGGCGAAGGAGTTCGGGGCCGACCGGGTCACCGCCGTGCCGTGCGACGTCACCGACGAGAAGCAGGTCACCGACCTGCTCGACGCGGCCGAGCGGTTCGGAGGCGTCGACGTCATGGTCAACAACGCCGGGCTGGGCGGGACCGCCTCGGTGCTGGAGATGACCGACGAGCAGTGGACGCGGGTCCTCGACATCACCCTGACGGGCACCTTCCGGTGTGTCCGAGCCGCGGGGAATCGGATGGTGGAGGCCGGCAAGAAGGGCCGGATCGTCAACAACGCCTCGGTCATCGGATGGCGAGCCCAGGAGGGGCAGGCCCACTACGCCGCGGCCAAGGCCGGCGTGATGGCCCTCACCCGGTGCGCGGCGATCGACCTCGCCCCGCACGGGATCCGGGTCAACGCGGTCTCCCCGACCCTGGCGATGCACCCCTTCCTCGCGAAGGTCACCTCCGAGGAGCTGCTCGCGGAGCTCAAGCAGCGGGAGGCGTTCGGGCGCGCCGCGGAGCCATGGGAGGTCGCGAACGTGATGGTGTTCCTGGCGAGCGACTACTCGTCGTACATGACCGGGGAGGTCGTCTCGGTGAGCAGCCAGCACGCCTGAACGAGACGAGGACAGGGAGAGTGAGCGTCACCATGACCCAGCAGAACACCACGTCGAGGCGTGAGGAGCTGCTCGCGATCGCCGCCGAGCTGTTCGCCCAGCGTGGCTTCAAGAACACCACGGTGCGCGACATCGCCGACGCCGCGGGGATCCTCTCGGGGAGCCTGTACCACCACTTCGACTCCAAGGAGTCGATGGTCGACGAGATCCTCTCCACCTTCCAGGGCGAGCTCTTCCGAAGGTACGACGAGGTGGCGGCATCGGACCTGGACCCGCGCGAGAAGTTCGAGGCGGTGATCAGGATCAGCTTCGAGGCGATCCACGACCACCACTCCGAGGTCGCGATCTACCAGAACGACGCCGCCTACCTCGCAGAGTTCGAGCGGTTCGGCTACCTCGAGGAGCGCAACGTCGAGCTGCGCAGGCTGTGGGTCGGACTGCTCGAGGAAGGCGTGCGCTCCGGCGCCTTCCGCCCGGACCTCGACACCGAGGTCGTCTACCGCTTCATCCGAGACACCGTCTGGGTGGCGGTGAGGTGGTACCGCCCGGGAGGTGACCTGTCGGCCCACGACGTCGCCGACCAGTACCTCTCGATCCTCCTCGACGGCATCGCAGCGCGCCGCCGACCCGTCAAGAAGACCGACTGAGCAGAAGGAGCCACCCCGTGCCCGAGGCCTACATCGTCGACGCCGTCCGCACACCCGTGGGTCGCCGCGGCGGCTCTCTGGCGGGGATGCACTCCGCCGACCTGGGCGGACACGCGTTGAAGGCACTGATGAGCCGGTCCGGTGTCGACCCGACCGCCGTGGACGACGTGATCCTCGGCTGCTGCGACACGATCGGCTCACAGGCCGGCGATGTGGCGCGGACGGCGTGGCTCGTGGCCGGGCTGCCCGACCACGTCCCAGGTGTCACGATCGACCGGCAGTGCGGTTCGAGCCAGCAGGCCGTGCACTTCGCTGCCCAGGGGGTGATGTCGGGGACCCAGGAGCTCGTGGTGGCTGGCGGCGTCCAGAACATGTCGGCCATCCCGATCTCCGCGGCGATGCTGGCGGGCCAGCAGTACGGCTTCTCCACGCCCTTCGCCGAGTCGCCGGGGTGGGCGGCCCGGTACGGCGACCAGGAGGTATCCCAGTTCCGCTCCGCCGAGATGATCGCCGAGCGTTGGGACATCTCTCGGGAGGAGATGGAGGAGTTCGCCTACACCAGCCACCAGCGGGCGATCACCGCGACCGACGAGGGGCGCTTCAAGGCGGAGATCGAGCCGGTCGGCGACCTCGACAAGGACGAGGGCCCGCGTCGCGACACGTCGCTGGAGAAGATGGCTGGGCTTCAGCCGCTGGCAGAGGGGGGCCGCATCACCGCCGCGGTGGCCTCGCAGATCAGCGACGCGGCCTCGGCGATGCTCATCGCCTCCGAGCGTGCGGTGAGGGAGCACGGGCTCACACCTCGTGCGCGGGTCCACCACCTGTCGGTGCGCGGCGACGACCCGGTGTGGATGCTGACCGGCCCGATCCCGGCGACCGGGCACGCGCTCGAGCGCACCGGCCTCACCGTCGACGACATCGACCTGTTCGAGGTGAACGAGGCATTCGCCTCCGTGGTGCTCGCCTGGGCCAAGGAGACGGGAGCAGACCTCGACCGGGTCAACGTCAACGGCGGGGGAATCGCGCTCGGCCACCCGATCGGCGCAACCGGCACCCGGTTGATGACCACCATGCTCAACGAGCTCGAGCGCCGCGGCGGCCGCTACGGCCTCCAGACCATGTGCGAGGGCGGCGGGCAGGCGAACGTCACCATCATCGAACGCCTCTGAACCGGCCGAAAATCGCTCGCACGGCGAGCCGCGGCGGCGCATGCTCTGAGGCATGGAGTTCCGCATGCTCGACCCTGAGGACCACGAGGCCGTCGCGTCCGCGATGGAGCTGACCAACGCCGCACTGAAGGTGGATGCGCCGTTCAACCACGGGTTCACCCTCAAGGAGTACGCCCTCATGCTCCGGCACGGCTGGGACGGTGAGGTGCCCGAGACGTTCACCGCCTGGGAGCGGGGCCACCTCGCAGGCACGGTCGCCGTCCACACCAGCGAGTGGGACAACACGCACCTGGCCTGGCTCGAGATCCTGGTCCACCCGGACCTGCGCGGTGGCGGTCGCGGCAGCGAGATGCTGGAGCTCGCCGAGAGCCGCGCGAGGGAGCTCGGACGCACCAGCATCGGCAGCTCGGGCTGGGACCACCCCGGGACGCACCGCTTCGCCGCCAAGCACCAGATGCCGCGCAAGGGCTCGGCGATCAAGCGCCGTCAGACGTTGGCGCACGTCGAACGGGTGGAGGTCGAGCAGATGTACGCCGAGGCGGCGGCTGCGGCTTCGGCGTACGAGCTCCTCCGGATCCCCGGCCGCACCCCGGACGACCTCATCGCGCCGGTGGCGGAGCTGACCGCGGCGATCAACGACGCTCCACTCGACGACCTCGACCTCGAGGACGAAGTGTTTCCGGTGGAGAGGGTCCAGGCGTACGAGGCGGCTCAGCTGGCTCGCGAGCAGCGGCTCTACCGGGTGCTCGCCCGTCATCGCGAGTCCGGCGAGCTGGCGGGGCACACCGTGGTGGTGGTCGACTCGGAGCGGCCCTGGATCGGCGAGCAGCACGACACCAGTGTCGCGAGGGACCACCGAGGGCACCGGCTCGGCCTGTTGCTCAAGTGCGACATGCTGCGCTGGCTCGCCGACGTCGAGCCGGGGCTGGCCACCATCGACACCTGGAACATGGAGTCCAACGACTTCATGATCGGAGTGAACGAGCGGCTCGGCTACGAGGTCCTCGGGCGCGAGATCGAGTTTCAGCGGGACGTCCGGGGCTGACGGCCAGAGCACGCCCCGGTCGTCGGGGGCCGCTCCCGGCGGAGTGTCAGCCCGGCCGGGGGCGGGTCAGCGGGTGGGTCGGTGTGTGAGGGGGACCGAGTGCTCCTGACACCACTCGGCGAGGTCGGGAACTTTCTCGGGTGACTGCGCGGCCGCCTGGGCGAGGACCCACGGATCGAGGACTGCACCGTCATGGCCGACCAGAGGCCGCCCCTCGCTCCAGCTGAGCCGGTAGCAGGCCAGGCCGTTCGCGATGAGCGCATCGGCCACCAGGTCGCCGACCAGCCCTCCGGCGGCGAGCCGTCGATGCTCCTCGGTCGCGTCCTCGCGCATCAGGGGAGCGACGAGGTCGATGGTCCAACCGAGGCGCATCGCCTCCAGGGCCTGTCCGAGGTCACCCTTGGTCTCCCCACCCAGCTCCATGGCAGAGATGAGCGTGGCGGCGTTGACGTGAGTCCTGGCCGCGAGCGAGGTCGAGGCGAACTCCTCCCACGGCACCTCGGTCAGCGCCGAGCCCTCGAACATCCACTCCTCGAGCCGACGCAGAGCGGCCGGGGCGTCGTCGAGCAGGTCGAGTGCAGGCCCCGAGTCGTCCGGGACGTCGGGTGTGTCCAGTCGGGCCAGGAAGGCGACCCGCTCCGGCGTGCTCGGGTGGCTGTCGTAGACCGACCGCTGCTCGACCGGCGGGTCCGTCCGGAGCGGGTCGAGGCGCTGCTGCTGCTCGGGCGACGTCCAGAAGTGGTGGAACCCCGCGAACAGCTCTCGAGGGCGGCGACCGCCACCGGCGGCGTCCGTCGCGTAGTCCTCCAGGAACCACGCCCAGCCCGCGTCGATCGCGGGCAGCTCCTGCAGCGCGCGGATCGCGACCCCCTTGCCGGCGAGGCGAGCACTGCACTCGTCCGCCTCGAGCTCCTGACGCCGGTTCACGCTGCTCGCGACGGCGACGTAGGCGCGGGCGTAGAGACGGAGGATGCGTCCGATCAACGAGCTGGACCCGAGGTGGCCGATCATGCCGCGCAGCGACTCCTGGCCCCGGTAGGTCACGCCCGCGAGCCCGGTGTGCCGGCCGCCGTAGTGTCCGAGCTCGTGCGCCAGCACCGACCGCATCTGCAGTGCGGTGAGACCGGTGAGGAGGGGTGCCCCGACGTACATGCGCCGGGTCCCGCTCACCAGCCCCAGCCAGCGCGAGTCCTCGGACACCGCTGCGTTCACGTCGTGGATGAGGCGGATCTCGTCGGGAGGGCGCGTGCCGACCTGCTCGGCGAGGTGCCGCACCTGCGACCAGAGCCTGGGCTGGTCCGGCTCGACGAGGAGAACCCCGGTGTCGTCACCACCGGGCCTCCGCAGCCCCGCCCATAGCCCTCGCCCGACGGCTACGGCGACGAGGGCGGCGAGGACGAAGAGCTTGACCACGAAGGCCCCGGTGAGACCGTGGACGACGATCTCGTATACGCCGAGAAGCAGGGCGCCGACGATGCCCAGGGCCAGGACGTAGACGCCCAGCAACATCGAGACGGCAAGTAGCGCGCGCAGCGTGTACCTCATCAGGACCCCCATGGTGCGACTCGCCGCCCGTGGCGACGGAGAACAGCAGCACGGTAGACCCTGCCCGAGACCTGCGAAGCCTGATCGGCCGAATCGGTGGGCTGCACGTGACCTCGCGCGAGCGCGTGCTGTGTCATCCTGTGCCCATGCCGGGCACGGTCTTCGCCGACACCCCAGAACCGCCGTACGTAGCGGTGATCTTCACATCTACCCGCACCGACGGGGACCATGGGTACGCCGCGATGGCCGAGGCCATGGAGACTCTCGCCGCGGACCAGCCCGGCTTCCTCGGGATGGAGGCGGTAGGACACGGCGACGCCGTCGGCATCACCGTGTCCTACTGGTCCGACCAGGAGGCGGCGCGTGCCTGGAAGCTGGTGGCCGCGCACCTGGTCGCGCAACGCCGGGGGCGCGAGGTCTGGTACGCCGACTACCGGGTCCGCGTCGCGACGGTCGAACGTGACTACAGCCTGGACTCCTCGGCGTTCGACACCGAGTGCTGAGTGGGATCAGGACCGTCCAGGGGGCCCCAGCAGGTGGCTGAGCGACTCGTCGAGGTCGGGATGCTCGAATGTGAACCCCGCGGAGAGCAGACGACCCGGCACGGCCCGACGACCCGTCAGGCCCAGCGCCGGGTCCGTCCGCAGGAGGACGGCGCCGGCTCTGACCGCCCAGGTGGGGGTCGGTGGAGCCGGCGGTCGGCGCAGAGTCCTGCGGAGTGCCGCCATGAGGTCGGCGTTGCGGACCGGGTTCGGACCGGTTGCGTGAACCACGCCGTCGAGGTCGGCACCGGCGACGGGGTCGAGTGCGCGGCGCACGACGGCCAGCCAGTCGTCGATGTGGATCCAGCTGATCCACTGGGTGCCGGGTCCGACTCGGCCGCCGAGCCCCCAACGGGTGAGACCCGCGAGCCGATCCAGGGCAGGGGTGTCCCTGTCCAGGACGATGCCGGTCCGCAGAACGACACGGCGATCGGTCCGAGCACCTCGAGGGCCCCCTCCCACGCGCGCGCCACACCGGCCATCTGCGGGGGCCCGGACGCCGGGGGAGCGGACTCGTCGAGCACGCGGTTTCCGGCATCACCGTAGATCGCGAGGGTGCTCGCCTGGATCCACACGGGCACCGGCTGCGAGAGGCTCCTGCTCGCCGCGGCCAGCGCCTGGGTCGGCTCCACTCGGGAACGGGTGAGCAGCTCGATGTTCGCGGGAGTGGGTCTTCGGTCGACGAGCTCCCCGGCGAGGTTGACGACCGCGCTGCTGTCGAGCTCGGAGCTCCAGGGCCCGACCGTCCGGCCGTCCCACTCGACTTGGCGGAAGCGACCCGGGCGCACCCGTCGGGTCAGGACGACGACCGCGTGCCCGTGCGCCTCCAGGTCCTCGCACACGCGCCCGCCCAGGGCTCCCGACCCGCCCGCGACCACGACCTTCACTGGAGCGGCGTCCTTGTGTAGCGCAGGAAGACGAACTCCTCGCCCTCGGCGACCTGGGCGAGGTGCAAGGGCAGAGGCGCGGGCAGCAAGGGGCCGGACGTGATCCGGCTCTCCGCGCCGCAGGTCACGACGGGAGCAACGGCCAGGCACAGCTCGTCGACGAGGTCCGCGGCGAGCAGCCCGGCGAGCACGGAGGGACCTCCCTCGGAGAGGATCCGCCGGGCCCCACGTTCGGCCAGCTGGTCGAGCATCGCGGCCAGGTCGACCGTCTCGTCGCCGAGGACGACGACCTCGGCGACCTGCTCGGCGGCCCGGACGCGCTCGGTCGGCGCCAGACGCGTCGTCACCACCAGGGGCGCCTCGATCGCCTCGGTGAAGGCGGCGCCGCCGAGGTCTAGGTCGAGCGACCGCGTCGGCACGACCAGACGAGGGGCTGCGGACTGTTCCGCAGCCTGCCGCAGGGGCGCGAGGGCGGGATCGACGCGTAGCGGCCCGTACCCCTCGGC
>DATHVS010000205.1:0-3203 GCA_035461195.1 Nocardioidaceae bacterium
AAGAACCCGGTCTACCTTCGCTACGCGTTGGTCAGCGACGACGACGTCCAGTACGACGGCGCCCACCTCGACGACGTGAGCGTCAGGTGCCTAGACGCATCGTTCACAGGTGACGTCTACTCCAGGATGAGCGGCACCTCCATGGCAGCACCCCACGTCGCCGGAGCCGCGGCCCTGCTCTTCGCCGCCGCCCCGGAAGCAGGCCCTGCCACCGTGCGGGACGCGCTCCTGTCAGGGGCTGAGGCCAAGCCTTCCCTCGCGGGGAAGACCGTCACCGGGGGCCGTCTCAACGCGAAGGCGTCGCTCGACCTGCTGCCCCCCACGATCCGCTTCACCGACGACACGTACTCGACGACCGAGGACGCCGGGACGGCGACGATCACGGTCGAGAGGCTCGGCGACACCGCCTGGCCCGTCTCGGTCGGCTACACGACGTCGGACGGCAGCGCCACCGACGGCGCGGACTACACCGCGGCCTCAGGACGAGTCTCGTTCCCTGCCGGGGGACGCACCGCCACCGTCACGGTGCCCATCCACGACGACGGCGTGCTCGAGGGCACCGAGACGGTCAACCTCTCACTGACGGACCCGGACGGCGCCGCCCTGAGTGAGCCGAGCACCGCCACGTTGGCGATCGCCGACAACGAAACGCCTGCACTGGCCTCCTTCGCGTCCACGCTCCGCACCGTCCCCGAGAACGCGGGCGTGGTGCACGTGACGGTCACCCGCGGTGGCGACACCACGGTGCCCGCAGCGGTCACCTACCGGCGCACCTCCGGCACCGCCACTCCCGGGTCTGACTTCGAGCTCGCCCCGGGGACGCTGCAGTTCGCCGCCGGCGAGACGTCGAAGACGTTCCCGGTCACGATCGTCAACGACGCCGCCCGTGAGGTCGCCGAGACAATCGTGCTCTCCCTGGCCTCGGCAAGCCCCATCACCGAGGTCGGTGCCAACGGGTCCATGACGCTGAGGATCGCGCCGAGCGACCAGCGGCCCGACGCGCTGGTGAGCACCGCCCTGCGGTCGGGGTACGCCGGCGACAACGTCTACAACACGACCGGCCGGAACCAGACCAAGGTCGTGCAGGCCCGTCGCACCCAGGTGCGGACGTTCTACGTGAGGGTGCAGAACGACGGGAACGTGACGAACACCTTCAAGGTCCAGGGCAGCGCGCCCGCGGCCGGGTCTACGGTCACCTACCTCAGCGGGAGCACCCACGTCACCAAGGCCATGCGCTCCAAGGCCGGACTGCAGGTCAGGTTGAGCCCCGGCAAGTTCAAGGTGATCACCGTCCGGGTGAAGGTCCTGGCGAAGGCGGCCATCGGATCGCGCAAGCCGGCAACGGTGAGGGCTACCTGGAGCGGGGACGGAACCAGGACCGACCTGGCCAAGGCGGTCGTCAAGGTCGTTCGCTGAGGCGCTGTCCTCCGGCCTCGGCCCGGACGGCGGCGGCGAGGGCCTCGGCGATGGGCGTGACGCTCGCATCGATGAGGTCGGCGGCCGCGCGGTGCACCTCCTCGCCCCGGCCGATGGGGTCCGGGACGTCGTACTCCTCCACCTGAGCCGACGACCGCCGCTGCGCCGCCCCGCGCACCAGGCTCTCCGGCGACTCGGCGCTCTCGCCCTGCACGAGGGCGGCGAACTCGGTGATGGTGAACGTGCGCCGCAGCGCGCCCGGTGCCTCCTCGAGCACCCGGGAGCGCAGCTTCTTCGTCGCGGTGAGGACCAGGCCGGCTCGGTCGGCGACCGGCTCGGTGAGCTGACGCGCGGCGAAGTCCTCCGCGCTCCCGCCGAGGCGGGCAAGCTCGTCGGCGGCCACGTCGTCCATCGGGTGGCCGACCATCGCCCGCACCCCGGCGCTCGTGACCTCGACGCGCCCGCTCAGCTGGCCGAGCTGCTCCCGGAGTCGCAGGCGCAGCAGCTGCTGGGCCAGCGGCGAGCGGCAGACGTTGCCGACGCAGACGAACAGGACCTTGAACGGTGCAGGCATGGCCTGGATCGTTCCCGAACCAACCGGCGGTTATCCGCGGTTTCGGGGAAATTTGCCCGGCTGCCGTGAGGCGCCCCACGTGCACCGCTCCCCGTCGGAGGGCCAGTGGCGTTCTGCACGTATTGTCGGACCTGTGAGACGTGAGGTGGGCTGGCCGGCGGTGCTGGTGGTCGTGGCGGCGGTCGCGGTCACCGTGCTCTCGGCGTACCTCCTCGCCTCCTGGCCCCCGGAGCCGCCCCCGCCCACGGCCCAGACCGAGCCCGGCACCGAGGCGTCGGAGGCGGCACCCGTCGAGGACGAGGGCTCGCAGCAGCCCGGGGCCGCGGGCGAGACCATGATGGTCGTGCTCGGTGACGCCTACAGCGCCGAGAGCCCCGAGAGTGCAGGCCCCGAGTGGCCGACGCTGCTGGGCGAGTCGCTCGGCTGGGAGGTCCGCACCGAGGCGGTCGCCGGCAGCGGCTACCTCAGCTCCGGATCCGGTCGCCCGTTCGAGGCCCGGGTGCCCCGCGTCGTGCAGCACTCCCCCGACGTCATCGTCGTCGCAGGTGGCGTCTCCGACCTGGGGGCGTACCCGGTCGGCCGCATCGTCGATGCCGCCGACGACGTCGTCTCCCGGCTCGCGCGGCAGTCACCCGACGCTCAGCTCGTCGTGGTGTCCCCGTTCTCCAACGGCGAGCCCGGCCCGCTCACCCTGCAGTTCTCCGAGCGCCTCCGGCAGGTCGCGCAGGACCACGACGCGGCGTACGTGGACGCCAGTGGATGGCTCGTGAACGGCACCGGACTCTTCGGGTCCGAGGTCGACCAGCCCACCGACGCGGGTCAGGGACGGATCGCCGCGCGGATGGAGCGGGCGATCACCGAGCGCGGCATCGCCTCCGACGGCGAGCAGACCAACAGCTGACCTGGCGCCGACCGGTCAGGCCCGCTTGGTGGCGGTGAGCAGGAACAGCGGGTAGTTCCGGCCCTCCTTCTCCACGTTGTGGAGGTTCTCACGGACCGCGACGTCCGACAGGCCGGACGCACGGACGTCGCGGGCGAGCTTGGCTGTGTCGAAGCCGTTGTGGCCCGCGAACGGCGCGTCGTGGAAGGAGCCGTCCTCCTCCACCAGGTCGACCAGCGCGAGACGGCCGCCGTTGGCGAGCATCTCGGAGAAGGCTGTCAGGACCCGCGGCACGTCCGAGACGTGGTGGAGCGTCATCAGCGACGTGACCAG
>DATHVS010000206.1:0-19078 GCA_035461195.1 Nocardioidaceae bacterium
AGCGGGCGGGGGGTGCGCCAGTCACCCGCGTCGACGCCGAGACTCGCCGCCAGCGCGAGCGCCACCCGCCGGTGTCCCTCGCTGTGGGCGTGCAGCCGGTCGTCGTGCCACAGCGCCGGGTCCGAGGAGAGCGGCTCTGCCGCCAGGTCCGCGACCGCGGTGCCGTAGAGGTCGGCCGCCTCGAGCACGATCTCGTTCAGCGCGTCCAGACGTCCCCGGAGCACGACGGCCAGCGGCGCCACCTTGGCCATGTCCGGCATGGTGAACGCCGCCACGCTGGCGCCGGCGTCGTGGAGGGCCGCGTGCATCGCGAGGAGGTCGTCGCGCAGGGCCTCCTTGTCGAACCGGGGCCGCAAGACGTCGTTGACCCCGGCGACCACGACCGCGACGTCGGGCCGGAGCGCGAGCGCCCGGTCGAGCTGGGTGGTCCGCACCTCCCGGGCGGTCATGCCACGGACGGCGAGGTTGGCGTAGGTCAGGCCCGGAGAGACCCGGCTCAGGTGGTGGGCGAGACGGTCGGCCCACCCGACGTACACCCCGTCGGGCCCCGGGTCCTCGAGCCCTTCGACCGTACTGTCCCCGATGGCGACGTACCTGAGTGCATCTTCACGGCCCCAGGTGGCTCGTCCTCGCTCACTCATGTCGCGAGCGTAGCCGCCACCACGGCAGGCAGGGTGACGGTGAAGGTGGTGCCACTCGACCCGTCGGACTCGACCTCCACCGAACCCCCCATGGCCTCGACCAGACTGCGGACGACGGCGAGCCCGAGGCCCGAGCCCGGCAGCCCGGACGGCCGGGACCCCCGCCAGAACCGGTCGAAGACCAGCGGGAGGTCCGTGGGCGCGATGCCCGGGCCGGTGTCGGTCACCACGAGCCTCGGTGAGGGGGACGCCGACACGCCGACACGCACCCGGTCCCCGGGGCGGCAGTGGCGCACGCAGTTCTCCAGCAGGTTCCCGAGCACCTGGTGGAGGCGCTCGGGGTCTCCACGGACCCACACCGGAGCGTCGGCGGACAGGTCGAGGTCGACGTCGAGCTCGGCGACGCGGAGCTGGGCCGCCCGGGCCTCGACCTCCGTGCGAGCGAGGTCCGCGAGGTCCACGGGCTCGCGCTGGACCGCCCTCGTCGCCCCCTCCGCCGCGAAGAGCGTGTCGAGGTCTCCGACGATGCGGGAGACCCGCAGGGCCTGGTCGTGCAGCCGGGCCAGGGCCGCGGGGTCGGCTGGGGCGAGCCCGTCGCGCAGCTCCTCGAGGCCCGCCTGCAGCGCAGCCAGGGGGGTGCGCAGCTCGTGGGCAACGTCCGCTGCCATCCGGGCACGCGCGGCCTCCGCGCGGCGCACCGCCGTGATCGCCTCCTCGAACGCGTCGGCGAGCACACCGAGCTCCCCGACCCCGCGCTCGCGCAGGACGGTGTCCCCCTCCCCCACGGCGAACGACCGGGCCGCTCGGGTGAGCTCAGCGAGGGGGCGGGCGAGCTGGCGCGAGACCCACCACGCGGCAAGGAGGGCGAGCAGGAGGGCGGCGACGCCGGCGACGAGGATCCAGGTCCACGCCACCGGCCGGCCCGACTCCGTTGCCGGCCCGAAGCCGAGGAGCACCTCGCCCACCTCGCTGCCCGCCACCGTCACGTCGCTGGAGACGTACCCGACAGCCATCCCCATCCCCGGGGCCCCCATGCCTCCCTCTCGGTGCCCGCCTCGACGGTCGGGCCACACGACGGTCCCGTCCGCGGCACGGACGACGAGCGTCGCCCCGCCACCCTCCGCGACCGACGCCGCGGTGCCGAGGTCGGCCCCGCTCCAGCCGCCGGCCTCCGCATAGGCCGCTGAGGCCGCCTCGGCAACCCGCTCCGCGACCTCGCGGCGCTGGCTGTCGCTCTGGGAGGTGAGGCCGCGGTCGGCGCCGACCAGACCGGCGGCCGTCACCAGCACCACGGCCAAAAGGGCGACCGCCGCGAACGCCGCGAGGAACCGACGGCCGAGGGGTCCGAGCGCCTCACCGGTCACGGTCGAGCCCCAGCCGGTAGCCCACACCCATGACGGTCTCCACGACGTCCGCCGCGTCGGGTCCGAGCTTGTGGCGCAGGTTCTTCACGTGCGAGTCGATGCTGCGTTCGTAGCCGGCGAACTCGTGACCACGAACCCGGTTCACGAGCTCGTACCGCGAGAACGGCCGCCCCGGCACCGAGGTCAGGGAGGTGAGGATCCCCCACTCGGTCGGGGTCAGGTCGAGCAGCCGCCCGTCGAGTCGGGCCTCGCGCCGGTCGGCGTCCACGACGAGCCGCCCCCCGCCGTACGACGCCACCCCGGGGTCCTCGCCCCCCGTCGCCGCACTCCGGCCGAGCACCGCGCCGACGCGCAGCACCACCTCGGTGGGGCTGAAGGGCTTGGTGACGTAGTCGTCGGCGCCCATGCTGAGCCCGCCGATGCGGTCCTCAACGGTGGAGCGCGCGGTCAGCACCAGGACCGGGGTGTGCCGGCCGTCCTCCCGTGCCGCCCGCAGCACCTCGATGCCGTCGACGTCGGGGAGCCCGAGGTCGAGCACGACGAGGTCCGCACTGCCTGCGGTGACGAGCCGGATCGCCTCCGCGCCTGAGTCGGTGCTGAGCACCGCGTGGCCCGCGCGTTCGAGGTAGCGCCGCAGAAGGTCGCGGATCTCCCGCTCGTCCTCGACGACGAGAACCGTGCTCATGGACTCATCGTCCCACCTGCCTCACCAGGAGACGGCGGACCGCGCGGAAACCTCCACACGTTCTCCACATCCGGCGCATCCGGTCTCCACAGCCGCGACCGAGGCTGGAAGCACACAGGACAGAGGGCCAGGCCCCGGACGAAGGAGGAGCATCATGCGCAGCAGACGGATCATCGCCGCGGCACTGGCCGCAGGCGTGGTGGGGGCAGGCGTCGTGGTGACCCCGGCCGTGCTTGCCGCCGACGAAGACCCCGCGCCGCCCTCGGACCGCGGGCCGATGCTCGACCGCGGGCAGTGGCGTCACGACGGCCCGGGCCAGATGAACGGCCGCGGGCGCGGCATGGGGCACCGCCAGGGGTACGGAATGGGGCGCGGCGCGGGGCCGGACGCCGGCCAGGGTCGCTACGCCGACGGACAGTGCCCACGGCTGCTCGCAGATGCCTCGACGGGCACGCTCACCGAGGCGCAGGAGCAGATGCTCGCCGCGCAGGCCGAGCACGAGAAGATGGCGCACGACCTGTACGCCGAGCTCGCCGACTCGACGGGCGACCACCGCTTCAGGCGGATCGCGGACGCCGAGGGCAAGCACCTGCAGGCGATCCGGACCCTCCTGGACCGCTACGGCATCGACGACCCCACCGACGGGTACGCCGCGGGAGAGTTCGCGAGCGAGACCGTTGCGAAGAAGTACGCCGCCTACCTCGCCGAGGGGTCGGAGTCGCCGGAGGCCGCACTCGGGGTGGGGCGCACGCACGAGGCGGAGGACGTGGCGGCCCTGAGGAAGGCCGCCGACGACGTCGACGCACCGGACGTGAAGCGGGTCCTCGAGCACCTCGCCCACTCGTCCGAGATGCACCTGTCGGCGTTCTCCCGCTGAGGGATCGGTCTGCTACCGCGAAGCGGGTGCGTCGCCTCGGGTCAGGCGTACCCGCTCGAGGTAGCGCGGCACGACCGCGTTCCAGCCGAGCTCCTCGGTGATGCGCCCGGCGAGCGCCCAGGACGCGTCCTCCTCGCCGTGCACCACGTAGACGGTGTCCGGCGGCTTCATCGGCGAGAGCCACTCGACGAGCTGGGCCGCGTCGGCGTGCACGGAGTAGGCCGTGGTGGCGTGGACCTCGGCCCGGACCGGGATGTACCGGCCGTGGATCTTGATCTGCCTCGCACCGTCCATGAGCGCCCTTCCCCGGGTCCCCGGGACCTGGAAGCCGGTGAGGACGACGCTGTTGCGGGGGTTGGGGAGCTGGTGCTTCAGGTGGTGCAGGACGCGGCCACCGGTGGCCATCCCAGACGCGGAGACGATGATGCAGGGCTTCCCGGGACGGTTGAGCTTCTCCGACTCCTCCCTGCCCGGCATCAGCTTCAGCCGGCTCGGCCGGTACCTGGTGCTCGCCATGGTCACCTCGGGCCTCAGCTGCGGATCGCCCTCGCGGATCGCCGTCTTGTAGACCTCGAGCGCACGTAGCGCCATCGGGCTGTCGACGTAGACCGGGACCGACGGGATCCGGCCCTCGGTCTCGAGCCTGGCCAGGGTCATCAGCAGCACGAACGTGCGGTCGACGGCGAAGGCCGGCATCAGCACGACGCCACCCCGGCCGAGCGTGCGCGTGATCGCCTCGGCGAGAAGGGCGTCGTCCTCGTGCTGGTGCAGCCGGTCGCCGTACGTGGACTCGACCAGGACGACGTCGGCGTCCGCGGGCTGCTCCGGAGGCAGCAGCAGCGGGTGCCCGGGCCTGCCCAGGTCGCCACTGACGAGCAGGCGTACGCCGGCCACCTCGAGCTGCGCGAACGCCGATCCGAGGATGTGACCCGCCGAGCGCAGCTCGAGGCCGATGTCGCCCGGCAGGGTCGTGCGCGTGCCGTGGTCGACGGGCGTGAGCAGGGAGAGCGCCTTCTCCGCGTCACCGGAGTCGTACAACGGCAGGGCCGGACGGTGCTTGGACCAGCCGCCGACGTTTGCCTGTCGGGCGTCCTCCTCGGCGAGGTGCGCTGCGTCGCGAAGGACGATCCCGGCGAGCTCGGCGGTCTCGGGGGTGGACACCACCGGTCCGGAGAATCCGTTGCGGACGAGCACCGGGAGGTAGCCGCAGTGGTCGAGGTGCGCGTGGGTGAGGACCACCGCGTCCACCTTGGCGGGGTCCGCCTGCAGCGGGGCCCAGTTGCGGCGCCGCCAGACCCGCTCTCCCTGGAACATCCCGCAGTCCACCATCACGCGGGTCTTCCCGCTCTCGACGAGGAACTTGCTGCCGGTGACGGTGCGTGTGGCCCCGAGGAAGGTCAACGACGCGTGGGCGGGGATGTCCGGGACGCTGGTCATGGTGCACCTCCTGCCCCCATGACACCCCTCGAGTCGTGGAGCGGCCAGGGGCCAAGGTCACCCGTCGGCGCCACCCTCGGCGTCCTGGAGGGCAGAGAGGTCTCCGGCCTGCTGCCGGGTCACGACGCTGACCGTCCCGTCGCTTTCGAGCACCGCTGCGGCCACGAGTGCGAGGTCACCCACCCCCGAGGACCGGACCGCCTGACGGACCTCGGCGAAGGTCATCCGCTGCTGGCGCACGCGGTCCTCGAGGATGCGCCCGTCGCGTACCAGGACGGTGGGGGTTGCGGTGACGACGGAGCGGCCACCGGTCCGGGTGGTGACCTCGGCGACCACGAACTGCAGCAGCGCCAGCATCCCGAGCGCCACCGCGCCCTCGGCCCACGACACGCCCTCGTCCAGGAAGATCGTGGCCAGCGTCGAGCCCAGCGCGACGGTGACCACGAGGTCGAAGGCGTTCAGCTTCGCCAACGTCCGCTTGCCGGAGGTGCGCAGGACCACCACGAGGGTCACGTACGCCGCCGCTCCGACGAGGACGATGCGCAGGAGCTCGGACCAGTTCGAGAACCACATGGAGACTCACCTACCCGGCCGAGCCCTGGTCAACCCTGCTCGGCGGCCGCGCTCTCACGAGCACCGGGGGAGAGCCGGCGGTAAAGCATGCGCCCCGGAGCAGCAGTGACGCCGTGCGCCACGGTGCTCGCGACGACGACCATCGTTCCCGCCGCGAGCACCTCCGTCGGGAGCCCGAGCCGCTTCGCCTCGAGCGTCAGGTAGAACACCGCCGCCACCCCGACCGGGCCGAACCAGCCGAGGTAGGCCGCCTCGGACCAGGACATGCGCAAGGGACGCTTGAGCAGCAGCAGGACCGGGAGCCGGCGCAGGAGGAGCACCGCGACGACGAGTGCGGGACCGGCCCAGCCGAGGTCGCCCCACGCCGCCCAGGGGATGGTGGCCCCGACCAGCACGAACATCGGGAGCACCGCGAACCTGTTGACCGCCTCGTCGATCTCCACCTCCGACGTACGCTCTCGGCCGGTGCTGACGAAGTTGAACGCCAGGCCGGCCGCGAAGACCGCGAGCACACCGTCGAGGTGCAGCAGTCCCGAGAGACCGAGGACCGCTGCGGCGAGCACGATGGTGAACAGCAGCATCGGGCCGTGGGCGGTCGCGCCGTGCTCCTCCCCGAGACGCAGCGCCCGTCCCCCGAGTCCCCCGGCGAGCGCCCCCAGCGCCACCGCGCCCAGCACCTGCCAGGCCGTCTCGGTCGCCGCAGCCGTCCCCGTCATGGGGCCCGCGAACGCGAGGGCGACGAGCACGAGGGGCAGCGCGAGACCGTCGTTCGCGCCGGACTCCAGGGAGAGGACCTGCCGGGCTCGTTCGGGCAGGTCCCGCTCCGCGGCCTCCCCGGTCACCACGCTGGAGGCCAGGACCGGGTCGGTGGGGCTCAGTGCCGTGCCCAGGAGGAGCGCGGCGGTGACGGACAGACCGAGGACACCCGCAGCGAGTCCCGTGGTCACCAGCGCCATGAGGGGCATCGCGACGACCAGGAGCACCACGACCGGCGTCAGCCGGCGACGCACGTCGACGAAGGGGTAGCGAAGGGCAACGCCCATCACCGACACCGCCAGAAGCAGCTCGGCCACCTCGTGCAGGGTCGCGTGGTCGCGGGTGACCGGCGGCAGGTCCAGGGCACCGAGGACGGCGGGGCCCAGCAGCACGCCCGCGAGCAGTCCGAGCAGCGGCTCGGAGACGGGCAGCCGCCTGATCCGAGCGGACAGTGCGGCCACGAGCACGCCGAGGGCGCCGACCGCGGCCAGCATGACGTCGAGGGTCATGCCGCTCCCTGCCCGCTCCGCCGGGCAGGCATGCGCGGGCCGGCCGGCCGGCTCACAGCCAGGACATCGGGTTCACGGTCCGGCCGTTGCGGAAGACCATGAAGTGGAGATGGCATCCCGTCGAGAACCCGGTCGTGCCGACCAGGCCGATGACCTCGCCCTTGCGGACGCGCTGGCCGACGCGAGCGCGGTACCGGCTGAGGTGGTTGTACGTCGTGGTCACCGAGACCCCGCGCAGGTAGCCGTGGTTGACGATCACGCGCTTGCCGTAGCCGACGTTGTAGTAGCGGCCGATCACCCGGCCACCCGCCGCCGCACGTACGGGCGTGCCGCAGCGAGCACCGAAGTCCGTGCCGTCGTGCAGCCGCCAGCGGCGGTAGATCGGGTGGAGGCGCATGCCGTAGTGCGAGGTGATGTAGGTGTCCACCGGCTTCATCAACGGTCCGGTCCGGGACTTCGAGGCGGCCTTTGCCTTGGCGATGGCGGCCTTGGACTTCTTCCTGCGCTCCTTGGCCTGCTGCTTCTTGATGAGGGCGGTGATCTTGTCGCGCTCCTTCTTCAACTGCTTCAACCGCCGCTCGTCGGCCCGCTTGGTCTGCAGCGCGTCGCGACGAGCGACCTCGCGGGCCTCGAGAGCGGTGGCCACCCGGGTCGAGGCCTCGGCCGCGCGGGCCTCGAGCTCCTGGGTGTGCGCGAGTGCCTTCGCAGCGGCGGAGCGGCGGGTGGCCACGTCCCGGCGGGCCTCGGCGACCCGCTCCTGCTGGAGCTGGAGCAGGAGCCGCGACGCCTCGAGCCGTCGGAGCGTGGCCTCCTCCCTGTCCATGACGTTCTGGACGACGTTGAGCTGGGTGCTCAGCTCTGACGGGTCGCGCGAGGTGAGCACCATCGTGATCCCCATCAGGCCGGGTGAGCCAGCCTGGTAGGTCTCCGCGGCGATGCTTCGGAACACCTCCTGCTGCGCGGTGTGGCTGCGCCGACCTCGCGCCAGTGCGGCGCGCGCTCTCCCGAGACGGGCGTTGGCGGCGTCGAGCTCGGACTGGGTCTGCGCGTCCACGATCTGCGCCGCAGTGAGCTCTGCGCGCCTCAGGTCGAGCTCCCGCTCGGCCTCCTCGAGCGCCTGCTCGGCACGCTCTACGCGGGCGGTTGCCCGCACCAGCTCCTTGCTCGAGTGCCGCAGGTGCTCCTTGGCCCGGTCGATCTCGCGGTGCACCCGGTTCTTCCGGTGGTCGAGCTCGTTCGCCGGAGCCGGGGTGGAGGGGACCGCGGCGAGGGACAGGCAGACGCTCAGGGCCGCCACCACCGCGATGAGCGTATGTCGAGGGTGGCGGTCTAGTGCGCGGAAGGGGGCGAGCACTGGTCTGGCCTCTGCTCCAGGTCGGTCGTGGGACGCGTCGACCGTACGGCAGAAAAGCCGCGAACCGGTGGAGCCGCGCGGGTGCGGCCCCAGGTCTTGGCACAATCGGGCCATGGACGCCACGCACACGCTGCTCGTCGTCGGCGAGGGCGCCGTCGCCACCGCCCTCGGCGCCATGGCGGACGCTCTCGGCTGGACGACGGTGGTGACGACCTCGTTGGAGGACACCGTCGCCGCGCTCGACGGTTGCGACTCCGTCGTCGTGCTCAGCCACCACGAGGGGATCGACGCCCCCGCCATCGCGGCCGCGCTGTCGAGCGAGGCGAGCTACGTGGGCGCCATGGGCTCGCGCGCCACCCAGGCCCGCCGACAGGAGTGGCTGCGGGCCAACGGGGTGCCCGAGGCGCTCATGGCCGAGATGCGCGGACCGGCCGGGCTGGACATCGGCGCCGACACCCCGGCCGAGATCGCTGTCTCCGTCGTGGCCGAGATCGTGGCTGTCCGCCGCGGTGTCGCCACCGGCACGCTCGGCTCGCTCAGCGGCCGGTCCGGCCCGATCCATCCCGACCTCCCGCCCGGCACGGCTCACTGCCCGGGGGGCTGACCGGGCGGCACCATCTCGGCGCGCACTCCGAGGAGCCGCACCGCCCGCCCGGGCTCGAACCTCCTGACCAGGTCGACCGCGACCTGCTCGATGGTGCGCCGGTCGAGGGTGGGCCGTTCGAGGGACGCGCTGCGGGTGTGGGTGTCGAAGGGCGCGAACCTCACCTTCACCCCGATCCGCACCGCGGGCCTCTGCTCCAGGTTCACGTCGTCGGTGACCTGTGCGGCCAGCCTGCGCACCTCGGCCTCCACCTCCTCCGAGTCGGTGAGGTCGGTCTGGAAGGTGGCCTCCCGGGAGTGCGAGCGGGCCACCCACGGTGTGCCGTCGACCGTGGACACGTCGACGCCGCGGGCCAGCCGCCGGTACCACGGCCCCATGGTCGGCCCCAGCTCGTCGGCGAGCCGGCGCGGGTCGGCCTGCGCGAGCTCACCGACCGTGGTGATGCCCAGCGAGGCGAGCCGGCCGGCCGTCTTCCGGCCGATCCCCCACAGTGCGTCGGTGGGACGGCCGGCCATCACGGCGTACCAGTTCTCCTCGGTCAGCCGGAAGACGCCGCGGGGCTTGCCGAGCTCGGTCGCGAGCTTGGCGCGGAGCTTGTTGTCGCCGATGCCGACCGAGCAGTGGAGCCGGGTCTCCTCGAGCACGCGCTCCTGCACGTGCGCAGCGAACGCCTCGGGGTCGTCGGTCTCTACGCCGAGGAAGGCCTCGTCCCACCCGAGCACCTCCACCACCACTCCGAGCGACCGCAGAGTCTCCATCACCTGGACGGACGCGGCGTCGTAGGCAGGCTTGTCCACCGGGAGGAACACCGCGTCGGGGCACCTGCGGGCGGCGACCCGCAGCGGCATCGCCGACCCGACGCCGTAGGCGCGGGCCTCGTACGACGCGGTCGCGACCACGCCTCGCTCGGTGGGGTCTCCCCGCCCGCCGACGACTACGGGCCGCCCCGTGAGTTCGGGTCGCCGCAGGACCTCGACCGCGGCGATGAACTGGTCGAGGTCGACGTGGAGCACCCAGGTTCGGGCCATGGCGCCATTGTCCACGCCCCGCCCCGCTACTGTCTGACACAGACGGCTGCCGGAGAGCCCGGGCCGGGAGAGGGAGTAGCACCGTGCTCTGGCTGTCCGTCCTCGTCCGGTGGGTGGTCCTGGCCGCCGCGGTCGCCCTGACTGCCTGGGTGATGCCCGACGCCTCCCTCGAGGGCGGCGCGCTCTCCGCGATGTGGGTCGCCCTGCTGATCGCGCTCGCGAACGTCGTCCTCCAGGCGGTGATGCGGTTCCTGCCGGACCCCGACTCGTTCCTGCTGCTCGCGGTCCTGACCCTGGCGCTGAACGGCCTGATGATCTGGTTCGTGGCCTCGTTCACGACCTGGTTCAGTGTCGACGGGCTGCTCTCGGCTGTCGGCGCCGCGCTGCTCATCTCGATCTTCTCGCTGGTCCTCTCGAACGCCGTCGCGCGGCTCCTGCCGGAGGGCTGAGCGATGCCGGGACCCACCCTGGTCCACGCCTTCGGCGACGACGCCCTCGGCGACTGCGACGCGACCGAGCTGGCGGCGCGGATCCGCAGCAAGGAGATCACCCGCGCCGAGGCGTGCGAGGCCGCCGTCCGGCGGTCCGAGGCGATGCAGCCGTTGCTGAACGCCGTGGAGTGTGCCGACCACGAGCGCGCACTCGCCGCAGCCGACGCCCCCTCACCCGGTCCGTTCGCCGGTGTCCCGACCTACGTGAAGGACAACGTGGACGTCGCGGGCCTCCCGACGGGGCACGGCACCGACGCGTTCGTCCCGAAGCCGGCGGCCGAGGACGGCCCCTTCGTCGAGCAGCTCAAGGCCGTGGGTCTGACCGTCCTCGGCAAGAGCAGGCTGCCGGAGTTCGGCTTCAGCGCCTCGACCGAGTATGCCCACCGCGACCCGGTCCGCAACCCCTGGCACCGCGGCTACTCGGCCGGGGCCTCCTCGGGCGGCGCTGCCGCTCTCGTCGCCGCCGGGGTGGTGCCCATCGCCCACGCCAACGACGGGGGCGGCTCCATCCGCATCCCCGCGGCGGCGTGCGGGCTCGTCGGCCTCAAGCCGAGCCGTGGTCGTCTCGTCCCCGACTCCGCCGACATGCGGCTTCCCCTCCAGATCGTCACCCAGGGTGTTCTCACCCGCTCGGTGCGGGACACCGCCTGCTTCTACGCAGGCGCGGAGGCGCGCTGGCGCAGCCCGAGGCTCCCTCCCATCCGCTCGGTCGAGGGCCCGAGCCGGACCCGCCTGCGCGTGGGCGTCGTCGTGGACTCGGTCACCGGAACGGCAACCGACGACGAGACCAGGGCGTGCGTCCTGTCCGCCGCCGACCTCCTGAGCGACCTCGGCCACTCGGTCGAGGAGGCGCCCATGCCTGTGTCGCGGCGCTTCGCCGAGGACTTCAGCCTCTACTGGGGTCTGCTCGGGCTGCTCGTCGCCACGGCGGGCACCCGCGTGCTCGACCGCGACTTCGACGTGAGCCGGACCGACAACCTGACCCGCGGCCTGGCCCGCATGTGCCGTCGCGAGCTCGCTCGCACACCCGGGATGATCTACCGGTTGCGACGCAGCACGCAGGAGTACCGGAAGGTGTTCACCCGCCTCGACGTCCTGCTCTCCCCCGTCCTGGCCCACACCACGCCGCCGATCGGCCGTCTCTCCCCGACGCTCCCCTTCGAGGAGCTGTTCCCGCGGCTCCAGGCATACGTCGGGTTCACCCCCCTCAACAACGCCTCAGGGGGGCCCGCGATCTCGCTGCCCCTGGGCCGCAGCGGCGGGGGGCTGCCCATCGGCTGCCAGCTCTCCGCCGACCTCGGTGACGAGCGCACCCTCCTCGAGCTCGCCTTCGAGCTCGAGGAGGCCAGGCCCTGGCCCCGGATCCAGGACGCGGTCCCTCCCCCGGACTGATCCGCGAGGAAGCGGTCAGACCGACACCGTCCGCCTCACAGCAGCGGCCCTGGGGCGGCGCGGCGGCTTCAGCGGCGTCACGGTGGGCGCGGCGAGGGCGAGCACCTCGTCGAAGCCGGCGACGAGGCACCGGTGGAAGACCTCGTCGTCGGGGATCGCACCGGTGTCGACGTTGATGCCCACGGTGCAGGTGTCGACGAAGGTCATCAGGGTGACGTTGACACCTGCCCCGATGGTCGGGCCGAAGGCGTACTGCATGCGCACCGGCGCACCGGCGAGGAAGACCGGGACCGGTATCCCCGGCACGTCGCTGGCCAGGAAGTCGACGTGACGAAGGATGGCGGCGATGTACCACCTCGGCAGGAGGTTGAGCCCCCCGGCGATCAGCTGCGTGTAGGGCAGCGACCGCTCGTGACGCACCGCTCCCGCACGCTGGTGGATCAGCTTGATCCGCTCCGCCGGGTCCGTGACCCCCACGGGCAGGGTGAAGCGCATCAGCGTCAGCCGGTTCCCGCCGACGGGGTCGTCGTCGCCCCGGATGCTCACCGGCATCGTCACGTGCAGGTCGCCCACCGCCGACCCGTGCTCGCTGTGGTAGCGCCTCAGCCCGCCGGTCACCCCGGCCAGGAACGCGTCGTTCAACGTTCCGCCCGCGGTGTGTGCGGCGTCCTTGAGCGCGTCGAGCGGCACCTCGTGCACCCCGAGGCGGCGCACCAGTCGGCGGCCCTTCATGATCGGCGAGGCCGTGCGGTTGATGGGTCGGACCGTCCGGTACACCGACGCCGCGGTCTCCGCGGCCGCGAGCACGCTTCGGCGCGGCCGACGTACCCCGCCGAGGAGCGCTGCCGGCGCGGTCAGGACAGCGCCCCGGGCGGCCTTGCCGACGAGCCCGGCGTCGTACCGGAGCAGGTGCCGCAGACCGTCGAGGGGGCCCGGCTCGTCCTGTTCCGGCAACGGCGGAAGGGGCCCGCGGTCCGCCGGCTCCTCGGTCAGGTCGAACAGCACCATCGCGATCTGCATCCCGCCGATGCCGTCGGTCAAGGAGTGGTGGAGCTTGCAGACCAGCGCGGCACCCCCGTCCGCGAGCTCGTCGACGAGCGTGACCTCCCACAGCGGGCGAGCGTGGTCGAACTCGGCCATCTCCGCTCGTCGGGCCATCTCGAGCACCGTGTCGAAGGCCCCCGGGTGCGGCGCGATCACCCTGCGCAGGTGGTACCCGAGGTCGAAGTCGGGGTCGTACACCCACCGTGGCGGCGCGGGCGGCACCGACTCCACGACCTTCTGCCGGAACATCGGCACCAGACGGCCGATGCGCTCGAACCGGTCGACGAGGACGTCCCAGTCCGGTGACCGCTCGAGCATCATGACGGTGACGACCGTCGACCGCAGCCCTGGGTCGTGCTCCATGTCCCAGGCGAAGGCGTCGCTGTTGCGCATGAACTCAGCCATGATGAACTCCCGGTTCCCTGCTCCCACGCTAGGCCGCCTCCGAGCCCGCCGCACGGGGCTAAGGTCCCGCTGCGGGGAGGAACGGCCGAAGCTCCTGCTCGCCGCCCCGGACCACCACGCAGGTCGACTCCGGAACCTCCTGCCACGCCCCCTGGAGGTCTCCCAGCGGCTCCGAGACCACCAGCCTCGCGTCGTCGGAGAGGCGGTGCAGCACCGGGAGGTCCGGGTACTGCTGCCTCAGGGTCGAGACATCGGCGCTGTGGAAGAGCGACCGGGATCTGCCCTCGCTGGAGTACCGGAAAGCCCACGTGGTCTCGCCGTCGGTCGTCGCCACCGTCATCTGGATCGGGTTCGCGACGCCGTGCCGGCGGCCGGTCTGCTCGATCAGGCTCACCGCGCGAGCCACGGCCGACGGCGGGTCCTCCTCCAGCCCGAAGGTCAGGGCGAGGAAGAAGAACAGCTCGGAGTCGGTGGACCCCTCGATCTCGGGGAACAGCGCGGGCTCGACAGCCAGGAGCAGGTCCCGCTTGAGATCCCTGAACCCCGACACCAGCCCGTTGTGCATCCACAGCCAGTGGCCGTGTCGGAAGGGGTGACAGTTCGTCTTCTGCACCGCCGACCCCGTGGACGCGCGGATGTGCGCGAAGACCCGGCCCGAGCTGGCGTGCGCCGAGAGCTCCTGCAGGTTCTGGTCGTTCCACGCCGGCTCTGTGCTGCGGAACACGCCGGGCGTCGGCCGGTCGCCGTACCACCCGACCCCGAAGCCGTCACCGTTCGTGGTCTCCGCGCCCAGCCGCGAGTGCCTGCTCTGCACGACGAGGGAGTTCACAGGTTTGTAGAGCAGGTCCTCCAGGTTCACCGGAGAGCCCGAGTAGGCGAGCCAACGACACATGGCGACCTCCTTGCTCGACCCATTGGACCTCGGAGGCCGCGCCCGGGGGATCATCCCGGGTGGGTGAGACCTTTCCTCGGAAGTAGAACTCGTTCTACCCTGTCCCGCATGCGCCACGGCATCGTGCTCTTCACCAGCGACCGGGGCATCACGCCCGCCACCGCAGCGAGGGCAGCCGAGGACTGCGGCTTCGACACCTTCTACGTCCCCGAGCACACCCACATCCCGGTCAAGCGCGAGGCGGCGCACCCGGGGACGGGCGACGCCACGCTTCCCGACGACCGCTACATGCGCACACTCGACCCGTGGGTCTCCCTGGCCACAGCGGCCGCGGTCACCACGAGGATTCGGCTGTCCACGGCCGTGGCGCTGCCGTTCGAGTCCGACCCGATCACGCTCGCCAAGACCATCGCCACGCTCGACCACCTCTCCGGCGGCCGGGTCACGTTGGGTGCAGGATTCGGCTGGAACACCGACGAGCTCACCGACCACCACGTGCCCGCCGCCAGGCGGCGGACGGTGCTGCGGGAGTACGTCGAGGCGATGCGCGCCCTGTGGACGCAGGAGGAGGCCTCCTACGCCGGGGAGTTCGTGTCCTTCGGAGCATCCTGGGCCTGGCCCAAGCCGGTGCAGCCCCACCTTCCGTTGCTCATCGGCGCCGGTGGCGGGCCGAGGACGTTCGCCTGGATCGCAGCGCACGCCGACGGATGGATCACGACTCCGCGCGAGGACGACGTCACAGCCAAGGCGCGGGCGCTCCACGAGGCCTGGGAGGAGGCTGGTCGGTCCGGTCGCCCCGAGATCGCGGCACTGGCGACCACGCGCCTGTCCTCCGAGCAGGTCGCCGACTGGGAGCGCGCCGGCGTCACCGAGATCATCTGGGGCCTGCCCGACAGGGCCGAGGACGAGGTGGTGGCGTTCCTGGAACGCCACGCCCGACGCCTCGGCCTCTGACGGGCACCCCCGCAACCGTCAGCCGATGAAGTCGTTGTCCTCGAGCCACCGCTGCGCGACCTGGTCGACGGGGAGACCGTCCACGTCGACCTGGGCGTTGAGCTGCTGGAGCTCCTCGGTGGTGAGCTTCTCCGCGATCGGCGTGAACACGTCCTCGAGCTCGGGGTGTTGCTCGTAGACGTCGTTGCGCACGGTCATCGCGAGGTTGTAGATCACGAAGAACGACTCGTCGTCCTCGAGCACGACCATGTCGTTGGCGGGGATCCTCCCGTCAGTCGCGAACACCTCACCGAACTTGCACGGCTCGCCCTGCGGCACGCGCGTGAACACGATGCCGAGGTCCACCTCGGTGAGGGCGCTCTCAGGCAGGTCGAAGCCGTAGGTCTCCTCGAGGCCGGGCAGCCCGTCCCCCCGGTCGATGAACTCGGACGCGGCACAGAGGGAGGCGTCCGCCGGGTTGTCGTTGGCGAGCTCGGCATAGTCAGACAGGCTCTGCACCCCGAACTCCTCCGACGTCGCCTGCGAGGTCGCGATCGCGTAGGTGTTGTTGACCGGAGCCAGCGCCAGCCACTTGACGTTGTTCTCGGAAAGGTCCTGCTCGGCGACCGTCTCGAAGAGCTCGCCCTCGTCGGTAGGCGCGTCGGCGATCTCGTTGCCCAGGAGCTCGGCCCAGCCGGTGCCGGTGTACTCCCAGTACATGTCGATCTCACCGGAGGTCAGAGCCTGGCGGACGTTGGTCGTCCCGGTGATCCCCGTCTGGTCGGTGACGGAGGCCCCGGCGTCCTCGAGCGCCTGTAGCGTGATCTGCCCCAGGATCAGCTGCTCGGTGAACTCCTTCGACCCCACCGTGAACGACGCCCCCGAGAGCTCGCCATCGCCGCCACCCCCGTCGCCTTCGTCTCCGCCGCAAGCGAGCGCAACCATCGCCACGCCGACCAGGACCGCGGTCAGGCGGAATCTTCTCGTCAGACTGCGTTTCATCGCTTCATCCTCCGTGTTGTCGGTCGTTCGGGTCACAGGCCTTTCGGGCGCAGCTGCTCCTCGGCTATGCCGGCTATGAAGTCGACGAACAGTGCGAGAACCGCGACGAGGATCGCGCCGACGATCGTGATCAACGGTCTGTTCTGGACGGTTCCTGCGACGATGAGTCCGCCGAGGCCGCCGGCACCGATGAATGTCCCGAGCGTCGCGGTGCCGACGTTGATGGTGAGGGCGGTCCGGAGACCCGCCATGATGATCGGCACGGCCAGGGGCAGCTCGATGCGGCCGAGGACCATCCTCTTGGTCATCCCCATGCCTCGGGCGGACTCGATGACGGATTCGTCGACCTGCCGGAGCCCCACCATCGTGTTGCGCAGCACAGGGAGCACGGTGTAGGCCACGAGCGCCACGACAGCGGGCCAGAAACCGATGTCCCAGATGATGGCGAGCAGTGCGATGAGCCCGATCGACGGGACCGCCTGTCCTACGTTGAACACCGCGATCGCCGGCGGGGTGACCGACCGGGCGAAGGGGCGGGTCAGCATGATCCCGACGGGGATCGCGATGACCAGCACCAGCACCGTCGACACGACGGTCATCTGGATGTGCTCCAAGGTGGCACTCACGATGACATCGGAGTTGAGCCGCCTGGCCTCACCGCTGCTCAGCTCCTGTGCCTGCACGTAGAGATACAGCCCCAAGAGCACGGCGAGGAGCAGCAGCGGGGTGGTGACGTAACCCATGAGGTTACGTCGCTCGACGGTTCCTCGACCCCAGGCGGCAGCGACGTCCTCAGTGGGGCCACTACCACGCGACTCCACCTTCTCCTCGGCCGTCGTCGTCATGAGGAGGACTGCACCTCCTCGCCCTCGCGCCTCGACCTCAGCCGCTCGTCCTCGGCCGAGCGCATGCTGCGGACCGACTCGTTGATCGTGTCGATGTCGACGATGCCTTGGAACACCTGGGAGGAGTCGACCACCACCGCCGTGCTGTAGCGGGCGGTGAGCATCTCGTTGAGCGTGTCGCTGAGGGTCGCGTGCGGCTCGACCAGCGCGTCCGGCCGGAGCCCGATCTCCCGGAGCGGGCGCCCCGCTCCGCCACGTCGAAGGTGCTCGGCGTTGACCCAGGTCAGGGGCCGGCGTCGAGCGTCGAGCACGAGCACCGCGCTCCGGCCGCTCTCCTGGATCTTGCGGCGTACCTCCTCGTGTGTGGCGTCCTCCTGGACGGTCGGCCAGTCGTGGAGCTCGACGTCCCTGACCCGGCTCAGGCTCAGCCGCTTCAGCGAGGCCCCGCTGCCGATGAAGTCCGCGACGAAGTCGTCCGCGGGGTTGACGAGGATCCGCTCGGGGGTGTCGTACTGAGCGATCTGCGACTGGTCCCGAAGGATCGCGATCCGGTCGCCCATCTTGATCGCCTCGTCGATGTCGTGGGTGACGAAGATGATGGTCTTCTTGATCTTCTCCTGGAGACGGAGGAACTCGTTCTGGAGCCGCTCGCGGGTGATCGGGTCGATGGCCCCGAAAGGCTCGTCCATCAACATCACGTCCGGGTCGGCGCTCATCGCCCGAGCCACCCCGACCCTCTGTCGCTGCCCGCCGGAGAGCTCCTTGGGGTATCTGTTGCGGTACATGCCGGGCTCCATGCCCACCGTCTCGAGCAGCTCGTCGATGCGCTCGGCGATCCGCCTCTTGTCCCACCCGAGGAGGCGCGGCACCGTCGCGATGTTCTCGGCGATGGTCATGTGCGGGAAGAGCCCGATCTGTTGGATCACGTAGCCGATCCGCCGACGGAGCAGGTCCGGGTTGACGTCCGTGACGTCCTCGCCGTCGAGGAGGATCCGGCCCGAGGTGGGTTCGATGATCCGGTTGATCATCTTCATGGTCGTGGTCTTCCCGCAGCCCGAAGGACCGACGAGGATGACGATCTCCCCCTCGGGGATGTCGAGCGTCAGGTCGTCGACCGCGGGCTCGCGCTGGCCCGGGAACCTCTTCGACAGGTTCTCGAGCCGGATCTCGATCTTGCCCGCCTCGGGCGCGGCGCCGGCCGCCTGGCTGTCGTTCATCGAAGACCTTTCGAGACCGTGAGCTTGGAGACGAGGACGTACACGAGGTCGAACAGGACGGCCAGGATCATGATGCCGAGAACCCCGCCCAGCACGAGATTGAGCGCGGACGCGCTGCCGATGCGGGCCAGCCCGGAGAAGATGTCGTTGCCCAGCCCGGGGCCGTTGATGTAGGCGCCGATGGCGGCGATCCCGATCAGAATGAGTGTGGAGACCCTCATCCCGGTCACGATCACCGGCCAGGCCAGAGGGAGCTCGATGCGCAAGAGCTGTGCAGTACGCCCCATCCCCATGCCCTGGGCGGACTCCACGACGGCCGGGTCGACCTCTCGGAGGCCCACGATGGTGTTCCGCACGATCGGCAGCAGGCCGTACATCACGAGGCCGAGGACGACCGAGCGCGCACCCAGCCCGAGGAACCCGATCGAGATGAAGACGCCGAACAGTGCGAGGGACGGGATGGTCAGGAATGTGCCGGTGACCGCGAGCACCATCTGCCTGGGGCGGTCGGTCCGGTAGGTGGCAAGGCCGAGACCCACACCGATGGCCGTGGCGAGCAGAACCGAGACGATGACGACGAGGGCATGGTCGATCGCGAGCTCGAGAAGGTGTTCCCAGGAAAACTCGAGGTAGGTGAGGAAACTCGACAGCCAGCCCTCCTGCTCCATGTCACCTCCTCGGTCCGTATGCGTGACTCTGGCACGGTACGGCGATCACGCACAACCAAACGCAGTAGACGGCGAGTCCCCCGCAGGACCCTGCCGGAAGGTGAAATGCCAGTATTTGCCGTGGCTCGCTCATGGCTGGCGGACGTGTCTACGGTGGCGGTGCTGAGTCCCACGCCTCCCGGGTGTCGCACGCGAGGGGCCCCGGACGACGTGTCCGGGGCCCTCGACGTCCATGGACCTGCGAGGCGATTTCCCTTCGCCGGCATTGTCCGGATCAGGTTGTGGGGGTCGTCAGTCGGCCTTGCGACTTGTCTGACCTCTCAGCCTTTCGGCTCCCTCGCCCGTCTCGCAGGCCACCTTC
>DATHVS010000207.1:0-23484 GCA_035461195.1 Nocardioidaceae bacterium
GCGAGCAGGGCGTCCCGGTTGACCCGGGACGGGTGGCCGTCGGCCCACTCCTGCGACCAGGCGATCCCGCCCCACGGCAGCTGCATCGAGACGACCCAGTCGAGCGCCCGGCGGACGGCGGGCCAATGCCGGCGCACGAAGTCGAAGTCGCGGCGCACCAGCCAGTGGTGCCAGACGCCGACGGCGAGGTACGCCGTCATGTTGGTCTCGCCGCTGTGGTCCTCGACCACGCCACCGACGATCTTCATCGGCCAGGAGCCGTCGTCGCGCTGGGTCTCCAGGCACCACGCGTAGGCGCGGTCGGACGCCTCGGGCTGGCCGCCGACGAGCAGCGCCATCGCCGACTCGATGTGGTTCCAGACGTCGGTGTGCTCGCCGACGGTCCAGGGCACGGCCCCGTCGGGCTCCTGCATCGCGGCGATCGAGGCCGCGGTCTCCAGGACCTGCGGGACGCTCAGGATGCCGTCGACGTACGGGATGTCAGGCTGCATCGGTCGCGGCGCGCTCCGGCTTGCGGAAGTAGAGGACCATGCTCTTGCCGATCATCGGGTCGAGGACCCGGGCGGCCACCTGCAGCGTCTTCGGCTGCTTCATGATCTCCCACACCAAGAGCTTGTGGTACGCCCTCGCCAGCGGGTGGTCGTCGTTGCGCACGCCGACCGCGCACTTGATCCACCAGTACGGCGAGTGCAGGCCGTGGGCGTAGCCCTTGCCCTCGTAGGTGAGACCGGCGTTGGCCAGCTTCGAGACCAGCTCCTTGTCGGTGTAGATCCGGATGTGGCCGCCGGGGGTGTTGTGGTAGTCCTCGGACAGCTTCCAGTTGACGATCTCGGGGAACCAGCGCGGCACGGAGACCGCGATCGTGCCGCCCGGGCGCAGCACCCGGGAGAGCTCCTCGATCGCCTGGATGTCGGCGGGGATGTGCTCGAGCACCTCGGCGGCGACGACCCGGTCGAACTCGCCGTCGGCGAAGGGCAGCTGGAGCGCGTCGCCCTGCTTGACGTCTGCGTCGGCGCCGTCGGGCACCTCGCCCGCCTTGCGCATGGCCGCGAACATGTCCGACACCCCGGCCAGCTCGTCGGCGTCCTGGTCGAAGGCGATCACGTCGGTGCCGCGGCGGTATAGCTCGAAGGCGTGGCGGCCCGCGCCGCAGCCCATGTCGAGCACCCGGTCCCCGGCCTGGACGCCGAGCCGGTCGAAGTCAACGGTCAGCATCTGGTCAGCTCTCCTTGGTGGGCTGGTGGGCGGAGTCGTCGATGGCGCGCTGGTAGGCCGCTGCGGTCGCCTCGGCCACCGCTCGCCAGCTGTACCTCTCCAGGGCTCGTTGCCGGCCGGCCGCCCCCATCCGGTGGCGGCGCTCGGGGTCGTCGAGCAGGGACTCGAGCGCCGCGGCGAGCTCACCCACGTCGCCCGGCGTGACCAGGTCGGCGCAGACGCCGTCCTCCCCCACGACCTCGGGGATCGCGCCGGCGCGGCTGACCACGAGCGGCGTGCCGCAGGCCATCGCCTCGACCGTCGGCAGCGAGAAACCTTCGTAGAGAGAGGGGACACAGGCGATCTCGGCCGAGCCGACCACCTCGGCGAGCTCGGTGTCGCTGAGCCCGCTGACGAATCGGACGCTGTCCTTGATCGACAGCTGGTCGATCAGCTGCTCCGTGCGCCCGCCCGGCTTCGGCCGGGTGATCAGCAGCAGCTCGACGTCGCGCTCGGTGCGCACCTTGGCGAACGCCTCGAGCAGGGTGGCGATCCCCTTCATCGGGGTGTCCGCACTCGCCATCGCGACGATCCGTCCGGGCACCCTCGGGTCCTGGTAGTGCTGGAACACCTCCGGCTCGACGCCGAGCGGGATCACCTCGATCCGCTCGGGGGCGACTCCGAAGTCGGAGACGATGTCGCGGGCGGAGGACCTCGAGACGGTGAGGACGTGGCGCATCCTCCTGGCCACCCGGCCCTGCATGGCGAGAAAGCCGTACCACCGGCGGACCGAGAGCCGCCTCCACCCACGCGCGCTCTTGAGGTCGACCCGCCGGTCGAAGGTGATGGGGTGGTGGATGGTGGCCACCAGCGGGATGCCGGTGCGGGCGATGTCGAGCAGTCCGTAGCCGAGCGTCTGGTTGTCGTGGACGACGTCGAAATCGGCGAGGCGGCGTCTGAGCACGCGCGCGGCGCGCAGGCTGAACGTCAGGGGCTCGGGGAAGCCGGCGGTGTACATGCTGGCCACCTCGAGCACGTCGATCCCGTCCCGGATCTCGCTCGGCCGGGGGGTGCGGAACGGGTCCGGCTCCCGGTAGAGGTCCAGGCTCGGCAGCTTCGTCAGGCGCACACCCGGGTCGAGCTCGGGGTACGGCTGCCCCGAGAAGACCTCGACGTCATGACCGAGCGCGACGAGCTCGCGGCTCAGGTGCCTGACGTAGACCCCCTGCCCACCGCAGTGGGGCTTGCTGCGGTAGGACAGCAGAGCGATCCGCACGTTTGAACCTCCGGGAAAACGTGAACTTACGGGTGGAACGTGTTTCGATTGTGGCGTTGGCCGGTGTTAGCCTACGCGGTGAGAGGGCCTGGACCTGCCGGTGCTCACTACAACGAGCCACCTGGGAACAAGCGACGGGAGCACCACTGTGACCAGCATGAACTCGCTCACCTTCGAAGAGCTCGGATCCGCCGCCCAGCGCGACCGCCGCAAGCGCATCCTCGACGCCACCATCGCGCTGGCTTCCAAGGGAGGTTTCGACGCGGTGCAGATGCGGGCGGTGGCCGAGCGGGCCGACGTGGCCCTCGGGACGCTCTACCGCTACTTCCCGTCGAAGATCCACCTGCTCGTCTCGGCCCTCGCGCGGGAGTTCGAGCAGGCCAACACCAGTCTGGACCGCAAGCCCGTCCCCGGTGACACCCCGGCGGACCGGGTCATCTACGTGCTCAGCCGCAACACCCGGGCGCTCCAGCGAGACCCGAACCTCACCGAGGCGCTGACCCGGGCATTCATGTTCGCCGACGCCTCGGTCGCCAGCGAGATCCACGCGGTCGGCATGCACGTCACCCGGATGCTCATGCGCGCCATGCACGACCCGGAGAAGACCAGCGAGGAGATCGAGCCGACCGAGGAGGACATCGCGATCGCCAAGGTCATCGGCGACGTGTGGCTCGCGAGCCTCGTGCAGTGGGTGACCGGCCGAGCGTCCGCAGCCGACGTCAGCAAGTCCATCGACGTCGCGGTCCGCCTGCTCCTGCGCGACTGAGCAGGCGAGCCTTCGCAGGTCAACCACCGTAGGCGTGCGTGGCGGTCGCGCCGCCGTCGCAGACGAACTCACCACCTGTGCAGTAGCCGCTCTCGTCGCTGGCGAGGAACACGTAGACCCCCGCGACGTCCTCCGGCTTGCCGACCCGCTTCAGCGCAACCTTGCTGCCGCCGTACTCCAGCCCTTCCTCGCCCGCGAGGTCGCGGATCATGGCAGTGTCGATCATGCCGGGGTGGACGGAGTTGACCCGGATCCCCTTGGGCCCGAGCTCCATCGCGGCCGACTTGGTCATGCCGCGGATGGCGAACTTGCTAGCGGTGTAGGCCACGAGCAGCGGCATGCCACCGAGCCCCTCGATGGAGGAGGAGTTCACGATGGAGCCACCGCCGCGCTCGGCCATGTGGTCGGCGACGGCGCGCATGCCGAGGAAGGTGCCGACCTGGTTGACGCCGATCACGCGCTGGTACTCCTCGAGCGAGGTCTCGCTGAGCTCGCTGAACAGCAGCACACCGGCGTTGTTGACCAGGACGTCCACGTGGCCGAAGGTCTCGACCGCCTCGCTGACCGCGCTCTCCCAGTCCGCCTCGCTGGTGACGTCGAGGTGACGGTAGTAGGCCGACTCGCCGAGCTCGTCGGCCAGGCCCTTGCCGGCGTCGTCGGCGATGTCGGCGATCACGACCTTGGCCCCCTCTGCGACGAACGCGCACGCCGCGGCGGCGCCCTGTCCCTGGGCGGCCCCGGTGATCAGGGCCACCTTTCCTGCGAGACGGCCTGTGGAGCTCATGAGTTACGTCCTTCGTGGGGTGAGTGGGAGGTGTGCGGGAACTGCGGGAGGGGTCAGAGAGGCCGGCCGTCGACGTGCATGACGCTGTCGGCCGCGAAACCGAGGTCGGGGTCGCGGTCGGCGAAGTACGTGCCGATCTGCTTGTCGAGGTCGGTGAGGTCCCACGTGTCGCTCTGGGCGTCGAAGCGCTGCTCCACCACGGGTGCCGCGAGCAGAGCGACCATGCCGCCGTACACGACGAAGACCTGGCCGGTGATCTGCTCTGCGGCCGGCGAGGCGAGATAGGCCACCAACGGCGCGACGTGCTCGGGCGAGAGCGGGTCGACGCCCTGCCCGGACTCGTCCGCGCCGAAGACGTTCTCGGTCATCGCGGTGCGGGCCCGCGGGCAGATGGCGTTGGCGCGCACGCCCATCCGGCCCAGGCCGCGGGCGGTGGAGAGAGTGAGTGCGGTGATGCCCCCCTTCGCCGCGGCGTAGTTGGCCTGCCCCGGTGAGCCGACGAGGAACGCCTCGGAGGCCGTGTTGACCACCCGGCCGTAGAGCGGGCTCCCACTCGCCTTGTAAGCAGCCCGCCAGTGGGCAGCCGCGTTGCGCGAGAGCAGGAAGTGCCCACGGAGGTGCACCTTCAGGACGAGGTCCCAGTCCTCGTCGGACATGTTGAACAGCATCTTGTCGCGGATGACCCCGGCGTTGTTCACCACGATGTCGAGGCTTCCGAAGCCCTCGACGGCGGCTGCGGTCAGCGCGTCGGCTGTGGCCCGCTCGCCGATGTCGCCGGCCACGACCACGGCTTCGCCACCGCGTGAGCGGATCTCCTCGGCTGCCTCCTCGGCGGCGCCGGGCAGGTCGTTGAGGACCACGCGAGCACCGGCGTCCGCGAGGGCGATCGCCTCCGCCCGGCCAAGGCCTGCTCCGGCGCCGGTGACGATCGCCGCGCGGCCGTCGAGGGACAGGCTGTCGGTCATCAGGCGTTCCTCTCGATCCGCAGGGCGTTGCGGGGACAGGAGTCGACCGCCTGCTGGATCCGCGACTCGCTCTCGTAGGTGACGTCGGTCCTCAGCAGGTGCAGGTTGTCGTCGTCGTCGAGGTCGAAGACCTCGGGGGCGATCCCCACGCAGATGCCGTTGGCCTCGCACAGGTCGTAGTCGACGGCCACCCGGCCGACCTCGGGACTCTGGCTCATCGCTGTCTCCTCGTTGCTCTTGTGCTCGGTGCCGACGGTCAGGACCCTGCGGCGGTGAGCATCTTCCGGTGGTCCCAGGAGGCCGTCTTCGTCGGTACGACGACCACTCCCACGCGCTTCTTGACCTGCCGCTCGACCTCGTCGCGGCCAATGTCGCCGAGGTCGGCGCCGTCGACCATGCGCGAGGCGACCGCCGTGCCGATCCGTCGGATGCTGTCCTCGTCGGTCACCAGCTCGGCGCGCCCGCTGATCGACACGCCGCGCAGTTCGAAGTAGTCGTCTCCGGTCTCGACCAGGCACGTAATCCTCGGGTCGCGCTCGAGGTTCTTGATCTTCTGCGAGCGCCCGTAGGTCCAGAACACGATCCGACCGTCCTGGACGACGTAGAACAGCGTGGTCAGGTGCGGGCTCCCGTCGGGGTTCACCGTCGCGACCTGCACCTTCTTGGACCCGCGGAGGAACTCCTCGATCTCGGTCTCGGTCATCTTGACCAGGTCCCTGCCCTTGGCAGCCAAGCTGTCACTCCTCACCGGCACAGTTCCGCCCTAGTGGAACGTGTTCTAGTTTAGGCGCATGCGGCGCCCGTTGGCCAGACCCAACCTCCCCCGATGCGGGCCGGGCACGCCTTAGCCTGGAAGCATGCCGGCGCCTGGGCCTCCGCCGTCCCGCTCGCAGGTGGATCGGGATGTGACCCTCGACACCATCATGTCCGTAGGGGTAGAAGGTAGCGTCCGAGACGGCGGAGTCACACCGCACGTCGAGGCGGAGGTGCTGGAGGTCGCGGTGCCGCTGACGACCGTGTGGAGCTCACCCGACGCACCCCGGGAGGTCGACCTTCCCGCCCTCCTCGACACACCTGACCTCGCCGCCTGGGTCCACCGCATGGACGCCGCACTGCGCAAGGGGCTCAACGGGCGCACCCTCACCCAGCTGCTGCTCGGAGAGCCGGTCCACGTGCTCGAGGAGGCCGAGGACTGGGTCCGCGTGGCCGCCGCATGGCAGCCCTCCTCCGCCCACCCGAGCGGCTACCCGGGGTGGGTCCGCCGAGCACATCTGGCGCCTCCTGCCGGGCCAGGAGCGGCGCGGGCGGTCGTGACCAGCCCCAGGACGACCCTCACCCTCGACGCCGGGCGCCGACACGAGGTCTCCTTCGGCACCTCTCTCGCGGTGGCGGAGGGGGCGGTCGAGACGCCAGACGTGCACGTGTGGGTGCCCGACCGCCACAAGAGCCCCCACATCGGCACGCTGCGCCGCTGCGACGTGCACCTCACTGCCTCGGACGCCGGGACCGCTGCGGCGGGCGCCGACCTGCTCAGGACCGCAGCGCTCTTCCTGGGTCTGGGCTACCTCTGGGGCGGCACGAGCTCCTGGGGCCTCGACTGCTCCGGCCTGGTGCACCTGGTGCTCCGCAGCCACGGGGTCGTCGTCCCCCGGGACGCCCGCGACCAGGCCCAGGCCATCCTGCTGCTGGAGCTCGCCGAGGCGGGTGCGGGCGACCTGTTCTTCTTCGCGCGCCCGGGCGAGCCGGCCCACCACGTCGGCTTCGTCTCCCCGGACGGCGACGGCCGCACACCTCGAATGCTCCATGCACCCGAGGGCGGGGGGCTCGTCGAGACCACGGCACTGGCCACGCACCGCACGGACACAGTGGTGACCGCGGGGCGGGTCCTCGGCGGCGCCACCGGATGAGACCGCAGCAGCGTCACTCCTGGTCGAGAACCCCCTCCTTCTCCGCCTCCTTCACGAGCCGACGGACGTTCTCGACGCTGCCGCAGTCGGCGTCGATCTGCCGGTTGCGCTCGACGGCGAACTTCTCGCCTAGGTCGGCGCGCACGTCTTCGTCGACCTCCTCACGCGCCGGGTTGAGGATGGTCAGCTCCTCCTCGGTGAGGTGGTGGTTGATCGCCGTCGCCAGCTCCTCGACGGCGTCGTCGAACTCCTCGGTGTCCGTGCGGTCGAGCTCGAGGACCTTCAGCAGCTTCTCGTTGCCCTCGGCGTGCTCCTCCTCGCCGTGCTCGGCCTCGTGCTCGTCGATGGCGTCCTTGCGGCGCAGGGTCGGGTAGACGAACCTCTCCTCCGCCTCCGCGTGGGCCACGTGCAACGCGGCGAAGGCCGCACGGACCGCCTCGCGGTCGGAGGTGCTGTCGCGCAGCTGGCGCAGCAGCTGCTCGAAACGACGGTGGTCCTCGAGGATCAGCTCGACGACGTCACCGGAGACAGGGCGTCCTAGCTCGATGGGAGTGCTCATGGCCGGGGTATACCCCCTCAGGCGCTGCTCATGCCCGGGTGAGGTCTCAGCCGGTGGTCTCGCGCCGCGGTCCGCTCTGGGCCGCCAGCTCGGCCTGGGTCCGGTTGCGCGAGACCCTGAGACTCACCACCGCAGTGACGGTGAGAGTGCCGACGATGACCATCAGGGAGACCCAGATCGGGATCTCCAGCCAGGCGACGTCGACGTGCTCGCCGCCGTTGATGAACGGCAGCTCGTTCTCGTGGAGCGCGTGGAGGACCAGCTTCACACCGATGAAGCCGAGCAGGAACGCCAGGCCGTAGGAGAGGAAGATCAGCCGCTGGAGCAGCCCGCCGATCAGGAAGTACAGCTGACGTAGGCCCATGAGGGCGAAGATGTTCGCCGTGAAGACCAGGTACGGGTCGCGGGTGAGGCCGTAGATGGCCGGGATCGAGTCCAGGGCGAAGAGCAGGTCCGTGGTGCCGAGTGCGAGGATCACCAGGAACATCGGCGTGATCAGCCGCCTGCCGTCGATCTTGATCATCGGCTTGGTGCCGTGCCACTCCGAGGTCGCGGGGAAACGCTCCTCGACGAACTTGATCAGCTTGTTCTCCTCGAACTCCTCCTCGTCCTCGCTGCCCTCCTTGGCCAGCTTGAAGGCGGTGTAGATCAAGAAGGCGCCGAAGATGTAGAAGACCCAGCTGAACTGGTTGATGGCAGCCGCGCCGACCAGGATGAACACCGCCCGCATGATCAGCGCCAGCACGATGCCGACCATCAGCGCGGTCTGCTGCAGCTGCCTCGGCACCGAGAACTTCGTCATGATGATGATGAAGATGAACAGGTTGTCCACCGACAGGGAGTACTCCGTCAGCCAGCCTGCGAAGAACTCCGGCCCGGGCGCCTTGCTGAGCTCGTGAGGCTCGGCGAAGATCCACAGCGCGATGCCGAACAGGATCGCCAGGCTGACGAAGAACGTCAGGTGCAACGAGACCTCCTTCATGGAGGGCTCGTGCGGCCGCCTCGCGATGATGAGCAGGTCCACCAGGAGAACGCCGACCGTCACCACCACGGTGACCAGCCAGATGGTCGGACTGGCAACAGAGCCACCGAGCATGCTGCTCACAGACGCACTCCTCCGGAAGGGTTCACGCGCGACCCCACGCGTTGGGCACGCGAGACGCCAGGGCACAGGTCAGGGCCGGAGGTCTCTTCCGCCCGGTCTGAGGGCCCGGGCCAGCGGAGCCGGGCCCGCCCGACGATGAGCCGGACCGTGGTGACGACGCCGCTGCGAAAGGAATACTCCCCTCCACGCCGCCCAAAGTCTCCCAGACGGCCAGGCACCCACCAAACACCGGTCGGGGCGGACGGGGGGCTCTTCGGCAGGTCGGCCGAACGCGGGCCCGGACTAGCGTGCGCCGGCCTCGACCATCTGGCGCAGCTCCTTCTTCAGCTCCGAGATCTCGTCACGCAGCCGGGCCGCGAGCTCGAACTGCAGCTCGGCCGCGGCGGCGTGCATCTGCTCGGTGAGCTGCTGGACGAGGTCGGCGAGGTCCTGCGACGGCAGTCCGGCCAGCTCCGCGGCGTGCTTGCCCGCCTCCCGAGAGAGCCCGGGCACCGGAGCCTTCTTCCCCTTGCCCTCGCCTCCGGCCTTCTGCCAGGTCCTGAGCAGCTCCTCGGTGCTCTCGTCCTCGCGAGCGAGCATCTCGGTGATGTCGGCGATCTTCTTGCGCAGCGGCTGCGGGTCGACCCCGTTGGCCTTGTTGTAGGCGATCTGCTTCTCACGGCGGCGGTTCGTCTCCTCGATGGCGTTCTCCATCGACGGGGTCACCTTGTCGGCGTACATGATCACCTGGCCCGAGACGTTTCGTGCCGCACGGCCGATGGTCTGGATCAGCGACTTGTCCGAGCGGAGGAAGCCTTCCTTGTCGGCGTCGAGGATGGCCACCAGTGAGACCTCCGGCAGGTCGAGACCCTCCCGGAGCAGGTTGATGCCGACGAGCACGTCGTACTCCCCCATACGCAGCTCGCGCAGCAGCTCCACCCGCCGCAGGGTGTCGACCTCGCTGTGGAGGTAGCGGGTGCGGATCCCCGCCTCGAGGAGGTAGTCGGTGAGGTCCTCGGACATCTTCTTGGTCAGCGTGGTCACCAGGACCCGTTCGTTCTTCTCGACCCGTTCGTTGATCTGGTGGATCAGGTCGTCGATCTGGCCCTTGGTGCCCTTCACGACCACCTCGGGGTCGACGAGGCCTGTGGGCCGGATGATCTGCTCCACGACGTTGTCGGGACCACCGACCTTGGACATCTCGTAGTTGCCCGGGGTGGCGGAGAGGTAGATGGTCTGGCCGATCCGGTCGAGGAACTCCTCCCACTTCAGCGGCCGGTTGTCCATCGCGCTCGGCAGCCGAAAACCGTGGTCGACGAGGTTCCGCTTGCGGGACATGTCGCCTTCGTACATGCCGCCCACCTGCGGCACCGTCACGTGCGACTCGTCGACCACGAGCAGGAAGTCCTCGGGGAAGTAGTCGAGGAGGCAGTTGGGCGCAGAGCCAGGCTTCCGCCCGTCGATGTGCATCGAGTAGTTCTCGATGCCCGAGCAGGAGCCGACCTGGCGCATCATCTCGACGTCGTACGTCGTGCGCATCCGCAGGCGCTGGGCCTGGAGCAGCTTGCCCTGCTTCTCGAAGGTCGCGAGCTGGTCCTCGAGCTCGAGCTCGATCCCTTTGATCGCCCGCTCCATCCGCTCGGGACCCGCGACGTAGTGGGTCGCCGGGAAGATGTAGAGCTCCTCGTCCTCGGTCACCACCTCACCGGTCACCGGGTGCAGCGTCATCAGCCGCTCGACCTCGTCGCCGAAGAACTCCACGCGAACGGCGAGCTCCTCGTAGACCGGGAAGATCTCGAGGGTGTCGCCCCGGACGCGGAACGTGCCGCGCGTGAAGGCCATGTCGTTGCGGGTGTACTGGATCTCGACGAGGCGCCGCAGGACGGAGTCACGGTCGTGCTCGTCTCCGACCCTCAGCCGGACCATCCGGTCGACGTACTCCTGCGGGGTGCCGAGACCGTAGATGCACGAGACCGTCGAGACCACGATCACGTCACGGCGGGTCAGCAGCGAGTTCGTGGCGGAGTGCCGCAGCCGCTCGACCTCCTCATTGATCGAGGAGTCCTTCTCGATGTAGGTGTCGGTCTGGGGGACGTAGGCCTCGGGCTGGTAGTAGTCGTAGTAGGAGACGAAGTACTCGACGGCGTTGTCGGGGAAGAGCTGGCGCAGCTCGTTGGCGAACTGGGCAGCCAGGGTCTTGTTGGGCTGGAGCACCAGCGTGGGTCGCTGGAGCCGCTCCACAGCCCACGCCACGGTCGCCGTCTTGCCGGTGCCGGTGGCGCCGAGCAGGACCACGTCCCTCTCTCCCGCCTCGATCCGCCGCTCGATGTCGTCGATCGCCGTCGGCTGGTCCCCCGAGGGCTGGTAGTCGGAGACGACTTTGAACGGCGCGACGCGGCGCTCGAGATCGGTCACGGGCCTCATGACCTCGAGCCTACGACGTGGCACCGACAGTCCCCCGGCGGGAACCGGCCGGCGGTGCACGACGTCCAAGCCGGCGAGGGAGGCGGACACAGCCCCTCCGGACTGGAACGGTGGACCCATGAGCGTGGCACGAGGCATCCTCCTGGCGGCCGCGGTGTCACTCCACGCGGCGGTCGCCGCCTGCGGCGGCACCGGGACCGGGTCCGGCGGGGTCGACCTCGACGGGACCTGGCGGCTGGTCTCGGGCCGGGACGCCGAGGGCAGCCTTCCCGACCTCGGGGGCCGGCAGGTCACGCTCGTCGTCGACGGGGAGCAGGTCGGTGGCGTCTCCGCCTGCAACCACTACGGCGGGCGGATCGAGGTGGACGGCGACGCGGTGAGCATCGGCGAGCTGGGCGGCACCGAGATGGGCTGCGAGCCGGACGTGATGGACCTCGAGCAGCGCTACCTCGCCGGGCTCGGGGCCGTCGAACGCGGCGAGCGCGCCGTCGACGAGCTCACCCTGTCGGGCTCCGACGTGGCGCTCGAGTACGAGATCGTCCCGCCCGAGCCGGACGCCGACCTGGTGGGCACCACCTGGCTGCTCGAGTCGCTCATCGACGACGAGACCGCGTCGAGCACGGTCCCCGGCGGCAGGCTGGAGCTCACCGACGACGGCACCCTGACGGCCGAGACCGGTTGCGGCGAAGTGTCAGGAACCTACCGGCTCGAGGGCGACGGGACGGCCGTGACGCTCCTCGGCCCCGAGCCCGGCCCCTCGATCCCGTGCGACGAGCTCGCCGCCGCCCAGCACAGACACGTGGTCGACGTACTCGCCGACGGCTTCACCTGGCAGGTCGACGGGACCCGCCTCCTGGTCACCTCTCCCGAGGGACGCGGGCTGGAGTTCCGCGCGGGGTGAGCCGTTGCGGCCTCACGCCACCGGGGTGTGACTAGATTGACCCCGTGAGCACACGACGCCCCGCGCCCCCGGGTCCCTGGACACTCGAGGGCCTGAGTGTCGTGCTGCGACGCGCCGTCTTCGCCTTCTTCGGCGTGCCCGTCCTCGTCGCACTCGTGCTGACCGTCGTCGACTCGTACCGTCGACGCGGGAAGAAGCCCAAGCCGTTCCCGGTCGACCCGCCCGACGAGGTGCAGATCGGCGACGGCAGCGTGCGCCCCTACACCTACGGCCAGCACCTGTACGACGACATGCTCGACGCCATCGCCGCCGCGAAGGAGCAGATCCTCTTCGAGTCCTACATCTGGAAGGGCGACGAGGTGGGCGAGCAGTTCAAGCGTGCGCTCACCGAGGCGGCGGCCAGGGGCGTGGAGGTCTACGCCATCTACGACGCCTTCGCCAACCTCGTCGTCTCCCCACGGTTCAAGAAGTTCGGCCCGAGGCTTCGGGTGCTGGCCTACCCCGTCTACAGCGCAGGCTGGCGCTTCTTCGACATCCGGCGCTACGGGCGCGACCACCGCAAGATCCTCGTCGTCGACGACCGGGTCGGGTTCGTCGGGGGCTACAACATCGGTACCGCCTACGCCACCGAGTGGCGTGACACGCACGTGCGCATCACCGGTCCCGCGGTCTTCGACCTGAAGCGGGCTTTCGCCGACTTCTGGAACCTCAACCGTGGGGGGAGCAACGGCGGGCGTCCGCTGCTGCTCGAGACCGCCTCGGACTGGGAGCCCAGGATCAGGATGCACCGCAACATCCCGCGGCTTTGGATGTTCCCCATCCGGGCGATGTACCTCGAGGCGATCAACCGCGCCGCCGAGCACGTCTACATGACGCAGGCCTACTTCGTCCCCGACTCGGACTTCGTCGAGGCGCTCACGTCGGCGGCGCGACGGGGCGTGGACGTGCGGCTGCTGGTGCCCGAGACGTCCAACCACGTCGTCGCCGACTGGCTCTCCCGCGGCTACTACAGCGAGCTCCTCGATGCCGGCGTACGGATCTTCATGTTCCAGGGCGCCATGGTGCACGCCAAGACCGCGACGATCGACGGCCGCTGGTCGACGGTCGGAACCGCCAACATCGACCGGCTGAGCATGACCGGCAACTACGAGATCAACGTCGAGTTCATCGACCCCGAGATGGCCGCCCAGATGGAACGCATCTTCGCCACCGACCTCGGCAACGCACGCGAGCTCACCCGCGAGGAGTGGGACGGCCGCGGGATCCACCGCAAGTTCACCGAGCTCGTGCTCGCCCCGCTCCGCCCCTTCCTGTGACGGCCGGGCGGCAGCTGGAGGTCAGTGCTTCTTGTCGCGCGGCACGATCTCGATGCGGCGCTCCTTGGCCTCCGCCTTGGCGTGCTTCTCCGCCCGCTTCTGCTTGAGAGTCTTGCCGACCTTCTTCGCCTGGTGCTGAGGACGTGACTTCTCGTGCATGGTCGCTCCTTGCTCGAAGCCGGGGTGGCCTCATGCCACGACGCTACGCCTCGCCTCGGTCCCGGTCACGTGCCTTTCGTCCCCCCACCTCTGTCGGACCCTCCTGGGCCCGAGGCGCTCAGGCACTCGGGATGTGCATCAGGCCGCTGAAGGTGAGCGCGGCCTTGACGTCGCCGCGCACCTTCAGCTGACCGCGCATCACGCCGGTGACCGGGTTGAGGTGACCGGTGACAAGCTTGAGGAACTGGGCGCCGTTCAACGCGATGGTGGCGTCGCGGTTGCCCCGGTCGGAGCCCTCGGCAAGCCGGTCCACCGTCGCCACTCCCTCACGCAGGGTCACTACGTAGCGGTCCGCTCCCCCGTCGGGCCGACCACCGATCTTGAAGCCCACAGCGAGGTGGTGGGCCTGCGCCTTCTCCTCGTGGACGTACTCCGGCAGCCGCCGGAAGACCTCGGACAACACGACGTCGCGCAACCCGGAGGCCATGACCGCGTTCAGGTGGGAGTCCTTGACCTTGGCGATGGCCACGGCGACGTCCACAGGGTCGAGCGCGCTCGGGTCCACGGCCACGTCCTTGCTGCCGGGCACCCGGAAGACCCCACCGACCCGCAGCGCCAGCAGCTCGTCACCCTCGATTGCCAGTCGGTCCCCGAGGTACAGGAGCGCCGCGTTGACCCCGCCGGTCACGAGGCGGACGAACTCCAGGGAGCCGCACACGATCGTCACGTCCGGCCTCTCGCCGGCCGGTGGAAGTACGACGCCCACCGTCCCGTCGCGGAACTCGAGGGTGTAGGTCTCCTCTCCGCGCCTGGGCAGGCTGAGGCGGAACGCCACCGTCCCCTCGACTGTCGCCAGCCGCTCGGGGACGGCGTACTCGTCGAGCCGCGCGAGGACACTGCGGACCGCGACATGACGGACCGTCTCGTCGGCGAGGAGACGCTCCAGGTCCCGCTCCGTGGTCACCTCGGCGAGCTTCACGATGGTCTCGGCGTCCTCCTCGTGGAAGAAGCGGTCGAGGTCGTCCGCGGACATGCCGGCCAACGTCGTCGCGAGGTCGGTCAAAGATCTCTCCCAGGGCTGTGGAATGTGGCCCGACTCTCCCCGCACGGGCCCGGATCGTCAAGCACCCAAGGGCAAACGCGGGTCATCCGGCCCGAAACCGGGGCCGCTCCACCGAGGCCGGCAGGTGGCGACGAGGAGCCATCCGCGGGCCGCGTCGAGGGCGGTGGAGGCCGGCGAGCTCGACGAGCCGCTGAACCCGGTGGCGGTGCGGGCGGTACGGCTCGAGCAGCTCGGCCATGCCGTCGTCGTCCACGGGCGCGCCGGTCAGCGCCCACCCGACGTCCTTGGCGACGTGGTAGTCGCCGAAGCTCACGGCGTCGGCGTCCCCGTGTGCCCGGAAGCGCACCTCAGCGGAGGTCCACACGCCGATGCCGGGGAGCGAGCACAGGCGACGGTGAACCTCAGCTGCTTCGAGTCCGACCGTGCGTTCCAGTGACGAGGCCACCTGCGCCGCGCGCACGAGGGCGCGTGACCGAGCCGGGTCGACGTGCATCCGAAGCCACTCCCAGGACGGGACCAGCCGGATCTGCTCGGGCGACGGCTGGACCCACAGCCCGCGCTCGGCACCCGGACCCGGAGCCCGCTCGCCGAACCGGTGGACCAGCATCCGAAAACCGGCGAACGCCTCCTGACCGGTGACCTTCTGCTCGATGATCGCGGGAACCAGGGACTCCATCACCAGCCCGCTGCGGGCGACCCGCCAGTGCGGGTGCCGCCGGTGGGCCTCGACGATCACCGGGTGCCGGGGCTCGAAACCGCTCGGGTCGTCCTCGGCGCCCAGCATCGCCGGGAGGCGGGCGAGCACCCAGTCGGATCCGTCACCCCACACCGCGGCGTGCACCTGCCCGTCGTACCGCCGGCTCTCCAGGCGCAGCGTGACGACCCCCTCGGGCGTACGCAGCCCGCGCCAGATCACGCCGTCGGGGTCGGTGCGGAAGGTCGGGTCACCCGCCCCGCGGCGCGCCGGGCGCAGCACCACGTCGACCGGGCACGGCCAGGAGGGACGCCAGAGAGTCTCGGCCGTCGGGGTCAGGGGTGCAGACATCGCGGCAAGGCTAACCCGCGACAGCGACCTGGTCCCCGCCGACACAATGGACCTCATGCGACTTGCAGAGCTCGTGGCGACCTCCCGCGCCCTCGCCTCGACCCGTTCCCGCAGGACCAAGGTCGAGGCCCTCGCAGAGGCCCTCCGCCGGGCCGACACCGATGAGGTCGAGACCGCGACGGCATACCTCTCCGGGGTGCTGCGCCAGCGGCGCACAGGACTCGGCCACCGCAGCCTCGCCGACCTTCCCGCGCCGGCCGAGGTGCCCACGCTCGAGGTGACCGAGGTCCACGACGCCTTCGAGCAGATCAGCGCGGTCGCCGGCGCTGGCTCGAAGCAGGCGCGCACCGACCTGGTCGCGGACCTGTTCGGGCGGGCGACCGGGGAGGAGCAGGACTACCTGCGCCGCCTCGTGACCGGGGACCTGCGCCAAGGCGCTCTCGACGGCCTGATGCTGGAGGCGATAGCGGCCGCCTCGGCCACTCCCACCACCTCGGTCCGCCGTGCCGCCATGCTCTGCGGCGCGACGCTGCCTGTCGCTGCCGCAGCGCTCACCGGCGGCGAGGAGGCGCTCGCGGCCTTCGGGCTCGAGGTCGGTCGACCGGTGCGGCCCATGCTCGCCTCCAGCGCCCCCGATCTGCCCGCAGCACTGGAGCGGCTCGGCAACGGCGTACAGGTGGCGGTCGACTGCAAGCTCGACGGGATCCGGATGCAGGTGCACAAGCACGACGACCGCGTCAGCGTGTTCACCCGGACCCTCGACGACATCACCGACCGGCTGCCCGAGGTGGTGGAGGCCGTCTCGGGGCTGTCCGCCCGCGCACTCGTCCTGGACGGGGAAGCCATCGCGCTCGACGACGCGGGGCGCCCCCGACCCTTCCAGGAGACCGCTGCACGCACCGCGAGCCGTCTCGACGTCGAGACGCTGCGCGAGAAGGTGCCGCTGACGTCGTACTTCTTCGACCTCCTGCACCTCGACGGCACCGACCTGATCGACCTTCCCGCGAGCGACCGGTTCGGCGTGCTCGCAGACACGCTGCCTGAGGGGCTGGTCGTCCCCCGCCGGGTCAGCGGCGACCCCGCGGCCGCAGCAGACTTCTTCGACGAGGTCGTCGGCCTCGGGCACGAGGGGGTTGTGCTCAAGAGCCTCGACGCCGGCTATGAGGCAGGTCGCCGCGGTGCGTCGTGGGTCAAGGTCAAGCCTCGGCACACCCTCGACCTCGTCGTGCTCGCGGTGGAGTGGGGCAGCGGTCGGCGCACCGGCCTGCTCTCCAACATCCACCTCGGCGCCCGCGACGGTGAGGGCGGGCTCGTCATGCTCGGCAAGACGTTCAAGGGGATGACCGACGAGATGCTCGCCTGGCAGACCGAGCGGTTCCTCGAGCTCGAGACGTCACGGTCCTCGTACGTCGTGAACGTCCGTCCCGAGCAGGTGGTCGAGGTGGCCTTCGACGGGATCCAGGCATCTCCCCGCTACCCGGCCGGGATGGCGCTCCGGTTCGCCCGTGTGATCCGCTACCGAGACGACAAGACCGCAGCCGAGGCGGACACGATAGACACCGTCCGCTCCCTGCACCGCGGGGACGCGCATATGTAAACGGTCGTGCCACTGACGGTTGCCGACGTCGTAGCATGAGCGCATGAGCACTCAGTCCGCGGCCCCCGAGCCGGCCAACGGCGAGAGGACCGACGGCCGTCGCTCGGCCGCGGCCGTACGCCGGAGGGCCCGTGAGAAGGAGATCCTCGACGCCACCCGCGCCCTCTTCGACGAGCGCGGCGTCCGCGACGCGCAGATCGAGGACATCGCCAGGGCGGTGGGCATCAACCGAGCGATCATCTACCGGCACTTCTCCGGCAAGGAGGAGCTCTTCGCGCTGACCCTCGTCGGGTACCTCGACGAGCTCGACAGCCGCCTCTCCGCGGCCGACTCCGCCGGGGCCGACCCGCGCACCCGGCTGCGCCGCATCACCGAGGCGTTCATGGACTTCGGGATCGAGTACCCCGCCTTCGTCGACTGCGCCCAGACCCTGATGCGCCGGCCCGGGCCCGAGCTGCTCGAGGAGATCAGCGAGGGCGCGGTGTTCCGGCTCGGCCGCGGCATCGCGACCTGTCTGGCCCGAGTCGCCACGGTCATCGAGGCCGGCATCGCCGACGGCAGCTTCCGCGACCAGGACGTGCACCTGCTCGCCAACACGCTCTACGCCACCGGTCTCGGCGGCATGCAGCTCGCCCGCGTGGGGATGATCGTCAAGGAGGCGGCGCCCGGTGTGCCCACCGTCGCGCCGCTCTCCCCCGCCCAGGTCAAGGAGCACATGGTCGCCACCGCGCTCGCCATGGCAGCCGGCTCCTGACCCACGCCCAATCCGGCGACCCGTCCCGTCTGCCGGGCCCAAGTCCGCCGACCCGGCGCGTCCGCCGGTCGCAGGGGGCTCTGCGCGGCAGACGAGCCGGGTCGACGGTCACTTCTCGACGATCGCGGTGACGCCCTGGCCGCCGGCCGCGCAGATCGAGATGACCCCGCGGCCGGAGCCTTTCTCGTCCAGCAGCTTCGCCAGGGTGGCCACGATGCGGCCGCCCGTCGCGGCGAACGGGTGGCCCGCGGCCAGCGAGGAGCCCGCGACGTTGAGCTTGTCGCGGTCGATCGACCCCAGCGGGGCGTCGAGACCGAGCCGCTCCTTGCAGAAGATCGGGTCCTCCCACGCCTTCAGCGTCGCGAGCACCTGGGAGGCGAACGCCTCGTGGATCTCGTAGAAGTCGAAGTCCTGGAGCGTCAGGCCGGCGCGCGCGAGCATGCGCGGCATGGCGTACGCCGGGGCCATGAGGAGGCCTTCGCCGCCGTGCACGTAGTCCACCGCTGCTGTCTCGGCGAAGGTGAGGTAGGCCAGCACGGGCAGGCCCTTGGCCTCGGCGTAGTCCTCGGAGGCCAGGAGAACCGCCGAGGCGCCGTCGGTCAGCGGGGTGGAGTTCGCCGCGGTCATCGTCGCGGCCTCGCCCTTGCCGAAGACCGGCTTGAGCTTGGCGAGCTTCTCCACCGTCGAGTCGGGCCGGAGGTTCTGGTCCCGCTCGAGGCCGTTGAAGGGCGTGACCAGGTCGTCGAGGAACCCGCGGTCGTAAGCGGCGGCGAGGTTCTGGTGCGAGCGGACCGCGAGCTCGTCCTGCTCCTCACGGCCGATGCCCCACTCGAGCGCCGTGAGCGCAGCCGACTCGCCCATCGACAGCCCGGTGCGCGGCTCCTTGTTGGCCGGGATCGACGGTGCGAGGTGGCCGGGCCGGACCTTGGCGAGCGCCGCGAGCCGGCCCTGCCTGGTCTTGGCCCGGTTGGCCTCCAGCAGGATCCGGCGGAGCTTCTCGTTGACCGCGATCGGGGCGTCGGAGGTGGTGTCGGTGCCGCCGGCGATGCCCACCTCGATCTGCCCCAGGGCGATCTTGTTGGCCACTGCGACGGCAGCCTGGATGCCGGTGTCGCAGGCCTGCTGGATGTCGTACGCCGGGGTGTGCGGGTCGAGCTTGGAGCCGAGCACGGACTCCCGGGTGAGGTTGAAGTCGCGGGAGTGCTTGAGGACTGCACCCGCCACGACCTCGCCGAGACGCTCCCCCTCCAGGCCGAACCGCGCGACGAGACCGTCGATGGCCGCGGTCAGCATGTCCTGGTTCGAGGCGTTCGCGTACGCGGTGTTCGAGCGGGCGAACGGAATGCGGTTTCCGCCGACGACGGCGACCCTGCGGACGGGCTGGGTATTCGCTGGCATGTCTGGGCTCCTGATCGTGCCGGTGTCGTTGCCTCAGGGGATGCCTGGGGCTGCGGCGCTACCACCGCTGTGGAAGTCTTGCTGCGTCCCATCCTCGCCCGAGGACGGGCCGATAGGAAACGTTGTGAGTGCCACATCACGAAATGTGGACTCACAGTTACACCCATAGTTACATATTGCATGAGCCGCCGCGCCGGCCCTTTTCGGGCCGACGCACCGAGACCGGAGGAGAGGCGCCGCATGACCACGCGTTACCAGTCCCTGATCAGCACGCCCGTCGGCCAGCTTCTCGCAAAGAACCTCGGCCTGCCTAACCCGGTGGAGCTGCAGCGTCACGAGGAGGGAGCCCCGCTCGTCCGCGGGACCGTCGCGGTGGGGGGCTCCGGCCGCCTCCACAAGACCGTGGTCGAGATGCTCGACGACCTCGGCGTGGCCAACGTGACGTCCGCCGCCCCCGAGGAGCGCTACAAGGGCCTGGTCTTCGACGCCACCGGCGTCGAGTCGTCCGCCGACCTCGTGGAGCTGCAGCGGTTCTTCACCCCGCTCATGCGCAGCCTCGAGCACAACCCGCGCGTGGTGGTGCTCGGCACGCCCCCGGAGATGACGAACAGCCCCGAGGAGCGCATCGCCCAGCGCGCCCTGGAAGGCTTCACCCGCTCGCTCGGCAAGGAGATAGGCCGTGGGGGCACCTCGCAGCTGGTGTATGTCGCACCGGCGGCCGACTCGGCGATCCAGTCCACGCTGGCCTTCCTCCTCTCGCCCAAGTCGGCCTACGTCTCCGGGCAGGTGATCCGGATCGGGACCACCGGTGCCACGACCGCCGAGCCGGTCGAGGACTGGGAGAAGCCGCTCGCCGGCAAAGTCGCCCTCGTCACGGGCGCGAGCCGCGGCATCGGCGAGGAGATCGCCCGTGTCCTGCACCGCGACGGCGCCGCCGTCGTGGGCGTGGACGTCCCGCAGGCCGCCAACGAGCTCCAGGCGGTCATGCGGGACATCGACGGCGACCATCTCATGCTCGACATCACCGCCAAAGACGCCCCGCAGCGGATCGCCAGGCACGTCAAGGACAAGCACGGCGGGGTCGACGTCGTCGTGCACAACGCCGGGATCACCCGGGACAAGAAGCTGGCCAACATGAAGGAGGACGGCTGGTCCTCCGCGGTCGCGGTGAACCTCACCGCTCCCGAGCGGATCACCGCCGAGCTCCTGGACCAGAAGCTGGTGCGTCCCAACGGCCGGATCATCGGGGTCTCCTCGATCGCGGGCATCGCGGGCAACATGGGCCAGACCAACTACGCCGCATCCAAGGCCGGTGTCATCGGCCTGGTGGACACGCTCGCCGACACCCTCGAGGACGGCATCACGATCAACGCCGTGGCCCCCGGCTTCATCCACACCAAGATGACCGCGGCGGTGCCGTTCTTCACCCGTGAGGTCGGCAGCATGCTCAACGCGATGTCCCAGGGCGGCCTTCCCGTCGACGTTGCCGAGACCATCGCCTGGTACGCCAACCCGGGTTCGACCGCCGTCAACGGCAACGTGGTCCGGGTCTGCGGCCAGATGATGCTGGGGGCGTGATGGCCGAGCCGACCACCCGCGGGCTCACCGGCGAGCCGGCACCGCTGCCGCTGCTGCTCAAGGCGGCCCTCCCGGTCCTCCCCGTCGTCTCCCTGCTCCCCGGCGTCAAGAAGTCGGGCTCCACGCTCCCCCAGCTCACGATGACCCGGCACGACGTGCCGATCGACCGGGAGCACGTCGCCGCCTACTCCGCGGTGTGCGGGTTCGGCATCAAGGAGACCGTGCCGCTGACCTACCCCCACATGCTCGCCTTCGGCCTCCACATGGCGATCATGACCGACAGGGAGTTCCCCTTCCCCGCGGTGGGCACGGTGCACCTAGAGAACTCCGTCACCCAGCACCGGCCGATCGCGGCGTCGGAGTCCCTTCAGGTGACCGCCCGGCCGCAGGAGCTTCGCAACCACGCGAAGGGGACCGCCTTCGACATCGTCACCGAAGTGCACTCCGCGGGCGAGCTCGTGTGGGAGGAGACCTCCACGTTCCTGCGCCGCGGGAAGTCCGACGATGCCGCCGCGGACACCAGGACGCAGTTCGAGACGGTGCCCGGCTCGGGCATCGAGTGGCGGCTGCACACCAACCTCGGCCGGCGGTACGCCGCCGTCTCGGGCGACCACAACCCGATTCACCTGCACACCCTCACGGCCAAGGCATTCGGCTTCTCTCGACACATCGCGCACGGCATGTGGAGCAAGGCGCGTTGCGTGGCGATGCTCGAGCCGCGGCTGCCTGACGCCGTCCGAGTCGACGTCGCGTTCAAGAAGCCGATCCACCTGCCCGGCACCGTCGCGTTCGGCTCCCGGCAGCTGCCCGGCACGGGCAGGCGGGACGACTGGGCGTTCTCGCTGACCAGCCCCAAGAGCGGGGCGCCCCACCTGCTGGGCCGCACGACGGCTGGGTGAGGCGTGGCCACCACGATCCGCCTGTAGTGCACCGCTCAGGCGCCGTCGGAGGCGTCGTCGAGTCCCTCCCTGTGGCGGCGGCGCTGCTCCTCGGCCCGCTCGCGGCAGCGGCGCAGGAACTCCTCGTCGGCCTCCGGCTCGAGCGCCGTTGCCCGGCCGGGACGGTCGTACTCCGGGAAGGCAGTCGTGGGCCGCTCGAAGGCCCGTCGCGTCGGCGTACGCCGGGGGCGGCCGGCGGCGAGCCAGACCACCGACCCGACGAGCGGGAAGAGCAGGACCAGCACCAGCCAGCCCCACTTCGGGAGGTGTCGCACCTCGTCCTCGCGTGAGGTGATCACGTCGAACACACAGAAGATCCAGAGGACCAGGATCACCGGTCCGGCGTACACCCCCAGGCGAGCCATGGGCCACGTCCCCTCTCGTGAACGCCGACCGACCGGCGTGGGCAGAGGCTACTCCCTCAGAACCGCGAGCCGCACCGGGCAGGGGCGAACACGCCCACGGCCGACGGGCGGTGCGCCTACCGGGGCCGACCGAAGCGGAGCGTGCGGATCTCGGGCGGGTCGGACGGCGTACGCCGCGATGCGGCAGGCGAGGGCGTGACCCGCAGCGTGTAGGTGGCGTTGCTCGGCGTCCAGGCGCCGACGTCGGTGATGCCGTCGCCGTTCCAGTCGCCGGTCACGGGCAGGTCGGTGGGCAGGCCGAAGGGCAGCGACGTCAGCTTGACCTGCCCCGCCGGGGTCACGGTGCGCAGTGTGAACGTCGCGGTGGCAGAGTCGAACACGCCGACATCGGTGACACCGTCGCCGTCCCAGTCCCCGGTGACCGGCTGCGACCCGCGGCTGCCCAGAGGGACGACCCGGACAGTCCCGTCGGGCTGCAGCAGCCGGAACCGGGAGACGGCAGGTCGCCAGACCCCGATGTCGGTCCTGCCGTCGCCGTTCCAGTCACCGGTCACGGGACGGTCCTTGATCACGCCGAACCTGACCTCTGCCAGGCTCCCGTCGGTCCCCCGCAGCTCGAAGAGTCGGCCCCCCGCCCGGCGGACGCCGAGGTCGGTCCGCCCGTCCCCGTCCCAGTCGCCGACCAGCGGCAGGTCGCCAGGGCGGCCGAGCCGCACTCTGGTCACCGAACCGTCGGGGGAGGCCATTACGAACGTGCCCGCGCCCCGGTTGCGGCGAAACACCCCGACCTCGTGAGCACGGTCGCCCTCCCAGTCGCCCGCGAGGGGGACGTCGGAACAGTTCTGGGAGGCCAGCTTGCTGCCGTAGACGAAGGGCACTTGGCCGAACACAGCCGCGACGACGGTGCGGCCGAGCAGCTGCTCGTAGTGCAGGTGCGCGCCGGAGACTCCGCCGGTGGCGCCGACACGCCCGATCGGGGTCCCCTGGTCCACGAACTGTCCGGGCACGACCCACTGCACCTTCAGGTGGGCGTAGATGGTCGAGTAGCTCTCCGGATGGTCGACCTTGATCCACCGGCCGTAGCTGGCCGACCCGGTGTCCTCGACACGCGAGACCACGCCAGTCGCCGAGGCCAGGACGAGCCGCCCCATGTCCTGATGCCGGTTGAAGTCGATGGCGAGCGGGCTGGGCCGGTGGTTCGGCCGGGTGGTGCCGGTCCACTCCTGCCCGCACACGAACGGCAGCTCCTGGTCCGGCGCGGCCACGGCCGCCGAGGGCGAGGCGAGCAGCCCGGCGGCAAGGGCCACGGCCGTCAACACGGGGATCGGTCGACGCAGGGGCATGAACGTCCTCTCGGCTCAGCGGACCGAGGCGTGTTCACATGGGCAACAGGAGGCCCCGGAGCCTCACC
>DATHVS010000208.1:0-11971 GCA_035461195.1 Nocardioidaceae bacterium
GGGCAGAGGGGGATGGGGCAGAGGGGGATGGGGCAGAGGGGGATGGGGCAGAGGGGGATGGGGCAGAGGGGATCCGAGAAGGGAGCACCGAGAGCTCACAAAGTCGTATGGCAGATGGGGACACAGCAGTTGTAACCCGGCACCCCAAGGCATGTCACGGGAACCCGCGTGCCGGCGGCCGTTCCACCCTTCGGCCGGGTCCGTCCGGTGGGCGGCTACTGTCGCCGGTGTGCTGAAGCTGGGACGCCACGAGTTCGTCGACACCGACCTGCTGGTGATGGCGATCGTGAACCGGACCCGCGACTCCTTCTACGACGGGGGAGCCACCTGGGACGAGCAGCGCGCCCTGGACCGGGTTCGCCAGGTCGTCGCGGAGGGCGCCGACGTCGTCGACGTCGGCGGCGTGAAGGCAGGGCCCGGCGAGGACGTCGACGCCGCCGAGGAGATCCGGCGTACCGCCGGCTTCGTCGCCCAGGTCCGCGCGGAGTTCCCCGGCCTCGTGATCAGCGTCGACACGTGGCGGGCCGAGGTCGGCCGGGAGGTGTGCCGGGCAGGGGCGGACCTGCTCAACGACGCCTGGGGCGGCCACGACCCGGCGCTGGCCGAGATGGCCGCGGAGCACGACGCCGCCCTCGTCTGCACCCACACCGGCGGGCTCGCGCCGCGGACGCCCCCGCACCGGGCCGCCTACGACGACGTCGTCCGGTCCGCGACCGAGGACACCGTGGCCCTCGCCGAGCGCGCCGTCTCGGTCGGTGTCGACCGGCGCAGCCTCCTCATCGATCCCGCCCACGACTTCGGCAAGAACACCTGGCACTCCCTCGAGATCACCCGGCGGCTCGGCGAGATGGTCGCGACCGGTTGGCCGGTGCTCGTGTCGCTGTCCAACAAGGACTTCGTGGGGGAGACCCTCGACCTGCCGGTCGAAGAGAGGCTGTCCGGGACGCTGGCTGCCACCGCGGTCTGCGCTTGGCACGGGGCCCGCGTCTTCCGGGTGCACCAGGCCCGCGAGACGCGGGAGGTCCTCGACATGGTTGCGAGCATCAAGGGCGACCGGCCCCCCGCGAAGGCGGTCCGCGGCCTGGCATGACCCGCGTCACTGCCTGTGCAACTCGGTGTTTCACCGTGCGCGGACCCGGGTAGGCGATCGGACGGTCCATCCCGATTGGAGATGAAATGTCCGGATCGTCCGTACCCTCGTCACCAGCACCCCAGGCCGGGTCCGAGAAGGAGAGCGTCCTGCGCCGCGCGATCGGCGCCTCGGCCATGGGCAACGCCACCGAGTGGTTCGACTACGGCGTCTACGCCTACGCCGCGGTCTACATCCAGCAGGTGTTCTTCCCCTCCGACGACCAGAGCCTCTCCGCGCTTTACACGCTGCTGGTGTTCGCGGTGTCCTTCCTGGTCCGGCCGCTCGGGGGCCTCGTGCTCGGGCCCCTGGGCGACCGGATCGGACGTAGTCGCGTGCTCGCCGCGACCATCATCATGATGGCCACCGCCACCTTCCTCGTCGGTCTGCTGCCGGGCTACGCCACGATCGGCATCTGGGCGCCGATCCTGCTCATCGTGCTGCGGATGGTCCAGGGCTTCTCCACCGGAGGCGAGTACGGCGGCGCCGCGACGTTCATGGCGGAGTACTCCCCGGACCGCCGGCGCGGGTTCTTCGGCAGCTTCCTCGAGTTCGGGACGCTCGCCGGCTTCACCCTCGGCGCCCTGGTCGTGCTCGGCACCGAGCTCGTCGTCGGCAAGGAGGCCATGGTCGAGTGGGGCTGGCGGATCCCGTTCCTGATCGGGGGCCCGCTCGGCCTGGTCGGGCTCTACCTGCGGACCAAGGTCGAGGACACGCCGGTCTTCACCGAGCTCGCCGAGTCCGACGATACGCAGGAGGAGTACTCCTCGACGTTCAAGGACCTCTGGCGCGACTACCGGCGCCCGCTGCTCGCGCTGGGTGGCCTCGTGGTGGCGCTCAACGTCACCAACTACACGCTGTTGGCCTACATGCCGACCTACCTCGAGCAGAAGATCGACATGAGCTCGAAGGCGTCGCTGACCCTGATCATCATCGGGCAGCTGGTGATGATGACGGTCATCCCGTTCTCCGGCCGCCTCTCCGACCGTCTGGGCCGCAAGCCGATGTGGTGGGCCTCCCTCGGCGGCCTCTTCGTGCTCGCGGCGCCGATGCACCTGCTGATGGGGCAGGGCTTCGTCCCGGCGCTGATCGGCTTCGCTGTGCTCGGCCTGCTCTACGTCCTCCAGCTGAGCACGATCTCAGCGACCTTCCCGGCCATGTTCCCCACCCACGTCCGCTTCGCCGGCTTCGCGATTGCCTACAACGTCTCCACCGCTCTGTTCGGCGGTACCGCACCTGCGGTCAACGAGTGGCTGATCGCCAGGACGGGCAGCGAGCTCGTCCCGGCGTACTACATGATGGCCGCCTGCCTCGTCGGCGCCGTTGCACTGCGGTTCGTGCCCGAGACCGCTCGCGCCTCGATCCGGGGCACCGGCGTCCCCGGTGTGGACACCGAGGTCAAGCCACTCGAGCCCAGCCACTCCTGAGGCGGGGGGGGCGGGGGTAGCCTCGGCGGCTGTGATCGTCGCTGCCGTCGTCTGCCCGCACCCCCCGCTCCTCCTGCGCGAGCTCAGCGGCGCCGAGGACGCGGTCCCCGAGCTGCGAGCCGCCTGCCACGACGCCCTCGCCTCGGCCCTCGCCGTGGGCCCCGACGCGGTGGTCGTGGTCGGCGGTGCCGACCTGGCGCGTGAGTGGGACCCCTCCCTGCCCGTCGACGTCCACCCCTTCGGTACGCCGGCCGCTCCGCACGTCACGGGCCTGCCCCTGAGCCTCGGGGTCGCGAGCCGGCTGCTCGACGAGGCGGGCTGGACCGGTCCCCTGCATCTCCACACGCTGCCGTGGGACGTCGACCCCGAGACGGTGACTGATCTCGCCGGGCAGGTGCGCGCTGTCGAGGGCCGCGTGCTGCTGCTCGTCATGGGGGACGGCAGCGCCCGCCGTGGGGCGAAGGCCCCGGGGTACCTCGACGAGCGGGCGTTCACCTTCGACGACGAGGTCGGGCGTGCGCTCGAGCGGGGCGACGCCGCCGCTCTGGCGGGTCTGGACCGGGGGCTCGCCGCGGAGCTGATGGTGCTCGGCCGCTCGGCGTTCACCATGCTCGGCGAGGTCGTGGAGGCCTCGGGCCGGGCGCCGGAGGCCCGGGTCCTCTACCGCGACGACCCCTACGGCGTGATGTACACCGTCACCCTCTGGTCCCTCGAACAGCTGTAACCGGGTTACGGCCGGCTGGTCGTGCTGGGGCGGACGGGCTGGCGGGGGAGGGTCAGCAGCGCCTGCGCCGACCTCGCCACGAGCCCCTGCTCGTCGTACACCGTGGAGGTCGCGAGCCCCACGCTGCCGCTGCCCAGGGTGGTCTCGGCGTCCAGGCAGAACCAGGTGCCGAGGGGGGCCGGAGCACGTGCACGGTGAGCTCGGGGTTCTGGAATCCCCAGCGGGCGGGGTCGAGCTCCGAGGAGGCGCCGGAGGCGGAGTCGACGCAGGTCATCAGGGCCTGCGACGGGGTGGTCTCCTCGCCCTCGACCAGGGCCACGCGTGGCCGCATCCACACCACGGCGGGTCCGGGCTCGGCGACGGCGCCCTTGACCCAGCGCCACTCCATCGCCTGGACGTAGCCGGGTGACCAGTACACCGGGGCGTCCTGCTCCTCGCCCTCGTGGGGTCGGTGCGGGGGTGGCTCCGTCTCGGGTCGCGGCCCCTCGACGCCGGACGGGAAGCGCCAGGCGGCAGCCCGTGCCACGGCGCGGCCCCGCTCCTCGTCGTACAACGTGGCCTCGCAGAGCTCGACGTTGCGGCCGGGCCGGACGACGTGGGCCTCGACCGAGAGGTCGCCGACCGGGACCGGGCCGAGCAGCTCGACGGTGATCCGGCCGAGGACGCGCTCGGAACCCGTGTCGAGCCGTTCGACGGCGCGGGCGAGGAGGGCCGCCGGCGGGCTCCCGTGCTGGCTGGTCGGGCTCCACGGGCCGGCCGCGGATGGCTGGGTCGAGAAGACCTCCCGCCCGTGGTCGGAGATCCCCTGAGGCACGAAGAAGCTGCTGGTCACGGGGTCATTCTGCCCTCTGTCCGAGCGCCACGCTCTGGCTGTCGTGGAGGCCGGGCAGGACGCCGCCCCCCGTCCCGACGTGCCCTGGATCACGTCGAACCCGCTGCTCACAGCAGGGTCCTCCCTCGATTTCGCATCGTCGTCGGGCGTGTGTATTCTTTGACGTCGCTTGCCCCTTTAGCTCAGTCGGCAGAGCGTCTCCATGGTAAGGAGAAGGTCTACGGTTCGATTCCGTAAAGGGGCTCTGGGTTAGGGAAACCCGTCCGCGGCGCGCGGCCGGGGGCCCCGTCCCGGTGGCGGGGTAGCTCAGGTGGTTAGAGCACACGGCTCATAATCGTGGTGTCGCGGGTTCGAGTCCCGCCCCCGCTACTCGACAACACCGCAGTCGTCCGGGCTTTGACCCGCCGGGCAGACTTGGACAGGCAGTACTACCGGAGAAGAAGAGGCACCCCGTGGCCAGCAAGACGTCGGACGTCCGTCCCAAGATCACCTTGGCGTGCGTCGAGTGCAAGGAACGCAACTACATCACCAAGAAGAACCGGCGCAACGACCCGGACCGTCTGGAGATGAAGAAGTTCTGCCCGCGCTGCCGGACCCACACCGCGCACCGCGAGACCCGCTGAGCGCAGGCTTCAAGAAGACTTACTGCGAAGGAGCGACGACACCTCGGGTGCGTCGCTCCTTCTGCTGTGCCCGCGCTCCTCAGGCGCCCGGCGCGTGGCCGGGTCACGCCGGCTGGTGCATCTCGAGCATCCGGCCCGGTCGGGAGGCGGTACGCCGGTCAGCGGACTGCCGCGACGGCAACGCCGCCAGGGCCACACCGACGGCCAGCCAGGCTGCGAGGACCAGCAGGGGAGCTGTCGCCGCGGTGCCGTCGAAGTACGCCGTCGAGCGGAGCGCGCTCCCGGCCGCGCCGGGCGGCAGCAGCTGACCCAGGGTGCTCCAGCCGTCGGGCAACAGCTCGGGTGCGGAGGTGATCGCCGAGAGTGGGTTGCCGAGCAGCAGGATCGTGGCGGCGGCGAGCCCGAGGCCGGGCACGCCCAGGACGTGGTGCATGCCGGCCACCACGGCGGCCATCGCCCCGATCGCGAGCGCGTAGACCCCCGCGTTGGCCCAGTAGCTCCCGGCCAGGGCCTCGAGCCACAGCTGCTGCACCGCAGCGAGCGCCAGCCCTGAGGCGACGGCGACGCCGGCTCCGGTGACCAGCTGCCGTGTCCGGCCCGGCACCCGCAGCGCCAGCACCAGGCCGACCGCGATCCCTCCGACGACGAGCGGGAAGGCTCCGGCGCCGAACACGACGCCTCGAGGGTCCGCGGACGGGAGCGGGACGACGTCGGTGACCACGGGGACGGTGCCCGCGGTGGCGGCCATCTGCTCGGCCATGCCGGTGAGCATCTGGGCGACGGCGGGACCGGCTGCCGACGCGACCAGCATCTCGGTGCCGGCGGGGGAGATGACGATGGCGCCGTAGGCCTCGCGGGCCGCGATCGCGGTCACCGCGGCGTCGCGGGACTCGGCCGGGGTCACCTCGAAGGCTTCGGGTGCCGTGGAGCCTGCAAGAGCTGCGGCGACCTGGTCGCCGGCGCCCGGGGGACCGACCAGGGCCAGGGGCACGCCCCGCGGCTCGAGCTGCGAGGCCGGCCACGCGAACGCGGTCAGCACGACAGTGAGGGCGGCGGTCAGGCCGACGACCACGCCGGCGACGTGACGACCCTCGACAGGGGCATGGGTGCTCATCGCTACCTCCAAAAGGAACGTTCGTTCGTTATCAATGAGCGTGCGCCTCGCGTCGTCGCGTTGTCAAGAACGAATGTTCGTTTAATCTGGGCCCATGCCGAAGGTCACCGACGAGCACCGGCTCGCTCGGCGGGAGCAGATCCTGCTCGCCGCGACCCGCTGCGTCGCCCGCGAGGGCTTCCACAAGACGACGATGGCCGACGTCATCGGAGAGGCGGGCCTGTCCGCGGGCGCCGTCTACGGCTACTTCCGGAGCAAGAACGACATCATCCGCGCCATCTCCGAACGCTCCATCGGCCAGGTGGCGCTCCTGCTCCAGGACCTCGTCGAGCGCGAGGCCCCCGTGCACCCGGTCGACGCCGTGCAGGTGTTCCTCGAGCAGATGGCGCGGCTCACGCACGAGTCCGACGGTGACATGGCCAGGGTCGGCGTCCAGGCATGGGCCGAGGCGGTCCGGGACCCGGAGATCCACGCGCTCGCGAAGGAGAAGATGGGTGCTGTTCGCTCGGCGCTCGAAGGCGTCGTCCGGCGGGCCCAGGCGGACCGGACCATGTCCCCGGGCGCCGACCCCCGCGCCGTGGCCCAGGTGCTGTTCGCCCTCCTACCCGGGTTCGTGCTGGAGGCGCTCGTCCTCGAGGACGTGACCCCCGACTCCTACGTCGCGGGCTTGCGCGACCTGCTCGCCTAGCCGACTGCTAGCGTCTCGTCGCATGGCAGTCGACACCGCCCTTGCCGGACGGGCGTTCCCGCCCACGGACGCCTACGCCGTGAGTCACGAGAAGGTGCTGGAGTTCGCCCGGGCGACCGGGTCGGACTTCGACGGCCGGACCGCGCCCGCGACCTTCCCGATCGTGGTCGCCTTCCGCGCCATGACCGCGCTGATGGAGGACCCCGCGGTCGGCATCGAGCTGCACCGCGTCGTGCACGGCGAGCAGCGGTTCACCTACACCCGGCCCGTCGTCGTCGGAGACCGGCTCTCGGCCACGCTGACCGTCGACACGCTGCGCCAGATCGGCGGCGCCGACATCATCGGCACTCGCAGCGAGATCACCGACGAGCACGGCGAGCCGGTCTGCACGGCCTTCGCCACCCTCGTCCACCGCGCGGAGGAGTCCGCATGAGCACTTCACCGGCCGCGCTCGGCGCCGGGGCCGAGCTACCCACCCGGACCTACCGCGTCACGCGCACCGACCTCGTCCGGTACGCCGGCGCCAGCGGCGACTTCAACCCGATCCACTGGTCCGACCGGGTCGCAACCGCCGTGGGGCTGCCCGGCGTGATCGCCCACGGCATGTACACCATGGCGCTCGCGGCGCGCGCCCTCGACAGCTGGGCCGGCGCGCCCGGGTTGGTTCGCGAGCTCGGCTGCAAGTTCACCAAGCCGGTCGTCGTGCCCGATGACGACGAGGGAATCGAGGTCCAGGTCGCCGGCACCGTCAAGAACCTCACCGAGGACGGCGTGCACATCGCCCTCGAGGTCACCTGCAGGGGCGAGAAGGTCCTCGGCGCCCCCAGGGCGGTGCTGGCCCGTGGCTGAGGTCCTCGCGCGCCACACCACGCTGCGTCTGGGCGGTCCGGCGGCACACTACGTCGAGGCCACCACCGAGGCCGACCTGGTCGCCGCGGTCCGCGCAGCCGACGATGCGGGAGAGCCGCTGCTCCTGGTCGCGGGAGGCAGCAACCTGGTCGTCGCCGACGAGGGCTTCCCCGGCACCGTGGTCAAGATCGCCACGCACGGCGTCGCCGTCGACCAGGACGACTGCAGCGGGGCCACGGTCACCGTCGCCGCCGGTGAGACCTGGGACGACCTGGTCGCGCGGGCGGTGGACGAGGGCTGGGTCGGCATCGAGGCCCTCTCCGGCATCCCCGGCAGTGTCGGCGCCACCCCGATCCAGAACGTCGGCGCCTACGGCCAGGAGGTCGCTGAGACGATCGCCTCGGTCCGCTGCTGGGACAGGCAGGAGTCCGCCGTACGCACCATCGCCGCCGCCGACTGCGGGTTCGGCTACCGGACCAGCCGGTTCAAGCGGGACCCGGGCCGCCACGTGGTGCTCTCGGTGACCTTCCAGCTGCGCCTCGGGGACCTCGGGGCGCCGGTGCGGTACGCCGAGCTCGCCCGCACGCTCGGGGTGGAACCGGGCGGCCGGGCACCGACCAGGGACGTGCGCGAGGCCGTGCTCGGCCTTCGCCGGGGCAAGGGGATGGTCCTCGACGCCGACGACCACGACACGTGGAGCGCGGGCTCGTTCTTCACCAACCCGCTGCTGAGCGCCGAGCAGGCCGCCCGCCTGCCCGACGACGCCCCGAGGTGGGAGCAGCCCGACGGGCGGGTCAAGACCAGCGCCGCCTGGCTCATCGAGCGAAGCGGCTTCGGCAGGGGCCACGGCAACGAACGGGTGAGCCTCTCCACGAGGCACACCCTCGCCCTGACCAACCGAGGTGGTGCCGACACGGCCGACCTGGTGGCGCTCGCCCGCGAGGTCAGGACCGGCGTGGAGGAGCGCTTCGGGGTACGCCTCGAGAACGAGCCCGTCATGGTGGGCTGCTCCCTCTGACCTCGCTGCGCCTCCGGCGTCAGCCCGAGGTGGCCATGCCGCCGCCTACCAGGGCGACCATGAAGATCACGTACACCCCGATGAGCAGGATGCTCAGCGCGAGCAGGACCGTGCCGACGATGCCGAGGACGTAGCCGGCCTGCGCGGCCCCGCGCCCGCCGAGGCGGCCCTGCGAGGCGTCGATCTCGTCGAGGGTCTTCTTGCCCATCGACCACGCGAACGGCGCGATGACCTGGCACAGCACCACGCCGAGGATGCCGATGATCAGCGAGGTGGTCGCCTTCGGGTGGTCAGGGGCGTACTGGATCGGTGCCTGGGCCGGGTAGCCGGGAGGGTACTGAGGCGGGTGAGCCGGGGGGTAGGGCTGCTGCTGGCCCTGCGGCTCCCAGTACCCGGGCTGTTCAGGTTGTTCGGGGGTCGTGGGTCCGCCCTCGCCCGGAGGGTTCGTCATGACGCCTACTCTGCCAGCCACTGCGCGACCTCGCGCAGCAGCCGGGCCTTCGTGTCGTCGGGTGCCTGTGACGCGCGGATCGACATCGATGCGAGGTCGGCGAGCTGCTCGTCGGACAGGTCGTGCGCGGCCCGCATGGTGGCGTACTGCCCCGTGAGGCGCGAGCCGAACAGCAGGGGGTCGTCCGCCCCGAGCGCGACGGCGGCGCCGGCCTCGAGCAGGGTCGGCAGCGGCACCGAGCTCAGGTCGGTGTACACCCCGAGCGCGACGTTCGAGACCGGGCACACCTCCAGGGGGACGCCCTGCTCGACGACCCGCTCCAACAGAGGAGGGTCCTCCACGACCCGGACCCCGTGGCCCAGCCGGTCGGCGTGCAGCGTGTCGAGGCAGGTCCGCACGCTGTGGGGGCCGAGCAGCTCACCGCCGTGAGGCGCGAGCATCAGCCCGGCCCGCTCGGCGATGGCGAAGGCAGGCCCGAAGTCCTCGGTCCGCCCCCGACGTTCGTCGTTGCTCAGCCCGAAGCCGACCACGCCACGTCCGGCGTACTGCGCGGCCAGGCGGGCAAGGGTGCGGGCGTCGAGAGGGTGCTTGGTGCGGTTGGCCGCGACCACCACCGCCATGCCGAGCCCGGTGCGTTCGGAGGCGTCGCGCACCGCGTCGAGCACGAGGTCGGTGAAGGCCGTGATGCCGCCGAAGCGGGCCGCGTAGCCGCTCGGGTCGACCTGGATCTCCAGCCAGCGCGACCCGTCCGCCACGTCGTCCTCAGCCGCCTCGCGCACCAGCCGGCGTACGTCGTCCTCGGTCCGCAGCACCGAGCGCGCCACGTCGTACAACCGCTGGAACCTGAACCAGCCTTTCTCGTCGGCGGCCGACAGGGTCGGTGGCCAGTCCTCGACGAGGGCATCGGGCAGGTTGATCCCGTCGCGCGTCGCGAGCTCGAGCAGGGTCGCGTGGCGCATCGACCCCGTGAAGTGCAGGTGCAGGTGCGCCTTGGGCAGGCTGCGAAGCTCGCGGGCCCCGCGGTCGCGATCCACCGGCACGCGGTCCGCCGGGCTCAGGCGAAGAGCTTCTTGAGCCGGGAGATCCCCTCGACGAGGTCGTCGTCGCCGAGCGCGTAGGAGAACCGCAGGTAACCGGGCGAGCCGAACGCCTCACCCGGGACCGCCGCCACCTCGGCCTTGTCGAGGATCAGCTCGGCGAGCTCGGCAGAGGTCTGCGGGGTCACGCCGTCGATCGTGCGGCCGAGCAGGCCCTTGACCGAGGGATAGGCGTAGAACGCCCCCTTCGGCTCGGGGCAGACCACGCCGTCGATCTCGTTGAGCATCGAGACGATCGTGCGCCGGCGCCGGTCGAAGGCGACCTTCATCTCGTCCACCGCCGAGAGGTCCCCGGACACCGCGGCGATCGCGGCCCGCTGGGCGACGTTGGAGACGTTGGAGGTCGCGTGCGACTGGAGGTTTGTCGCCGCCTTCACGATGTCTTTCGGGCCCAACACCCAGCCCACGCGCCACCCGGTCATCGCGTAGGTCTTCGCCACGCCGTTGACGATCACGCAGCGGTCGGCGAGCTCGGGCACGACGACCGGGATCGACGCGGTCTCCAGGCCGTCGTAGACGAGGTGCTCGTAGATCTCGTCGGTGAGCACCCACAGGCCGTGCTCGAGGGCCCAGCGGCCGATCGCCTCCACCTCGTCGCGGCTGTAGACCGCACCGGTCGGGTTGGACGGGGAGTTGAACAACAGCACCTTCGTGCGCTCCGTGCGGGCAGCCTCGAGCTGGTCGACGCTCACCTTGTAGTCCTGGGTCTCGTCGGCGAGGACCTCCACCGGCACGGCGCCCGCGAGCCGGATCGACTCGGGGTAGGTGGTCCAGTAGGGTGCGGGGACGATCACCTCGTCGAGCGGGTCGAGCATCGTCGCGAACGCCTCGTAGATCGCCTGCTTGCCGCCGTTGGTCACGAGCACCTGGGCGGCCTCGACCTCGTAGCCGGAGTCACGGCGGGTCTTGTCGACGATGGCCTGCTTCAGCTCGGGCAGACCACCCGCCGGGGTGTAGCGGTGGTTGCGGGGGTCACGGCAGGCCTCCACGGCCGCCTCGACGACGTAGTCGGGCGTCGCGAAGTCCGGCTCGCCGGCACCGAACCCGATGACCGGCCGCCCGGCGGCCTTGAGCGACTTGGCCTTCGCGTCCACCGCGAGCGTCGCGGACTCGGCGATCCCGCCGATGCGTGCCGAGACGCGGCGTTCGTGGGGAGGCACGGCAGGAGAGGCGGCGTGACGACCCGGACGGTCTGCCGCGTCGGGCTCGGGGCTGGGCGAGGACTCGGTCATGGGATCATCGTTCCACTGACCCGCCATGAACGGCAGCCGGGTCCGGGCTTCGGGCCGACGGAGCCCAGGGGGCGCGCGGTCTCGGTTCGACTTCGCGTCGGTCTACCCCGTAGAATCTCCGTCTTGGTGGTTCGCACCCTTGGTTGTCATGCCCTGTCACTGCCGCGCAGCTGGATCGCGCCCGGCTCTGAGCGGTACGACGACGGAGGCGACCGGGCCTCCGAAGGGCACTAGCTCAACTGGCAGAGCATCGGTCTCCAAAACCGAAGGTTGGGGGTTCAAGTCCCTCGTGCCCTGCAAGGTCCCTCCCGCCGGGAGGGAACCCGGTCAGTCGGTCTACGAACAAGGGAAGGTGGAGGACAGTGTCGGAGAGCCGCTCCGTATCTTCGTCGGACAAGCGCACCGGTCCGGTCACCTTCTACCGCCAGGTCGTGGCCGAGCTGCGCAAGGTCGTGTGGCCCACGCAGCAGCAGCTGATCACGTACTTCATCGTGGTGATGGTGTTCGTGATGGTGATGATGTCGATCATCTCCCTGCTCGACCTCGGGTTCGGGAGGCTCGCGTTCTGGGTCTTCGCGTAGGACCTGACCCCTGGCGACCGACCGCCGGACCATCCGCAGCACAGCAACGAAGGTGACTGATTAACCGTGTCGCAGCCGTACGACGACCAGGTCGAGGGACCCGAGGCGACCGCCGAGGACGTCTTCGGTCAGCCCGAGGGTGACGCCGAGACCGCTCCGGTGACCGACGACGCCGTCGCGACCCCGGAGGAGGCCGCGGAGGCGCC
>DATHVS010000209.1:0-25186 GCA_035461195.1 Nocardioidaceae bacterium
GGCGCAGGGCGGTCGCGTCGCGCTCGACCACCTGGTCCTGGAGCCAGGCGCGCTCGCTCAGGAACCGAACCAGGTCCTCGGCCTCGTCGAGCTCGGCGTTGACGAGGTCGGCCGAGCGCTCCGCGTAACGGACGAAATCCATTCCAGAACCTTACCCAGCCCGCCCAAGCACGCGTAGCGGTAAGGGGCACCCGGCTAGGTGATCGGGCTGACGCTGGTGATCCGGTGCACCGCGAAGGACCGGACGTCGTCGGCGCGGTGGTCGAACGCGCTGAGCCATCCGGCCTCGACCTTCACCGGGTCCACGACCCTCTCCACGGTCGAGCCGTGGTTGTCGAGATAGGCGATCCACACCGTCGCCCTGGCTTCCACCGCCTCGCGCAGCGCGGCCATGGTCGCCATCGGCCCTCCCCGGGCCAGTGTCGTGGCCTCGGCCCGGCGGGGCCGGTTCTGCGACGCGCGGTCCCCGGCCCGGATGGCACCGACCGTCGCGGCGACCCGAGCCGCGAGACGCGCCGCCCCCAGGTCGGGGCTCGGCGGCCTTCGGCGTGCAGGTCGCGCTCGGTGGCTGGCCCTGCGGGCGAGCCGCACCGTCCCGTCGGCGGCCTCGACGACAGGTGCGACGCCGAGCTCACGCAGCCGTGGCAGGAGCACGTCGACGGGCACGTCGCTCACGACGACGGTCGGGGCGATCCTGCGTAGTCGCAGTCCGGCCGCCTGGGGGTTGTGCACGAGCTCGGCGAGGGCCGTCTCGTCGTCGCTGCGAAGGAAGGACCCGGCAGCTCCGACACGGACGGTGCCGAAACGGCGGGCGACGTCGTCGACGAGGTACACCAGCGGCTGGGGCACGGGGGTGCGTGAGGAGCAGGCGATGAAGTCGTGCACCTCGGCCGAGGACCAGCCGGAGTCGAACGCGCGGCGTACCGACGAGGCGGTGAAGCGGTAGACGGTCGCGCCGCCGCGGGACTCGATGTCGGCGACCGTCGCGAGGTTGTGGGCGAGCTCGTGCTCGAGCGGTCCCGGGGCGACGGCGGTCAGGTCGGCCTGGAGGAGGACGTGGTCGACCGGGGCGGGCAGGAGGGGCTCGAGGGCCTTGGCGGCGTCGCGGCGCGGGTCCTCGCCCTCGAGGAGCGGGTGTCCGTGGCTGGCGACGCCGCCGAGTGCGACCACGCCGAGGACCGCGGCCTCCTCGACCGTCCAGGCGACCGCCTCGGCACGCTGCGCCGGACGTCGCGGGCGCAGCCACCGGACGCGGTCCGCGAGGGAGGAGACGCCGGTCCCCGCGGCGAGCACCTCGCCCTGGGGAAGGCCTGCGAGCACTTCGAGGGTGGTGCGCCGGGTCTCGGCGGCCCAGGCCCGCTCCAGGTCTCCGGCGAGGGCGTTGACGGCTTTGCGGCTCTCGTCGCGACTGCCGACGAGGCCCATCAGGCGCGGGCTGTCGAGCCAGGCAAGGGCGAGGGTCGCCCAGCGCTCTGCCGTGGTGCCGCTGCTCCAGATGTCGAAGGTGTCGGTGGGCAGCCAGGCCGCGTCGACGTCCTCGGTGTCCCCCACGGCGAGCAGCCCCGCGGCCGCGGCCACCTCCACGTGCAGGGCCGCGGTCGGCTCGTCGACGTGGAGCAGCACCGCGGCGGCGCGGAGGTCACGGACCGCGAGGCCGCCGCTGCGCAGTGCTGCCGGCGGGTGTGCGCCCCAGTGCTCGAGGAGCAGCTCGACGTGGGTCACGAGGTCGAACGCCGCCCCGGCGGCGGCCCGGTCGACCAGGCTCTGGTCCCGGGAGGACGTGGCCAGCGCCGGCGGGGCGCCCACCGGGTGCCGGGTCGTGCGCCCGCCACGCAGGCAGATCGCGACCTCCCGGGGCACGACGACGTGCTTGCGGTCCCGGGCGACCACCAGCCCGCGGGCGAGCAGCTGCTCCACGGGGCTGCTCGACTCGGCGCGGCTGACCGCTCGGTCGGTCGAGTCGACGGTGCCGGCCACGGCGTCGCGCTCGAGGTGGTCGAGTATCGCCCGTGCCCGGGGGTCGAGCTCCTCGACGAGCCCCTCGACGGCCTCTCGGTCGGTGAGGTGCCGAGCGATGGCGGCGATGTCGCTAGCGCGGTCGCCCGAGACGTCGAGCCCGAGGTCGCGGGCCAGGGAGGAGACGCGGGCCGGGCCGTACCCGGAGAGCAGCTGCTCCGCGGCCGGGCCGAGTCCGCTGACCGTCGTACCGACGACGTCGGCGAGCACGCTCACCGCACGCAGCTCGTCGGACGAGCCCCACAGGAGTGCCCGGCCTCTCAGCGTCTCGACGGCGGCGGCGACCGACTCGGAGGCGGCGTTGACGCGGCGCTGGAGGTCGCCGAGCGAGGCGCGGCCACCGAGTGCGACGACCGCGTCGAGGACCGCGAGAGCGAGAAGATCGAGCTGGTCGACGGCCCGCAGCGCCGAGGCCCTCGTGCCGGCTCGTGACGCGAGCTGGGTGGAGTCCTGCGGGGCGGGAGCGGCGAGGTCGGGCCGGGCCTCGAGCAGACGTGCCAGCGCCTCGTCCGACCAGCCGCGGAACTGGTCGGCCAGGGTGCGCGGGGCGCTGCTCTCGGCCATCCGCTCCACGGTACTAGCGACCGTGGCCTTGGCCGGAGGTACCGCGCTATCCCGCTGGTCCCCGACGACCCGCCGGACACCGAGGAGCACCGCGCCGACCGGTGTGCGAGCAAGAGACACACCCACAGGCGCCTGACCAGACCCGCCTTTGACGTACATCACGTTCGAAACCGCGCCTGTCGGGGTAGGTTGCCCAACAGCCATGACTGCGACACAAGAACGCGTGACGCCCCTCCCGCACGGCGGCGAGGTCTGGTACGTCAGCTACGGGTCCAACATGTCCGAGGACCGCCTGGCCTGCTACATCGAGGGCGGATGCCCGGTCGGCGGAACCACCCACAACCCCGGCGCGCGTGACCCGCGTCTGCCCCGCCACAGCATCGGGGTCGAGCTGCCAGGCTCGGTCTACTTCGCCGGCGACTCGCCGCAGTGGGGTGGCGGTGTGGCCTTCTACGACCACGAGACCCCCGGCCCAGCGGTGGGGCGGGCCTACCTCGTCACCGCCGAGCAGTTCGCCGATATCGCCGCGCAGGAGATGTACCGCGTGCCCGACCCGGACGACCCGATCGAGGAGATCGTTCTCGGCGGGCTCGACCCCGAGCTCGACGGACGCCACCACGTGGGACCTGGCCACTACGAGACGCTGGTCGAGGTGGGGCGGATAGGCGGTGCCCCGATGCTCACGTTCACCTCGCCCCACGGCATCGAGCACGTCGACCACAACGAGCCCAGCGAGGCCTACCTGGCAATGCTCGCCGAGGGCCTCCGCGAGGGGCACGGCTGGGACGAGAGCCAGGCCGACCGTTACCTCCGGCGGCTCATCCGGGGCTAGTCCCCTCCGATCCGGGCGAAGGGCTCCCCAACGAGGGAACGGTCGCTAACCTGCCGGGCATGGAGTCCTACGCCGCCGGAGAGACCACACCGCCGCTCATCGAGGAGACCAGCGGCGCCAACTTCGAGAAGACCGCGCGCGAGCACGCCGACCGCGAGGCGCTCGTGGAGGTCGCCTCCGGTCGCCGGTGGACCTATGCCGAGCTCGACCGGGACGTCGACGCCCTCGCCCGTGGGCTGATCGGCGCGGGCATCGTCAAGGGTGACCGGGTAGGGATCTGGTCGCCGAACTGCGCGGAGTGGACGATCGTGCAGCTCGCCACCGCGAAAATCGGCGCGATCCTGGTCAACGTCAACCCCTCCTACCGCACCCACGAGCTCGCCTACGCGCTCAACCAGTCCGGGATGCGCATGCTCGTCTCCGCCACGGAGTTCAGGTCCAGCGACTACCGCGCGATGGTCGAGGAGGTCCGCCACGACTGCCGGGCGCTCGATCGCGTCGTCTTCATCGGTACGCCGGACTGGGCGGCCCTGCTGGCGGAGGGGGAGGGCCTCCCCGAGGACGCGGTCGCGGAGCGGATGGCCACGCTCGACAACGCAGACCCCATCAACATCCAGTACACCTCGGGCACGACCGGCTTCCCCAAGGGCGCGACCCTGAGCCACCGCAACATCCTCAACAACGGCTTCTTCACCACCGAGCTGCTCGACTTCAGCCACGAGGACCGGCTGTGCATCCCGGTGCCCTTCTACCACTGCTTCGGGATGGTCATGGGCAACCTCGGCTGCACCACCCACGGAGCGACGATGGTGATCCCCGCTCCCGGTTTCGACCCCGGGGTCACCTTGAGCGCCGTCCAGGACGAGCGGTGCACGGGCCTCTACGGTGTGCCGACGATGTTCATCGCGATGCAGAACCACCCCGACTTCTCCTCCTTCGACCTGTCGGCCCTGCGCACCGGTGTCATGGCGGGGTCGATCTGCCCGGTGGAGGTGATGAAGCGCTGCGTCGAGGACATGAACATGGAGGGCGTCTCCATCGCCTACGGCATGACCGAGACCTCGCCGGTCTCGTGCCAGACCCGCAGCGACGACGACCTGGAGCGTCGTACCGCCACCATCGGCCGCGTGCACCCGCACGTGGAGATCAAGATCGTCGACCCGGCCACCGGCGAGACCGTGGGGCGCGGCGAGCCGGGGGAGTTCTGCACCCGCGGGTACTCCGTGATGCTCGGCTACTGGGACGACCCGGAGAAGACCGCCGAGGCGATCGACGCCGACGGCTGGATGCACACCGGCGACCTCGCGGTGATGCGAGAGGACGGCTACTGCAACATCGTCGGCCGGATCAAGGACATGGTGATCCGCGGCGGCGAGAACATCTACCCGCGCGAGATCGAGGAGTTCCTGTACACCCATCCCGACGTGGAGGACGTGCAGGTCATCGGCGTCCCCGACGAGAAGTACGGCGAGGAGCTGTGCGCCTGGGTACGGATGCGTGAGGGGGCCGAGCCGCTCGACGCGGACGCGGTCCGCGCATTCGCCACGGGCCGGCTCGCCCACTACAAGATCCCGCGCTACGTGATGGTCGTCGAGGAGTTCCCGATGACCGTGACCGGCAAGATCCGCAAGGTCGAGATGCGCGAGGTGGCCGCCCGGCGCCTCGGGCTCAGTTGACGGTGACGAAGGTCCGCTCGTCCGACTGGCCGTAGCGGATCGCACCGAACCAGCGAGCGGTCGGGTCGAGGTCCTCCCACGTGAGCTCGACCTCGAAAGGCTCGCCCTCGCTCACCGCGACGCTGTCGGGCGCCCGCAGGTTGCCCGCGTCGTCCCGGGTGACCACCCAGGTGTACAGCTGGGCCGTCGTGGTGGACCCGTTGGCCGCGACCGCCGAGGAGACGTAGAGGTCGTAGTTGCCGGGCTGGGGGTCGACCAGGGTCAGCAGCTCGTCGGCATCGCTCCCGATGGACGACTCGACCAGCTCCTCACCGCGGTAGAGGTGGAGGTCCATGTCGTCGCTGTCGCGGCCGGCGAGCTCGATGCGCACGACCTCCGCGCCCGGCGGCACCTCCACCGGGAAGCGTGTGGTGTCCTCGTCGGCCGCCGGGTCCCGGGGGTCGAAGTCGCCCGGCTCGAGGGTCAGGCCCACCGGTGTCGACGAGGCGAGGCCCGACGTCGTCAGGCCCATCTCGCCACCGGTGCCGGCGACAGCCTGGAACGACAGCGTCCCGGCCGCCCCGGACGAGGTGGCCTCCTGGGGGGCCTCGACCGTGCGGGGGGTGACGACCACGGGCAGTCGGGCCTGGTGGCTCAGCCCGGTCAGAACGACGTAGCCCCGGGCCGGAGCCTCGAGCTGGGCGCCGTCGCGGTCGATGACGACCGCGATGCGGCCGCTCTCCCCCGGTCCGAGGGTGAAGGAGCTGGGTCGCACACGGACGTCGAGCCCGCCGAGACCGAGAACCTCGGCCGTGTAGGTCTCGGTGCTGCCGGACACGTTGGTCACCCGGCGGACCACGCGGGCGCTGCCGGTCAGGTCACCCACGGCGACCGAAGGCAGGTTCAGGTCACGGGTGGGCACCTGGCCGTCGAGCCAGGCGCGGAAGCGCCCGGGCGCGGCGTCGAGGACCAGGCCGGGGTCGAGCACCTCTGCGGCATCGACCTGACCGGCCCCCTCCGTCAGCGGCCCGCTGACTCCTTCCAACTCGTCCGCGGTCGTGGACATCGCCGACTTCACCATGGCCGGGGTCCACTCGGGCCGCACGCTCCTCACCACCGCCGCCAGGCCGGCGACGTGCGCGGTGCTCATCGACGTGCCGGAGTACTGGTCCCACAGCCGCCCGTCGTGGGCCGGCGGCGCCACCGCCGCCAGCACCCCGACACCAGGGGCGGTCAGGTCGGGCTTGAGCAGGCTGCCGCCGTCGTGCGGGGTGGGCCCGCGGGAGGAGAACGGAGCCACCTGGGGCGCCTCGGTGTCGTCGGAGCCCGACGGATCGATCGACGCGGTCGGCTCCTCGGTGTGGGTGACGTAGGCCTTGATCGCGTCGCCGGCGGCCACATCGACGTGGACGGTGGGCACGGCGTGGAAGTCGGAGTCGATGCTGTCGGGTCGCACGTTGGCGAGCACCATCGCCGCTCCACCGGCCCGCGCGACGGCCGCAGACTTCTCCACCCGCGGGATGCTGCCTCGGTCGCACACGACGACCTTGTCCTGCGCCACAGCGGCGTCGAGCGAGCCGGGGCGGCACAGGCGGGCGTCGTCGACGGCGCTCGTGCTCGCGACGGCGTTCTCGGCGAGGACGATGCGCGTGTCCGGCACCGCCACGTCGGAGATCATGGCCCCGACGTGGACCTCCTCACCACCCAGGACCACCGCACCGTCGAAGCTGTGGTGGGTGCTCGCACCGACCGTGGTCACCCAGGGGCTCGCGTGCGCGACGGTGCCCGCTGCGGGGCCGCGGTTGCCCGCCGACGCCGCCACGAACACCCCGGCGGCGGTCGCGTTGAGGAAAGCGGTCTCGACCGAGTCCGAGTCGACCCCCGAGGGACCCGACACGGAGTAGCTGATGACGTCGACCCCGTCTGCGACTGCCTGGTCGATGGCCGCGACGGTGTCCACGGTGGTGCAGCCGTCGTCAGCGGGGTCGGGGGCGGTCCAGCAGGCCTTGTAGGCCGCAATGTGGGCTCCGGGGGCCATGCCTGCTGCGGCGCCCAGGTCCTGGCCGTCGACACGGACCCGGACGTCGTCGTTGCCTGCAGCGATCGCGGCGGTGTGCGAGCCGTGGCCGGTGGCGTCGCGCGGGGAGAGGAACTCCGAGGCGGCGAGGTTGTCCGCGCCGAAGCCCTTGACGAAGTAGCGGGCGGAGACCACCTTGCTGTTGCAGTCCGCCTCGTCCCACTGCTCGCCGGTCTCGCAGGTGCCCTCGAAGTCAACGGGGCCGCTGCTCCGGGCGCCGGGCAGCGCGGCGAAGCTGGGGTTCTCGGGCCAGATGCCGCTGTCGATGACGCCCACCACGGTGCCGCGTCCGGCGTTGTCGGGGCCGCCCGCGGCCTCCCAGGCCTCGTCGACGCCGAGGAAGCGCGGGGAGTCCACCGAGTCGAGCTGCTGGGTCGTGCTGCGCTCCACGAGTGCCACGTCGTCGCGGGAGCGCAGCCGCTTGACCTGGTTGCGGTCCAGCTCGGCGGCGAACCCGTTGAGGGCCGCGGTGAACCGGTAGAGGACGGCGGGATCACCGACGTCGCGCAGCAACGCGTCCTGGGCCCGGCGCAGTCGAGCAGTGTCTCCTGGCCGGTCCGGACGGGGTGCGTCGGCGAGTGAGACGATGTAGACGCCGGGGGCGGCGACCTCGGTGGGCGCGGGGGCGGCACCGGCCACCCCCGTCGTACCGGTGGTTGCAAGCAGGGCGGAGGCCAGGACGGCGACAGCCCGTCGGACGCGTGACGACGTGCTCAACGGACTCCCTTCCTTCGGATCGTTCCCGGGACCGCCCTCCGTCGGTCAGGACCCACCATGCTCGCAGGGACGCTCGTTGGTTTCAATCGGAACGGATACATATGGTGACGCGATGACCGGATCGGACATTCTCGATCAGCGGCTGGCTCGGCTCGACGAGGACCTGCGCTCGCGCGGCTCGGTCATGGTCGCGTTCAGCGGCGGGGCGGACAGCGCCTTCCTGCTCGCGGCCGCGGTGCGTGCCCTCGGTCCCGACCGGGTCGCCGCGGCTACGGCGTACTCCGACTCGCTGCCCGAGGCCGAGCGGAGCCCGGCTCGCGAGTACGCCGAAAGGCTCGGCGTACGCCTGCTCACGCCGCGTACCCACGAGATGGAGCGCGAGGGCTACCGGGCCAACGCCGGGGACCGCTGCTACTTCTGCAAGGCCGAGCTGCTCGAGGTGCTCGGGCCGCTCGCCCGGCGGCACGGCCTCGCACACGTCGCCACGGGCACCAACGCCGACGACGCGGTCGCCGGTTTCCGGCCGGGCATCCGTGCAGCCGCCGAGCGCGGTGCGATCACGCCGCTGCTCGACGCGTGCCTGACCAAGCAGCAGATCCGGGAGACCTCCCGGGCCTGGGGGCTGCCCACGTGGGACAAGCCGGCGGCAGCCTGCCTGTCCTCGAGGGTGGCCTACGGAGTCAAGGTCAGCTCGTTCCGGCTGGCCCGGATCGAACGGGCCGAGGTGTCGGTGCGCTCCGCGCTGGACCGGGGAGGCATCCGGGTCGGCAACCTTCGGGTCCGCGACCTCGGCGACGTGGCGAGCATCGAGGTCGACGCGAAGTCGGTCGAGGCGGCCACCGCCCTGCCCGAGGTGGTGGAGGCTGCTGTCGCTGCGGGGTTCCCGAGCGCCAGGGTCGATCCCAAGGGCTTCCGGTCCGGAGCGATGAACGAGCTCCTCACCGAGCCCGAGCGCTACCGGTAACCCGATCGTGGCGAGGTGGCCGCCCGCCATATCCTGGAACCCGGTCCACCCCGCGCCCCGGCGCAGACGAGTAGAAGAAGAGGTCATCCGGTGCCTACTGGCAAGGTCAAGTGGTACGACGCCGAGAAGGGCTTCGGCTTCCTGTCCAAGGACGAGGGCGGGGACGTCTACGTCCGGGCGTCCGCTCTGCCCGCGGGGGTCACGACGCTCAAGGCCGGCCAGCGCGTCGAGTTCGGCGTCGTGCAGGGCCGCAAGGGCGACCAGGCGCTCCAGGTGCGGATGCTCGAGCCCGCAGCCTCGGTGTCGAAGGCGATGCGCAAGAAGCCGGCCGAGATGGTGAACATCATCGAGGACCTCCACCGCCTGCTCGAGAACATCGAGAACGGCTACCGCAACGGTCGCCATCCCGACCCCAGGACGGCTCGGCCGACGGCCAAGCTGCTGAGGGCCCTCGCCGACGAGCTCGAGCTCTGAGCCCCGGCGTGCTCGAGCCTCAACGCGACCTGCGGGTGTGGAGCACGAACCCGCCCCACCCCGCGAGCAGCCCGGCGGCCACACCGAGGCCGACGTGCGGCACGAGGGGCATCGCGAGCCCGACGAACCCGCCGATCACCCAGGACAGCTGCAGCAAGGTCTCGGCCCGGGCGAAGGCACCTGTCCGTGTCCGCTCGGGCACCTCGTGCTGGATCAGCGCGTCGAGCGCGAGCTTCGCGAGCGGCTGCGCCATCCCGGCGACGAGCCCTATCAGGACCGCGGTCACGAGGTCGTAGAAGACCGCCACGAACGCCGTCACCGCGGTGGTGCTCAGCAGCGCGGCGACGGCGGTGATCTCCGGCGGCGCCGGTCTCAGTCTCGTGCCGAGGGCGATCCCCAGGATGTTGCCGACGCCGGCGGCGGCGACCACGAGCCCGATCAGCAGCTCGGGACGCCCCTCCCATCCGGGAAAGGGCTCCTCGCGCAGGAGGAAGACGAGGTACATCGTCAAGAAGCCCGACAGCAGGCGGACGCCCGCGTTGGCGTACAGCCCCACCACCACGAGGTGGGGCACCCGCACCCGGGCGATCAGGGGGGTCCGCTCCTCGCCGCGAGCGGAGTCCACCTCGGCGGGCAGCAGGATGGCCAGGACGGTCGCCGCGACGAAGACGGCGAACCCGAACCGAAGGGCCCATTCCGCGCCGAAGGAGGCCGCCAGCACTGCCAGCGGCGCCGAGACGACCGCGCCCACGACACCGGCGAGGGAGATCCGGGCGTTCGCGCGCACCAACGTCAGCTGCTCCGGGAGCAGCCGTGGCACGGCAGCGGAGCGGGTCACGATGTAGGCCTTGGAGGCCACCAGCACTCCGAGCGCCGCCGGGAACAGAGCCATCGAGCCGTTGACCACCGCGTCGGCCAGGACCCAGCAGAGGAAGGCCCGGACTGCCATCGTCGTGCCGATCGCCCAGCGTCGGCCGTGGCCGAACCGGTCGAGGACGGGGCTGATCAGGGGCGCGACGATCACGAAGGGCAGCATCGTGAGGCCGAGGAACTGCGCGACTTGGAGGCGTGCCTCACCGGTCGGCGACTGGAAGAACAACGTCCCGGCCAGCGCGATCGCGACAGCTGCGTCCCCGGCCCCGTGGAAGGCGTGCAGCTCGATCAGGCGGTAGAGGCCCGTCTCGCCGGCTCCCTTGTCCCGGGTCGCGCGGCGGGCCTTCCGGTAGGTGTAGCCGGCTGCCCGGCCGGTGGCTGAGCCCATCCGGCGGGCGATGCCGGTGACCGCACGGGTGTGCCGCGGGTCGGCCCGGCTCGCCTCCTCGTGCGCCATGACGACCATCCTGCCTGCCTCGCCGACGGATGTGGCACCCGGCGAGACAGCGCGACGGCCTATGGGAGACAATCGCGACGTGATGGCAGCCGCTCGGACCAACAAGCCGGACACCGTGGGTGTCCGTGCGGTCGACGTCGCCCGTGAGGCCCTCCTCGAGCTCGCCGACCTGGCTGAGGTAGGCGAGCACCTCGGTCACGCGAGCGAGGACGAGCGGGTCACGACGCATTACTTCGCCTGCACGCGCGCGGGCTACAAGGGCTGGCGCTGGTCGGTCACGCTCGCGCGGGCGCCCCGTCAGAAGCACGTCACCGTGGACGAGATCGTGCTGCTCCCCGGTGACGACGCCCTCGTGGCGCCGCAGTGGGTGCCGTGGCGGGAGCGGATCCAGCCCGGTGACCTAGGCCCCGGCGACCTGCTCCCCGTCGAGGAGGACGACCCCCGGCTCGTGCCGGGCTACCTCGCCGACGACGAGGTGGTGGACGCCGAGACAGTCAGGACGGTCACCGACGAGGTCGGCCTCGGACGCCCCCGGGTGCTCTCGCTCGAGGGGCGCGACCTGGCGGCGCAGCGCTGGTACGACGGCAGCCACGGCCCCGACGCTCCGATCGCCCAGTCGGCCCCCGACAGCTGCGGCACCTGCGGGTTCCTCGTACGGCTCGCCGGCCCGCTGTCCCAGGTCTTCGGCGTCTGCGCCAACGCCTACGCCAACGACGACGGCCGGGTCGTCTCGTTCGACCACGGCTGCGGGGCCCACAGCGAGGCCCGGCTGCACAAGCGCAACCTCCCCGCGCCGCTTCCGGAGCCGGTGCTCGACACGCTGACCTGGGACGACCTCGAGGAGTTCTAGCGTCGGCGTCGGCGTCGGCAGTAGTCCCAGCCGATGATGCCGAGGCCGAACCCGGCGACGCACGTCCACAGCCACCACACGCGACCGCTCTCCTCGAGACGGCCGTAGAAGGGCAGCAGCAGGAAGAACGCCAGCGCCCACAGGGCGGTGCCGACGGCGACCGTGCGCACACCGTCCACGTCGAGCGGCTCGACGTCGGCCACGATGTAGGTGCGCTTGCCGATCTCGTGCACCTGCACCTGCTCGACGGGCTGGCTCTCGGGCTCCACGACTCCAGGCTAGCCGACGGTGCGGGGCCCGGCCGCGCGGCGAGGGCCGCCTGTGGCGGCGCAGTGCCGTTCTGGGAGGATATGCCCCGGCGTGCCCGGGTGTGGCCGCCAGGCAATCCCCGCCTCCCGACACAGCACAAACGCAAGGGACCTCCGTGGACAAGCAGCCCACCACCCAGACCTCCGAACGCGTCTCGGCGCAGACCGGCCTGCTCGACAGGTACTTCAAGATCTCCGAGCGCGGCTCCACGGTCGGCCGCGAGGTGCGAGGTGGCTTCGTCACCTTCTTCACGATGGCCTACATCATCGTCCTCAACCCGATCATCCTCCTGGGGGCGGTCGACGCGGACGAGCAGCTGCTCGCCGGAGGTGACTTCGCCGGCATCGCCGCGACGACGGCGCTGGTCGCGGGGCTTCTCACCATCCTGATGGGCGTGGTCGCCAACTTCCCGCTCGCGCTTGCCACCGGCCTGGGCCTGAACGCCTTCGTCGCCTACTCGGTCGCCTCCGGCATGACGTGGGCCGACGCCATGGGTCTCGTCGTCATCGAGGGCCTGATCATCCTCGGCCTGGTGCTCACCGGCTTCCGGACCGCCGTGTTCCACGCAGTGCCGGGTGAGCTCAAGGTCGCGATCAGCGTGGGCATCGGCCTGTTCATCGCCCTCATCGGCCTGGTCGACGCCGGGTTCGTGCGGCGTACCGGCACCGGGCCGGTCCCCGTCGAGCTCGGCGACGGCGGCACCCTCGTGGGCTGGCCGGTGCTGGTCTTCGTGATCGGGTTCGCGCTGATGGTGACCCTCTACGTCCGTAACGTGCGTGGCGCGATCTTGATCTCGATCGCCGCGACGACCGTGCTCGCCGTGGTCGTCGAGATGGTGGCGAAGGTCGGGCCGTCGTTCATCAGTCCCGAGGAGATCAACCCCGTCGGCTGGAGCCTCAACGTCCCCGCGATCCCCGACCGCGTCGTGGACATCCCGAGCTTCCCCGTCCTCGGTGACTTCTCGCTGCTGGGCTCCATCGAGCGGGTCGGCTTCGTAACGGTGGCGCTGCTCGTCTTCACGCTGCTGCTCGCTGACTTCTTCGACACGATGGGCACGATGACCGCGATCGGCGCGGAGGCGGACCTGCTCGACGAGGACGGCGCGCCGCCGAACACCAAGCGGATCCTCGTGGTCGACTCGATCGCCGCCGCGGCAGGCGGGGCGGCGGGGGTCTCGAGCAACACCTCCTACATCGAGTCCGCATCCGGTGTCGCCGAGGGCGCGCGGACCGGCTTGGCCAGCGTGGTCACCGGGGTGCTGTTCCTGCTCGCGACCCTCTTCACCCCGCTGGTGAAGATCATCCCCAACGAGGCGGCCGTGCCGGCGCTCGTGCTCGTCGGTTTCCTGATGATGCAGCAGGTCAAGAACATCGACTGGGACGATGTCGAGATCGCGATCCCGGCGTTCCTGACGATCGCGCTGATGCCGTTCACCTACTCCATCTCGGCGGGTATCGGCGCCGGCTTCGTCGCCTACGTCCTGATCAAGGCCGTGCGCGGCAAGGCCGGCCAGGTTCACCCACTGATGTGGGTCGTGGCGCTCCTGTTCGTCGTGTACTTCGCGATCGAGCCGGTCAAGGACCTGCTGGGGGTCTAGTCCGCCTGCGGACACCGATCCGCCCACTGAGACGGAGCCGGACACAGGTTGTGGCATCGGCGCGTTCGCCGTACCTTCCCCCGCGGGGAGGGGTCCCGCCGTGGCGCCATCGGTGCCAGTCCGACTCGGAGGACCCATGTCACGACTTCTGATCCGCGCGCTGCGACGAGAGCTGACGGCCCTGCTCGCCGTCGTCGCCGCCATGTCCCTCTCCATCGGGTTCGCGTCCGGCAGCGCATCCGGCTACGAGCCGAGCGCGGCTCCCGCTCAGGCGAACGGCCCGGGCGCCGACCAGCCGCCGTGCGACGCGCCCGGCCGCGTCGGGAGCAGCAACCCGCGGTGCGACGACGACGAGGGGCCAGCCGAGGAGGAGCCGGCTGAGGAGGGGCCCGGTAAGGCGGAGCCTGGCGAGGTGGCCCCCGGCGGGGAGGGCAGCTGCGCGACCGGTGGTGCGGCCGGCAGTGGCGCGACGTTGGGCGAGCAGCTCGGCGGTCCGGGTCTGGACGAGGAGAGTTCGGTCTCGGGTCCCGTCCACGAGCGGGCCGAGGCTGAGGCCGGTGAGGCCGGACCGGTCCTCCACGAGCTCGTCTGCGCCGCGGCGGCCCTCGAGGGGCAGATGCACGGCGAGGAGGAGCCCGGCGAGGAGGAGCCCGGCGAGGAGGAGCCGGGTGAGGACCAGCCCACTGCGGAGGAGTCGGGTTCGGGGGAGCCCCGAGCGGAGGAGCCGGGTGCGGAGGAGCCTGGTGCGGAGGAGCCTGGCGGCGAGTCGGAGGACAGCTGCGCGACCGGATCGGAGGAGGACGATCCGGTCGCCGGCGCGGTCCACGAGCTCGCCTGTGCGGTCACGCCGCTCGAGGTCCGGGTCCCCGCCGGGGTGACGATCCGCTGACCCGCCCCATGGGGGCTTAAGTCCCTGCCTACGGCAGGTCACAGATGCCACAGTTGGGGACATGAGCAACGCCATCACCGTCTCCGGCCTGGTCAAGACGTTCGGTACGACGGTCGCTCTCGACGGTCTCGACCTCGAGGTGCAGACCGGGGAGGTCCACGGCTTCCTCGGGCCCAACGGCTCGGGGAAGTCGACCACGATCCGGATCCTCCTCGGGCTGCTGCGAGCGGACCGCGGAAAGGTCGAGCTCCTGGGCGGGGACCCTTGGCACGAGGCAGCGGCCCTGCACCGACGGCTGGCCTACGTCCCCGGCGAGGTGGCGCTGTGGCCGAACCTTACCGGCGGGGAGGTCATCGACCTGCTGGCGCGGCTGCGCGGTGGGGTGGACCAGCGGCGTAGGGCCGAGCTCCTCGAGCGGTTCGACCTCGACCCCACCAAGAAGACCCGAAGCTACTCCAAGGGGAACCGGCAGAAGGTGGCCCTGGTCGCCGCGCTCGCCTCCGACGTGGAGCTGTACCTGCTCGACGAGCCGACCTCCGGGCTCGACCCGATCATGGAGGTCGCCTTCAAGGACTCCATCGGCGAGCTGCGCGAACGGGGACGCACGGTGCTGCTCTCCAGCCACATCCTCGCCGAGGCGGAGGCCTTGTCGGACCGGGTCAGCATCATCCGGGCCGGACGGGTCGTGCAGAGCGGCACGCTCAAGGAGCTGCGCCACCTCACCCGCACCACGGTCATCGTGGCGACGGAGAAGCCTGCGGACCGGATCCATGAGGTGCCGGGGGTGGCCCACATCGGCCACGACGACGGACACCTGGTCTTCGACGTCGACACCGACCACATCGACGAGGCGATGGACTATCTCGCCCCGCTCAAGATCACCTCCCTGGTCAGCCACCCGCCGACCCTCGAGGAGCTCTTCCTGCGCGAGTTCGGCGACCGGGTCGAGCCGGAGGGAGCCGAGGCATGACCGCCTTCACGGGGGTCGGCCCCCTGGTCCGCTTCGTGCTGCGCCGGGACCGGATCTACCTGGCGGTGTGGATCCTGGCGATCGTCGGCATCGTGTACGCCTCGCTGGGGGCGGTGCGCGGCCTGTACGACACCCCGGCGAAGATCGCTGCCTATGCGCGGACCGTGGAGCAGTCTCCGGCCTCGGTGGCCATGGCGGGGCCGCCCCTCGGCCTCGACCAGGTCGGCGGGATCCTGATCTACGAGACCAGCCTGACCGCCCTTCTCGGCGTGGCGCTCATGGCGGTGTTCACGGTGGTCCGCCACACACGACGCGAGGAGGACGCCGGACGGGTCGAGCTGCTCGGCTCGACCGTGGTGTCGCCGCACGCGGTGACCACGGCCGCCGTGCTCGTCTCCGCGGGCGCATCTGTCGTCATCGGAGCCGGTGTCTCGGCGGCGTTCCTGAGCGAGCAGCAGCCGCTCGAGGAGTCCCTGCTCTACGGCGCCTCGATCGCCGCGCTCGGAATCGTCTTCACCGGGGTTGCCGCAGTGGCGGCCCAGGTGATGAGCCACGGCCGGGGAGCGGTCGGGCTCTCCCTCGGGTTCCTCGCCGTGGTGTTCGGCATCCGCGCCATCGGCGACGTGGGCGAGAACTTCATGGTCTGGCTCTCCCCGATGGGCTGGGTCCAGCAGGTGGGGGTCTACGACAGCAACCGCTGGTGGCCGCTGGGTCTGGCGCTCGGGCTCACCGCCGTGCTCCTGGCTTCCACCGTGGTCCTCGAGTCGCGGCGAGACCTCGGGTCCGGCATCCTGCCGCCGCGACCCGGTCCGGCGACGGGCGGATCGCTTCTCCACGGTCCGGTAGGTCTTGCGTGGCGGCTCCAGCGCGGTGCCCTGGCGGGCTGGGTCGTCGGCGTGTTCGGCATGGGGGCACTCCTCGGCTCGTTCAGCGAGTCGATCGAGGACCTGATCCGGGAGAACCCCGAGATCGCCGAGGTGTTCGCCTCGGAGGCAACCGAGAGCATGGTCGAGGCCTACCTGGCGATCTCCCTCCTCCTGCTCGGCCTCGGCGCGGCTGCCTACGCGGTCTCCTCCGCACTGCGCCTGAGGGGCGAGGAGTCCCAGGGTCGTCTCGAGTCGATCCTCGCGACCGGCGTCTCTCGGACCCGTTGGTTCGCGGGCGGTCTCCTGGTCACCCTCGTCACCACCACCCTTCTCCTCGCCTCGGGCGGGCTCGGCGTGGGGATCGCCTACGCGCTGACGAGCGATAGACCCGAGGAGGTCTGGGGGATGACGTGGGCCGCTCTGGTCTATCTCCCGGCTGTGCTGCTCGTGGCCACCGTCGCAGTGCTCCTCTTCGGCTGGGCGCCGCGTGCGTCGGGTGTCGCCTGGGCGGTCGTGGCCTTCACCTTCGTCGTGGGCTGGCTCGGTGCCCTGCTGGAGATCCCGGAGCGGGTTGTGGACCTGTCGCCGTTCACGCACGTCCCGGCCGTCCCTGCCGAGGTGGTGGCCGCCACGCCACTGGTGGCGATGGGACTGGCCGGTCTCACCGCGGTGGGTCTCGGGTGGGTCGGCTTCCGCCGCCGCGACATCAGCACCTGACCGCCTGCGTGGTCCCGCTCACAGATAGTTGAAGCAGAAATACTTAGCAGAGGTAATGAGTTACGCTAAGTATCATGGCTCCAAACATCGAGAAGATGGCTCGCTCCGACGCCGGACTGGCCGCGGCGCTGCGTGTGTCCGTCGCCCGGCTGACCAGGCGGCTCCGCAGCGAGCGCGACCCCCGCAACGAGCTGAGCATCGGCCAGCTGTCGGTCCTCGGAGTCCTGTTCCGCGACGGCGCGTGCTCCATCGGTGAGCTCGCAGCGCAGGAGCGCGTGCAGCCGCCGTCGATGACGCGCACCGTCAACTGCCTCGAGGAGGCCGGCTACGTCGTACGCCGTGCGCACGAGACCGACCGACGACAGGTGGTCATCGAGCTCGCCGAGAAGGGGGTCGCCACCCTCGAGTCCGACCGGCGGCGACGCGACGCCTGGCTCGCCCAGCGGTTGCGGGAGCTCACCCCTGAAGAACGTTCCGTGCTGCGCAAGGCGGCGCCCATCCTCGAAAGGCTGGCCACTACTTGAGCCCCACCTTCCGTGCCCTGTCGAACCGCAACTACCGGCTGTACGCAGCCGGTGGTGTCGTGTCGAACACCGGGACATGGATGCAGCGGGTGGCCCAGGACTGGCTCGTCCTCCAGCTGACCGGCTCCGGCACCGCCCTGGGCATCACCGTCGGGCTGCAGTTCCTGCCCATGCTCCTGCTCTCGCCGTACGCCGGCCTCATCGCCGACCGGTTCCCCAAGCGCCGGCTGCTCCAGGTCACCCAGCTCATGATGGCCGGGCCCGCACTTCTCCTCGGCCTGCTCGCGATCACCGGAGTCGTCCAGACCTGGCACGTCTACGTCCTCGCCCTCGCGTTCGGCGTGGGTACTGCCTTCGACGCACCGGCCCGACAGTCGTTCGTGAGCGAGATGGTCGCCAAGGACGACCTGTCGAACGCCGTCGGCCTCAACTCCGCGTCGTTCAACCTCGCGCGGATCATGGGCCCCGCACTCGCCGGCTTCATGATCGCCGGGCTAGGCGGGGGAGCGCAGGCGACCGGCTGGGTGATCGCGATCAACGCCCTCTCCTACGCCGCCGTCATCCTGGCGCTGCAGCGGATGCGGGCCAGGGACCTCGACACCCCTGTTCCCCAGAAGCGCCAGAAGGGCATGATCCGCGACGGCCTGCGCTACATCCGCAGCAGGCCCGACGTCATGATGATCCTCGCGATCGTGTTCTTCGCGGGCACCTTCGGGCTGAACTTCCAGATGACCTCTGCGCTGATGGCCACCGAGGTGTTCGACAAGGGCGCCTCGGAGTACGGCATCCTCGGCACGACGATGGCCGTCGGCTCGCTCACCGGCGCGCTGCTCGCCGCGCGGCGGGGCATCGTCCGCCACCGGCTCGTGATCTTGGCGGCCCTGGCCTTCGGCGCCGCCGAGGTCGTGTCCGGCCTGCTCCCGTCGTACCTCGCCTTCGCGCTCTGGACGCCGGTCATCGGCATCACCGCGCTCACCATGATCACCGCGGCGAACACCACCATCCAGCTCAGCGTCGCCCCGGAGCTGCGCGGGCGCGTGATGGCGCTCTACATGATGATCTTCATGGGCGGCACGCCGCTCGGTGCTCCGATCGTGGGCTGGGTCGGAGAGACCTTCGGCGCCAGATGGACCCTCATCGGCGGCGGCGGCATGACGATCCTCGGGACCCTCCTCGCAGTCGCCGTGTTCAGCCGCACCCAGGGCCTGCTCGACCCCGAGATCAACGACCGCCCGCGGCTGCTGACGATGCGTACCAGGGCTGGTGCAGGTCGAGGTACCTGAGGTCGTGGGTGACCCGGCGGAAGTCCTCCATCAGGTGGCGGACGTCCTCCCTGTTCGGCATCGCCCTGGCCTCGCCCTCGCGAGCCGTCCTCTCGTCGGTGAAGAAGACGCACTCGGTGAACGTGCCGTCGTCCTCGATGGCGAACGTCGTCCCGAGGATCTCCGGACGCTCCTGGTGGAGCAGGTTGGACATGTCGTCGAGCTCGGCCTCGAGCAGCGCCGGGTCGTCGAGCTTGCCCTGGATGACCTGGACGAAGCCCGCGTCGTCTGAGCCTCCCTGGAGCCCGAGCAGGACCTTGTCGGCGTCGTGGAACTCCACCGGGCCGTCGAACAGTGGCTCGGTCTCCGACCACCACCGACCCTGTTCGGGGCGGTCGGAGTTGGCCATCGCCTGCTCCCTGGACTCGAAGCGGATCACGCCCACGAACATGTCGTCGTCGGTGAAGCCGAAGGTCCCGCCGAGCCAGCCCGGAGCGCTGGGGGCGAGGTCAGTCAGCCACTTGTCGAACTGCCCGTGCAGCTCGTCCTGCTTGGTGCACTTGCCCTGGATGATCTGGATGAACACTGCTGGCCTCCTGTCGTCGTGTGTCACGTGCAGGCCGCTTCCGTGAAGTGGTCTGTGTTCTCCGGCGACGCTATTCCCCGACGTGGGTGGCCCTCCATAGCACGAAGGGGCCACGGGACGGCTTCGATAAACTCGGGCACCATGAACCCCCGCTACCGCCGCCTGGTGATACCCGGTGCCCTCGTGGCGCTGATCCTGCTCGTGGTGGTCTCGGCCCTGGTGCGGGGCTGACGTGGCCGAGCCTCTGCTCCGGGTCCTCGCCCGGATGCGCTCGCTGATCCTCGACGACCAGGCGCTGGTCCGCGCCGTCGGCTCCGGACGCCAGAAGGGCAGGACCCCGCGCTGGCGCCGCGTCGAGGTGCGGTACGTCGACCTCAAGGCCGGTCGCCACCTCCAGGTCACGGCGTACGACGACACGCAGGCCCACACGTCCAACCACGCCCTCGGCGACCCCGCCAAGGAGGCAGTCGACGACCTCCTCGACGAGCCGTTCGGGAACTGGCACGTCGACACCGTCACCGAGACCCACCAGGTCCGGGTCACGAAGAAGCTCGAGGCCCTCGTGCACACCGGTCCGCGTCGTGTCGAGGACGGCGGCCCGTCCGAGCCGCAGCGGCAGCACGACCGGGTCAAGCCGCGACTGCTCCCCGAGGACGACCCTGCCCTGGTCGCGGTCGGCATCTCCGACGAGAGGGGCCACGTGCGCAGGAGCCGCCAGGCGAAGTACCGCCAGGTCGAGGAGTTCCTGCGCAGCCTCGGTCCGGCCCTCGACGACGCCCTCGGCTCCGGCCGGTTGCGAACGCCGACCGCCGAGGACCCGCTGCGCGTCGTCGACCTCGGCTGCGGCAACGCCTACCTCACCTTCGCCGCCCACAGCTACCTGAGCCGGGTCCGAGGGCTCCCGGTCCGCATGGTCGGGGTGGACGTGAAGGAGCAGTCCTACCGGCACAACACCGAGGTCGCCGAGCGGCTCGACATCGGCGACTCGATGAGCTTCGTCCAGGGCGACATCGCGTCGGCCACCCTCGACGAGCGGCCCGACGTCGTGCTCGCCCTCCACGCCTGCGACACCGCCACCGACGACGCGCTCGCCCGGGCCGTGCTCTGGGACGCCTCTCTGGTCCTCGCCGCACCCTGCTGCCACCACGACGTGGCCGCCCAGCTGCGGCGGGTGCCCACGCCCGCGCCGTACACCTTGCTCACCCGCCACGGCATCCTGCGCGAGCGGTTCGCCGACACCCTCACCGACGCGCTGCGTGCCGGGGTGCTGCGGGTGCTGGGCTACCGGGTCGACGTGATCGAGTTCGTCGAGAGCCAGCACACCCCGCGCAACACCCTCCTGCGCGCGACCCGCACCGGAGCGGCCTCCTCGCCGGCCGTCCGCGAGGAGCTCGAGGACCTCGTCCGCACGTGGAACGTGCACCCGCGCCTGGCCGACCTCCTCGCCGAGCGGCTCGCCGATACGCCCGGGGGCCGCGTCGATGAGACGGCGAGGTAGCTACCTCGCCGTCGGCCTCGTCGCCGTCGCCTCCCTGGCGGGCCCGTCGGCGTTGATGCCGCTCGCCTCGAACGGCAACCCCGACGTCTCGGGCGAGGTCGTGGTCACGTTACGCGACGAGGCCATCGGCGAGTCGAGCGGGCTCGTCGTCCGCGGGCACCGGCTGTTCACCGTCAACGACTCCGGCGACGGGCCCTACCTCTACGAGGTCGACCTGCGCACCGGCGAGACCGTCGGGGTCACCAGCTTCGCCGACGAGGACCCCGTCGACGTCGAGGCACTGGCCCCGGGGTCGGGGGAGGAGGTCTGGGTCGGCGACATCGGCGACAACCTCCGCTCACGTGGGTCGATTCGCATCCACCGGCTGGTGCCCGCCGGCGGCGAGGTCCGGGTGACGGCGACGACCTACGACCTGGCCTACCCCGACGGCCCCCACGACGCCGAGACCCTGCTCGTCCATCCCAGGACCGAGCGTGTCCTCGTGGTCACCAAGAGCTTCGGTCGGGGAGGTGTGGTCCACCGGGCACCGCAGAGGCTCGAGCCCGGTCGCATCCATCGGCTCGAGCGGGTCGCCGCTGTCCCGGGCACGATCACCGACGGGACCTTCCTTCCCGGTGGGCGGCAGGTGCTGCTGCGCACCTACGGCGCCGCCGCGGTCTACAGCTACCCCGACTTCGAGATGCTGCAGGAGCTCGAGCTGCCGCTCCAGGAGCAGGGGGAGGCCGTCGCCGTCGGGGACGACGGGCGGGTCTACCTCACCTCCGAGGGTGCGCTGTCCGACGTACTCGTCCTCGACCTGCCGGACGTGGAGCAGCGCGCCGCGGATGTGGAGAAACGGACCGGGCCCGCCCCCACCCCGGACGAGGGTGGGGACGCGCCCGGTCTCGGGCGTCCGCCGGGCTATGCGCTGGCAGCCGTGGCCGGGGCGGCCCTGGTGGCGATGCTGGTCAGAGCTTCTCGACGACGTGGTCGACGCAGGCGGTGAGCGCCTCCACGTCGGCGGGGTCGATCGCGGGGTACATCGCGACCCGGAGCTGGTTGCGGCCGAGCTTACGGTAGGGCTCGACGTCGACGATGCCGTTGGCCCGCAGCGTCTTCGCCACCACGGCGGCGTCGATCGACTCGTCGAAGTCGATGGTCCCGATCACCAGCGAACGGTGCTCGGGGTTCTCGACGTACGGCGTCGTGTAGGACGTCTTCTCCGCCCAGCCGTAGAGACGGCCCGAGCTGTCGGTCGTCCGGCTCACCGCGAAGTCGAGACCGCCCTGGCTGTTGAACCAGTCGAGCTGCTCGGCCATCAGGAACAGCGTCGCGATGGCGGGGGTGTTGTAGGTCTGGTTCTTCGCCGAGTTGTCGATCGCGGTCGGGAGGTCGAAGAAAGCCGGGACCCAGCGGTCGGACGCGCCGATCTGCGCCGCACGTTCGAGCGCCGCCGGCGACATGACCGCGATCCACAGCCCACCGTCGGACGCGAAGCACTTCTGCGGCGCGAAGTAGTAGGCGTCGACCTCGTTGATATCGACGGGGAGGCCGCCGGCGCCCGAGGTCGCGTCGACCAGCACGAGCGCGTCCTCGTCGGCTCCCTCGACTCGCTTCACCGGGGCCATGACCGCGGTGGAGGTCTCGTTGTGGGCCCAGGCGTACACGTCGACCCCTGCCTCTGCCCGCGGCTCGGGACGGCTGCCGGTCGGCGACTCGACCACCGTCGGGTCGGCGAGGAAGGGAGCCTGCTTCGCGGCCTTGGCGAACTTCGAGGAGAACTCCCCGAAGGACAGGTGCTGGCTCTTCTCGCGGATCAGGCCGAACGTGGCGATGTCCCAGAACGCGGTCGCGCCGCCGTTTCCGAGGACGACCTCGTAGCCCTCGGGGAGGTCGAACAGCTCGCGCACCCCGTCGCGGACGCGGCCGACGAGGTTCTTCACCGGGGCCTGGCGGTGGGAGGTGCCGATGACGGAGGTCCCGGTCGCGGCGAGGGCCTCCACGGCCTCGGTGCGGACCTTGGACGGGCCGGCGCCGAAGCGGCCGTCAGCGGGCTTGATCGAGTCGGGAATGATGATGGCGTCGGTCACGGAGAAACCTCGTGTGCGTCGAGTGGGGGTGACCTGACCTCGTTGTCAGAGCTTCCTGGCTGGTGGAGCAGGGCTGCGGGCCTATTGTGTCACCTCGCAGGCACTACTCACGAAACGGGGAAGGGACATGGGCCTCACGGTTCCCGGGGCAGCTGACGAGGCCGGCTCGTGAAGGTCTTCCCGGTCCCGTTCACCCACCCCGACGCGGCGGGGCTGGTCGCCGAGGTCCAGGCGGAGTACACCATGAGGTACGGCGGTCCCGACGAGACGCCGATCGACCCGACCATGTTCGACCCGCCGCACGGCGCCTTCTTCGTCGGGTACCTCGGGGACACCCCCGTCGCCATGGGGGGGTGGCGCTTCCGCGACGACGTGTCGGCCTTCGACCAGACGACCGTCGCCGAGATCAAGCGGATGTACGTCGCCCCACGGGCACGCCGCCTGGGACTCGCCCGGCACGTGCTCGCACACCTCGAGACCACTGCCCAGGGGGCTGGTGCGGCTGTCATGGTCCTCGAGACCGGGATCGAGCAGCCCGAGGCGATTGCGCTCTACCTCTCCTCCGGCTACAGCCCCGTGGAGGGGTTCGGCCACTACAAGTGGTCGCCGAAGTCCCGGTACTACGGCAAGCTGCTCTGACCTGGCCGAAGGTCCCGACAAAATCACCAAGACGGGTCACATCTGTCGATACCGCTGCCGCGGGGACGCGGTCGTCGTACTGTCGAGGGCGTGGGGGGAACGCCGGGCTCCCTTCGACATCCGCCCGGCAATGCAAGACGAAGGTCGACGACGATGGGGTTTCTACTTCTGGGCGTGCTGATCCTGCTCGCCCTCAGCACGACGCTTGTCCACCGCCACCAGCAGTCCGTGGCCTGGAGCCGAGAGCTCGACCAGGCGTTCGGCGTCGACGGACTGAGAGAGCTGCCGCGACACCGGACGCTCTGAGCCGCGCGCGGGCCTCCTCACACCCAGTCGGGGTTCCAGCCGGAGACCTCCTCGGCCCTCCGCTCGCCGGGTCCGACGTACCTGGCCGACGGACGGATCAGGCGGCCGGTGCGCTTCTGCTCGAGGATGTGGGCCGACCAGCCACCCGTGCGGGCGCAGGTGAACATCGAGGTGAACATGTGCGGCGGCACCTCGGCGAAGTCGAGGACGATCGCGGCCCAGAACTCGACGTTGGTCTCCAGGGCCCGGTCGGGGCGACGCGCGCGCAGCTCCTCCAAGGCGGCGCGCTCGAGCGCCTCGGCGACCTCGTAACGGGGTGCGGCGAGCTCCTGGGCGGTGCGGCGAAGGGTGCGGGCCCGAGGGTCCTCGGCACGGTAGACGCGGTGGCCGAAGCCCATCAGGCGCTCGCCGTTGTCGAGGAGCTCCTTGACGTACGCCGACGCGTCGCCACGCCGCTCGACCTCCTCGAGCATGTGGAGCACACGCGACGGCGCGCCGCCGTGCAGGGGCCCGCTCATGGCGCCGACCGCCGCGGAGAGCGAGGCGCCCACGTCGGCGCCGGTGGAGGCGACGACCCGGGCGGTGAAGGTGGAGGCGTTCATGCCGTGCTCGGCGGCGGAGGCCCAGTAGGCGTCGACAGCCTTGACGTGCTTGGGGTCGGGCTCGCCCTTCCAGCGGATCATGAACCGCTCGGTGATCGAGCGTCCCTTGTCGACCTCGCTCTGCGGGACCATCGGCTGCCCGACGCCACGAGCGGCCTGGGCGACGTACGACAGCACCATCACCGCGGCGCGACCGAGGTCCGCGCGCGCCTGCGCGTCGTCGATGTCGTACAGCGGGCGCATGCCCCAGGCAGGCGCGAGCATCGCGATCGCGCTCTGCACGTCGACCCGGATGTCGCCGGAGTGCACGGGGATGGGGAACGGCTCGGCGGGCGGGAGACCGGGGTCGTAGGAACCGTCGACCAGCAGCCCCCAGACCTTCTCGAACGGCACGCGGCCGACGAGCTCCTCGATGTCGACGCCGCGGTAGCGCAGGGCGGAGCCTTCCTTGTCGGGCTCGGCGATCTTGGTCTCGAACGCGACGACGCCCTCAAGGCCGTGCTGAACCTCGCTCATGTCGACTCCTTTGTCTTCTTGTGGTCCGACGAGGCATTCTGCCGCCCCGTGTCACGGCTCGTCACGCGGGGCGTCCCGCCGGGGCACTACATTCGTGCCCGTGGATGCGCGAGAGCTCAGTGACCTGCGCCGGGAGTACGCCGTCGGCGGGCTCGACGAGGGGGACCTCGAACCGGACCCCGTCGGCATGTTCCGGCGGTGGATGCACGACTCGGTCCGTGCGGGCCTGCACGAGCCGAATGCGTTCGTGCTGTCGACGGTCGGCCCCGACGGGACGCCGGCCTCGCGGATCGTGCTCCTCAAGGGGCTCGACGAGCGGGGCTTCGTGTTCTTCACCAACTACGAGTCGCGCAAGGG
>DATHVS010000210.1:0-22458 GCA_035461195.1 Nocardioidaceae bacterium
CGGGCTGGAGACGTGGGGCGTCGAGATCGACGCCGAACGCAACACCGCCGCCACCGGCCGGGTGCCGGCCGTGGTCTCGACCCCCGGGAGCCGGGTCGCGGTCCTGGTCGTGCCGACCGACGAGGAGTGGGAGATCGCACGGCAGTCGCTGGCCGTCGTACGCCGCTGAGCGACGTGGGTCGGGCACTCTCGCAGGTGTGAACCAGGGGCAATCCCAGGAAAACCCCACGCCACACAGGTCACTTTGCTTACGGTGTCAAGGGCAACACGCCGCCTTTGTCCGATACCGCCTAGACCCCAGGGCGACACATGACTCCCCCCTTCACCCGCCTCGCGACCGCCTTTGGAGCCGTGGTGCTCCTGATCGCCGGGCTCCCCGCTCCCACGGCCTCTGCCGCCGCGGTCGAGGACTACGCGTCGTACGACCCCCAGTCCACCTGCGCCCCGAAGGTCCTCCCCGGCACCGACTTCCTGCTCCGCCTCCTGGTGCGCCAGCACCCGGGCACGCGCTACGCATCCGCGCTGCGGGCCTGCAGCAGCTCGACCTCCGAGCACCAGGACGGCCGGGCCCTCGACTGGGGCGTCGACGCCGACGACCCGCGTGAGAAGGCCCTCGCCGACGCGTGGCTGGCGAAGATCTTCACCACCGACAGGCAGGGCAACCCCCACGCCATGGCCCGGCGCATGGGCATCATGTACATCATCTGGGACGACTACATCTACAGCGCCTACCGCAACTTCGAACCACGGCTGTACACCACCTGCGACCCACGGAACAAGTGCTCGAAGACCACCCGCCACCGCGACCACGTCCACGTGTCGCTGTCGCGGGCCGGCGCTGCTGCGCAGACCTCGTTCTACCGCGCCCGCAACGTGCCGTCGGTGCCGGTCCTGCACCCTGGCACCATCCAGCTCGACCCGGTCAGCACCGCCGAGGTCACCTTCAAGGTCCCGGCCACCGGGAGCACGGTCAGGACCGACTTCAAGCTCACCCGCGGCGTGTCCTACCGCATCGTGGCCGACGGACTCGTCCGCACCGGTCCGGGAGTCCAGATCACCGACGCGGTGTGCCGTTGGAGCCGCGGACGCTGGACCCCCGCGGGCAGCCTGCAGGTCAACGGGACGAGCCCGTTCGCGGCGACCTGCAGCGACAAGCACACCTACGAGACGACGTACACCCCGCGGACCACCGACTTCCTGACGGTGCGTGTGGATGAGAACACGCCGCGTGACGCCGAGGGGTCGCTGACCTTCTCGATCCTGCGCGAGGACATCGCCGCGCGGACGGTCGCCACCCAGCGTGTGCCCGGCTCGCCCGAGCCCCGGCCCGCACGCAAGGCCGGTCCGCCCGCCCGGCAGATCATCGACGAGCGGGTCACCGTCCGCGCCGCCGCGTCCCGGGGCGCCCTCACCCAGCGGTCCCTGCGCCGCAAGCACAGCTACCGGGTGGTCGTCACCGGCAAGGCCGCGAGCGGCGGGACCGTCTTCGACGCACAGTGCGTCAGGTACGCCGGCCGCCTGCGCCCCCGTCACACCCTGGACCTCACAAACCCGACCGCGGACCACCTCTCGCTCTACGTGCAGGGCGTCAAGGTGAACCTGCGGGTGCCCGGGTCGGCCAGGAAGTGCAACGCGAAGGCCAACCGCTACGTGGGCGTGTTCAAGCCGGTGCGCAACGGCCGGGCGCGCGTGAAGGTGTGGGACCCCTACACCTACGCGGACAACACCGGCTCGCTGAACGTCGTGATCCGGCGCCGCTGAGCCGGTCTCCTCCGGCACCTAGGTCATCACACCGAGGGGCGCGTAGCTCAGGCCGGGGAAGACCTTGCCGATGGACCGGTCGGGGAAACGACGGGTGATGACCTCGCCGAGCACGTTGCGGTAGTCGGTGGTGACCGCGAGGTCGCCGTCCTCCATCGTGGCGGCGCGCAGCCAGGGCCACCGGCCGTAGTAGGCGCCGCCGCGCACACCGCCGCCGATGAGCAGCATCATGTTGCCCCAGCCGTGATCCAGGCCGCGGTTGCCGTTCTCCGCGACGCGGCGGCCGAACTCGCTGATGGTCACCAGGGTGACCCGGGCACGGAGGCTGGGCCCGAGGTCGCGCATGAAGGCATCGACCGACTGCGCGAACGCGGTGACCATGGCCTGCATCTGGCCGCTGCTCTCGCCGCCGTACTCGCTGTGCATGTCCCACGAGCCGTGGTCGACCGAGATGATCTCGGCGCCGACGTCGGCGCGGATGAGCTGGGCGGTGTCCTTCAGGGCGGCCGCCAGAGGCGCGGCGGGCCAGCTCGCCGGGTAGACCACGCCGTTGTGGGGGTTGTACGTCTGGCTGACGACCGGGGCCAGACGGCGGGACACGGTCAGCGCCGCCCGGCCGGCCACGCCCAGCGGTCCCGGCGCCTTGCCCCACACGGTGCTGAGCTGGGCACGTCGCCTCGCCTCCCAGCCGTTCACCGCGCCGGCCAGGGCCAGGCCGTCGAGCTTGGTGGCGGCCAGAGTCGGCGCTGGGCCGGTCAGCATGGTGGGCACGACCGTGCCGTTGACGTGCACCGCCTCGGTCGGGGAGGTGACCTTGTCGAGCGCGATCATCCGGTTGACCCAGCCCCGGCGCGTGCTGGAGCCGGGGTCGGCGTCCTCGATCTCCTCCATCGCGAGGAAGTGCGACCGGTTGGGCCGTTCCATGCCGACCGCGTGCACCGCGGCCAGCTCGCCGCTGTCGTAGAGCCAGGCGAGCGGCCGCATCGACGGGTGGAGGCCGAAGAAGGAGTCCTGGGCGACCAGGCTCGCGCGGCTCACGCCGATCCGGGGCCGCGCCGCGTAGTAGCCGGGATCGCCGTGGGGCACCACCATGCCGAGGCCGTCCACGCCGCCGCGCAGGCTGATCACCACCAGCACGTTGCCGCCCCCGGTCGCCCCGAAGGCGGTCTGGCGCAGTGCGTCGCCGAACATCGTGGTGGCCACTGCCCCGGCCCCGGTGGCCGCCACGCCCTGGAGGAAGCGGCGGCGCGACAGGTTCGCGGCCTTCTCGTAGTCCGCGCATCCGCTGTGCTCGTTGCTCATCGCGGCCACCTCAGCGGGTCATGTGGGTCGGGGAGTCCAGGAGGACCGCCATGAGACGGGCGAACTGCCAGTTGGCCACGGCGTGGTCGCGGGTCACGATCTCGCCGGGCCGGCAGCCTGTGGCCTGGACGGCGGCCTGGAGCAGGACCGGCGTCGATCCCCTCCCGTGGACGAGTCGGCAGAGGTGGTCGACGTACGCGTCGAAACGGATCCGTCGTTGGGGCAGCCATGACCGCGGGGAGCGGTAGGTCACCGCCTCCCTCGGCCAGTAGCCACCGGCGAGGTTCCAGTGCATCCTGAACGACGCCAGCATCCGGCTCGCAGACGACCAGGCGGCGTTGTGCTGAGGGGCGCCGTCGGGTCGGGGCCAGGAGTACAGCGGATCACCGCCGTGCGCATAGGCGATGACGATCCCGAAAGCCGGCGCGCGTTGCGGCCTGTGTGCCTTGACCCCCAGGACCCGCGCGGTGTGCACGAGGTCGTCGGCCGGCTTGCGCACCTTCCTCCCCACCGAGCGGCGGAACTCCTTGTGCGCGACCAGGGCGCGCAGGGTCGCCCTGATGTCGGTGCCGGAGCGTCGGAACACAGTGGCGAGGTGCTCGACGAGGGTCGCCGAGGGAGTGTCGGACACGAAGCGCGTCGCGAGCTTGCGCGCGATCGTGCGTGCCGTCGCCGGGTGGTGGGCGAGGTAGCGGAGGTAGGCCCTGGTCAGGTCACGCCCGTCGGCCTGGGCGTTGCCGTGGGTGAACCCGAGCACCTGCACAGGTCCGAGCGTGTGCCGGTCCGCGTCGTAGTGGGCCTGCCAGGTCTTGCGTACGTCGACCGTGTAGCCGGACAGGATCTTGGCCGAGTCCTTCACCATCGCCTCGGTGTAGCCGGACGAGCGACCGACCGTGTGCAGCTCGAGGAGCTCGCGGCCGTGGTTCTCGTTCGGGGCGTTGCGGATCGACAGGTGGTTGTCGAGGAAGACCACCATCGCGGGGTGCAGGGTGACCGCCTCGAGGAGGACGTCGAACCGACCGAGCGCGTACTTGCGGACCGTGCGGTCGTAGTCGTCGCGGAAGACCCAGGACACGTCGCCGTTCGCGGGGATGTGGAAGTGGTCGGACCAGAGGTCGACCATGCTCTCCAAGACCTGCCGGTTGGAGTACATCCGCTTGAGCATCGTGTAGCTGCCGAGGTCTCGCGCGTACTCCCACGCCTCGTAGCGCATGCGGGTCTGGTTCTCCCAGCGCTGCGCTGGTCCGTGGCGTCTCTGCGGGAACCAGTCGTCGACCGCCTTCGCCCGTGGGTTCTCGGCGACCCTGCCCGGGCGGAGCTGCTGCTCGAACCACTTCGCCGGTCCGCCGGCCCGGCGCATCTGCCTCCAGGTGCCGGGGGACCAGCCACAGCCCATGCGGTTCATCAGGTGCAGCTGGTAGCGGGTGGGGACGCGCGTCTTGCGGTAGGGGTGCACCGAGTACATCGGCGCTCGCGTCGCCACACGCGCCGTCACGGAGGTCGACGTCATCGTGCCTCGCCTCGCAGCCGGGGGCCGGTCGGGGTCGGCCCGTTGTCGTTCGAGTTTCCTTTACCTTCGCCCTGCTCCGGGGCGAAATGCCCGAATTCGTGCCTCTGGGGGCATGCCCGGTCCGGATTCCGGGTAGTTCCGGAGTGACGCACGGACCCTGGGGAGGGATGCAGAGTGCGAATGGACAAGGAAGACGTCGTCGATCTGCTCCGCTCGCGCGGAGAGCACGACAAGGCAGCGAGCGTGGCCTGCGCGCTTCCGAAGCAGGTCGACACCAAGGCCGACGCGGGCCTGCTCCACCAGTTCGACGTTAACGTCGGGGAGCTCGAGGCGATGGGCGGGCCCGACACCACGGTCGCCGGCGCCGGAGCCTGAGACCCCCTGTCACCGAGCTGACGGGCGGGATTCTTCGCCGAGTGTGGTTCAAGTCACCCGAGGGGGGTAGGAGGATCCCTGACTCCTCAGAAGGCGGTGACCATCATGACCCGGGTCGGACTCGTCCTCGGCGCCGGCGGCGTCGTCGGGCAGGCCTACCACGCCGGCGTCCTCGCAGCCCTCGAACACGACTACGGCTGGGACCCCCGCAGCGCCGACGTCATCATCGGAACCTCGGCAGGGGCGATCACCGGGACCCTGCTCCGCCGTGGCGTCCCCGCGAGCGAGCTGGCCGCCTGGACCGTCCGGGCGCCGCTGACCGACGAGGGCCGCCTCCTCGAGGAGATGTTCGGGACCGAGCACCCCGAGCTCGCGCCGTTCCGGCCGCTGGACCTGGTGCTGCGTCGCCCCCGTCTCCCCGGCCCGCGCATGGTGCTCAACGCCCTCACCAGCCCCCGCGAGTTCCGCCCGCTTCGCGCGGCCCTGTCCCTCCTCGGCCCCGGTGAGTTCGACATCGTCGAGCAGCTCGCCGCGCTCGGCAGCACCGAGTCCTGGCCCGAGGACGACCTCTGGATCTCGACCGTGCGACGCGAGGACGGCAAGCACGTCGTGTTCGGTCGCGAGGGCGCCCCCAGGGCACCGCTGCACCATGCCGTGTCCGCGTCGTGCGCCGTCCCCGGCTACTTCGCGCCGGTGCGAATCGGTCGCTACGAGTACGTCGACGGCGGAGCGCACTCCCCCACCAGCGCCGACCTGCTCCGCGAGCGCGACCTCGACCTGGTCATCATGGTCTCCCCGATGTCCGGGCCGGAGGCGCTCCCCCGCGACATCTACGGCGCCTCGCGCTGGCACGCCACCCGGCTGGCCGCCCGGGAGGTCCGCACCCTGCGCGGCACGGGTACGCCGGTGGTGGTGTTCCGTCCCGGCCGCGCCGAGCAGCAGGCCATGGGCAACGACTTCCTGTCCGCGGCCCGGGTCGACCGCATCGTGCAGGAGTCGTTCCTGGCCGGCGGCGCCTACGCCGCACAGTCACCCCTGCGCGAAGTCCTCCGGCCGGCCCTCGCCGGCTGAACGGCCGGGTCAGCGGGGTACCAGCGTCTCGACGGGCCAGCACTCCGGGCAGGTCACCAGATCGAGGCCGGCGGGACCAGAGCAGTCGCGGTCGGAAGGGGCTGCGGCCTCAGCCGAGCAGCCGCTTGACGCGACCCTTCACCTTCGTCGGCACGGAACGCATCGAACGGTCGGGGGCGGGCGCGGACGGCTGCTCGATGCGCTGCCGCTGGTTGCGGACCTTCTCCCGCAGGCGGGCGACCTGCTCCCGCTCCTCCGCGCGGCTGTCGAGGATCGAGGCGAGGGCCTCGACGGCTGCCTCGGCGACCTTCGCCTCCGTGACCTCCTGCGCGTCCTCGGCGAACGACGACGGGTCCGGGACGAGGTCGCGCAGATCCCCCACGATGTCGTAGCCGCTGCCCTCGAGCCGCACGACCTGGGTCTCCGCGGTCTCGGCACACCAGCCCGCCAGCCGCTTCGGGAGGCGCGGCGGCTCCCCCACCTGCGGGTGCAGGATACGACCGGCGAGGAACTGCTTGCCCTGCTTGTTGTAGCCGCCCCGGAGGCTCGGCAGCCGGTCCCCGAGCGCGACGTTGACCCGTCGCAGCACCTCGGCCTGCACGAGACCGAGGGAGGTGTTGGCCCGGGCCGCATCCGTGGTCAGCCGGTCGGGGTCGACCCCCACGACGCTGCAGTACCTCTCGAGCAGCAGGCGCTCCGACGTACCCCTCCTGGGCACCGTGACCACGTGGACCCGCTCCGGAGGCACGTGCGGCCCCCAACGGTCGAGCACGCTGTGCAGGTCGTACGCCGGGTTCGGCGTCGTCTCACCGATGCCCATCAGCTCGTCGAGGTACTCGTCGAACGTCTTGGTCCCCCGCGCCCTCACGTGCTGCTGCCAGGCCGACGGCGCGAACCCCGCGAAGTCACGGACGGTCACGACCAGGTGGACCTCGTAGCCCGTGAGCGCCTCGAGCAGGGTGCTGATCTGCTCGTCCTCCGCCCCGCCGAGCAGCTCCTGGCTCAACAGCGCCCGCGGGCTGGTCGACGCGGCAGCCTCGTCACGGAACCGCTCGAACGCCGTGAACGCCTCCGGCGGGTCGATGTGCTCCCTCAGCCACCCGCGCACGGCCAGCATCACCCAGAAGCCGTCGGTGTCGCCCGGCAGCAGCCGCAGCCCCTGGGCGACCAGCTCCTCGCGTGACCGCAGGAAGATGCTCTGCAGGTAGGACGTGCCCGTCTTGGGCATGCCGACGTGGATGTAGAACCGCCTCCGAGTGGACATGGCGTCTCATTGAACACCACGGTCCTGGGACCCGACATGTCTCGTCCGTAACTCCGGCTCACAACCGTCGTTGTCGGGTTCGTGATCGCACGAGGCCACGCTCCCCGCTGCGTCTCAGGCCGTTGGGCCGTCGCCGTGCTGATGCTCACGAGCGTGCTGCTCGCAGGCCCTGCCCAGTCGCCGGCGACCGCCGGCGCCTGTGTGCCGCCGCCCGCCACCCAGAGGCCCGCGGCCGGGCTCGCGGGCACCGTGCCAGGGGCGCACGGCATCGAGTCGACCAGCATCCGCTGGGTTCGCTGGCACAAGCGGGTGGTGTACGGCGACCCGGCGACCCTGGACGGCCAGGTGGTGACCGACGACGGCGCCATCGCGAACGCCACCGTGGACCTCTACGTCCGCGAGGCCGGCGCCGAGGACTGGCGGCGCACGCAGTCGGCCACGACCGACCCCGAGACGGGCGTCTTCTCGTTCGACTGCCTGCAGCCGACCGTGACCACCGAGTACCGCGCCGTCTACAACGGGAACCTCTACTTCGCCGGCTCGCAGGGCAACCGGAAGGTCGGGGTGGCCCGGCGGGTGCCGGACACGATGAAGCAGGTTGCGGCCCAGCGCTTCCGGCTCAGTGGCTCCGTCGAGCCGAGCTATCGGCAGCGGCCGGTGCTGCTCCAGCGCAAGGAGTGCCCCACGTGCCGGTGGCGCACCGTGGTGCGCAAGGACAGCACGGACCGCTCCCGGTGGAGCTTCACGATCAGCTCCTCCAGCTTCTCGGGCAAGCGCTGGTTGCGTGCCGTGGTGCCGGCGGACGAGCAGTACGTCCGCAGCGACAGCCGCGTCTGGCGCCTGCGCGGCTGACCCCTCGTGGTGGCGCTCGCGCTGTGCCACTGTGGTGAGGTGTTCCGCATGCTGGGGCTGCTGGGAGGACTGTCGGTGGTCACCGACCTCGGCACCGGTGCCCCGCTCGAGGAGTCGCTCAGGCGTTGCGTGGTGGCCGCCCGTCTGGCGCGGGCCGTCGGCTGCGCGGACCCGGAGGTGAGCGAGGTCGTCTACGTCTCCCTCCTGCAGCACCTCGGATGCACGGCGTACGCCCACGAGAGCGCCGGGTTGTGGGGCGACGACATCGCGACGGTACGGCTGGCGTTCCGGACCGACTTCGAGGAGCCGACGGACGTTTGGCGCACCTTCGTCGCCGGGATTGCTGAGGCGACGGGGACCTCGAGGCCGCGGGTCCTGGCGAAGGCTCTCGTCGCCGGCAAGAAGGCGGACACCCAGGGAGGGACGGCGACCTGCGAGGTTGCCCGGGACGCCTCCCGGCAGCTCGGACTCCCCGGCTCGATACAGGACGCGCTGTTCCACACCATGGCCATGTGGAACGGCCACGGTCAGCCGGACACAGCCGAGCGCGACATCCCCTTGAGCACCCGGATCATGCAGGTCGCCTCCACCGCGACCCTCTTCGCCCTTCACTCCGGCATCGACGTGGCCGTGTCCCAGGTACGCCGCCGCTCCGGCACCTCCCTCGACCCCGAGCTGGTCGACGTACTCGTGGATCGGGCACCGGAGCTGCTCGCCGACATCGACGACGTGGACGCCTACGAGCTCGCGCTCGACGTGGAGCCCGACCCGGTCCGCTACGTCGACGACCGCGAGATCGAGGACGTCGCCCGGACCTTCGGCCGTCTGGTGGACCTCAAGAGCCCCTGGCTGCACGGACACTCCACGGGTGTGGGAGACCTGGCCGCGGACGCCGCCCTCGCCCTGGGGCTCGACGAGCACGTCCGGACCGTCCGTGTCGCCGGCTACGTGCACGACCTCGGCCGCGTCGGGATCTCGAGCCGCATCTGGGACAAGCCCGGCCCCTTGAGCACGTCCGAGCGTGACCAGGCGCGCCTGCACCCCTACTACACCGAGCGCATCCTCTCGCGGGTCCCGGCCCTGACCGAGGTCGCGAGGATCGCCGGGCAGCACCACGAGCGCTGCGACGGCAGCGGCTACCACCGGGGCGCCGTCGCGACCCAGCTGACGATGCCCTCGCGCGTGCTGGCTGCCGCCGACGCCTATCGCGCCCTCGTCGAGGGGCGCCCCCATCGACCGGGCGTGGCCGCGGAGGAGGCCGCGGCCCTGATCGAGGCAGAGGTCAAGGGAGGGCGCCTCGACGCAGAGGCCGTGAAGGGCGTGCTGCAGGCCGCAGGGGTCGCGCCGATGACACGCCGGCGGTCACACCCCTGCGGACTCACCCGGCGACAGGTCGAGGTGCTCCGCCTGATGTCGAACGGAATGTCCAACCGCGAGATCGCGAAGCACCTGGTGATCTCGCCCCGGACCGCCGAGCACCACGTCCAGGACATCTACCTCAAGATCGGCGCCACCTCACGAGCCGGGGCAGCGCTCTTCGCGATGGAGCACGGTCTGCTCGAGCAACCTGGGTAGGTCTACCCATGTCCGGGTCGCCGCCGGTGACGAGGCTGGCCTCATGACCACGACATCCCACACCACCACCACTCGCCAGGACGGCCGCGACCGCCTGTTCACCCCCGCGTTCGTCAGGCTGTCACTGGCCGACCTGGCCTACTTCACCTCAGCAGGCGTCGCGATCTACGTGCTGCCCTTCTACGTCACCGGACCGGTGGGCTCGGACAAGGCCGGCGCCGGGCTGGCGTTCGGGGCGTTCGCCGTCACCGCCCTGCTGCTGCGGCCCTTCGCCGGGCGGCTCTCCGACACCGTCGGCCGTCGGCCCCTTCTGGTGGCAGGCGCCTCGCTGTGTGCCGTCACGATGTTCCTGACGTCGTTCGTGGAGTCCCTCGCGCTGGTCGTCGCGCTTCGCCTGCTCCTCGGCGTGGCCGAGGCGGCGTTCTTCGTCGCGTCCTTCGCCGCGCTCGCCGACCTCGCGCCGCCGAGCCGCATGGGCGAGGCGCTCAGCTACAACTCGCTCGGCCTGTACGTCGGTCTCGCTCTGGGTCCGCCGCTGGGCGAGGTGCTGGTCAAGGGGCTGGGGTTCACGGCAGCCTGGTACGGCGCCACCACGCTCGCGCTGCTCGCCGCCGTGATCGTGTCCGGGATCGGGGAGACCGCCACCCGCCGGTCGGCGGCGGACGGACCGGCCCACCTGATCCACCGGAAGGCGCTGGCCCCCGCCCTGGGCTTCTTCACCTCGGTCGTCGCGATGGGCGGCTTCCTCGCCTTCGCAGCGCTGCAGGCGGACGCAGTCGGGCTGAAGGGCACCAGCCTCCCGCTGTTCGTCTACGGCAGCGTCGTGGTCGTCGGTCGTATCGCGTTCGCCAAGATCCCCGACCGGCTCCCACCGTTGCCGCTGGGCGCCGCAGCCCTGGTCCTGATCGCCTTCGGCCTGACCATCACGGCCGTGTGGGGCACGGCAGCGGGCATGATCGTCGGCACCGCACTGCTGGGACTGGGCGTCACCTTCAGCACCCCGGCGTTCTTCTCCGCGGCCTTCGCGACTGCTGCGCCCTCGGAACGCGGAGCGGCTTCCGGGACGGTCAGCGCCTTCCTCGACCTCGGACTGGGCGGCGGCCCGATCCTCCTGGGGCTGGTCGCCGAGAGCGCCGGGATCCCGTGGACGTTCGGTGTGGCCGCGGCGGTCGCGCTGGCCGGAAGCGTCTGGACGCTCTCCTTGGCGGGAATGTCTCGACGGATGCCCGCCCTGGCCGTTCAGTAGGACCGCCCTCCCACCCGGTCCGCGCCCGGGCGAGAGCCCGGTCCGCGCCAGGTCGAGAGCCTGGGCGGACCGGGTCCCGCCGCGTCCGGGCATCTGCGGCAGAGTGTCACGTCATGACCCGCTGGAACCTGTCGCTGCCGACGTGGTTGGCCGTGTTGGCGGTTCTCACCGCCTGTGCGGTGCCGACCGTGACCGAGGACGGCGACAGCTCTCTCGGCTCGGCGACGGTCACCTCCCCGGCTCCCTCCGCTCCGCCCGGCACCGCGGCTCGACAGCTGGCCCGGCTCGAGGTCAAGGGTCGTGCGCCGATGACCGGTTACGACAGAGCCCGATTCGGGGCCGCGTGGCTCGACACCGACCGCAACGGCTGCGACACACGCAACGACATACTGACGCGCGACCTCGAGCGGCGGCGCTACGACCCGAAGACGCGTGGCTGCGTAGTCGTCTCAGGTGTCCTCGACGACCCCTTCACCGGTCACCTCATCGACTTCACCAAGGGTGACGGCCACCTGGTGGACATCGACCACGTCGTATCGCTGGGCAACGCCTGGGCGACCGGGGCGTTCCGGTGGGAGATCCGCAAGCGCGCCGCCTTCGCCAACGACCCGAAGAACCTGCTGGCGGTCGACGCGTCGGCGAACCGGCAGAAGGGCGACGGCGACGCGGCCACCTGGCTGCCGAGCAACAAGGGCTTCCGATGTGAGTACGTCGCCCGCCAGGTCGGCGTGAAGTCGAAGTACGGGCTGTGGGTCACGCCTGCGGAGAAGGATGCGATGGGACGCGTCCTCGACGGCTGCCTGGGGCAACCTCGCGCCCGGGACTCCGGGGCACCGGTGCTGGCACCGCTGAACCTCAGTGAGTCGGACGCCTTCGCCAGCTGTGCCGAGGCCCGTGCGGCGGGGGCGGCGCCGTTACGTCGCGGGGACCTCGGCTACAGCCTGGGTCTCGACAGCGACAAGGACGGCATCGCCTGCGAGTAGGCCGTCGCATCTCGGTGCGAATCGGGCATCACGCCACTCTGCGCGAGGATCACCATCCGGCAACGACTTGACTGATACCGCTGGTCAAGGGCGTTCACGGCGTAGTTCGCTGTTACCGTGACGAAGCGCGACGCGTACGTGATGATCCTCCACGTAGCGGATCCCGACGACCATGCCGTGGGCAGGGTTGCTCGGGGGCAGGGGTCCACCGTCGCCTCGAAGACGTCGCCGAGAGGTCGACATCCGAGCCGATTCGGAGGCTGCCCTTGTCCGTGATCGAAGCCCACAACGTCTACAAGGTGTTCGGACGCCGTCCGGAGCGCGCCGTCGAGCGTCTGCGGGCGGGGTCCGACCGGGAGGAGCTCCGGTCGCAGGGACTGACACCCGCCGTCATCGACGCGACGTTCGATGTCGAGCACGGCGAGATCTTCGTGGTCATGGGCTTGTCGGGATCCGGCAAGTCGACGCTGATCCGGATGGTCAACGGGCTGCTCACACCGACCGCCGGCACGATCCGGGTCGCCGGCACGGACGTGCACAGTCTCGACGCCCGCGGACTGCGCGAGCTGCGTCGCGACAAGGTCAGCATGGTCTTCCAGCACTTCGCGCTCCTCCCCCACCGCACCGTCGGCGAGAACGCGGCCTACGGCCTCAAGCTGCGAGGCCTCAACCGCGCCGAGCGGGAGCGCCGTGCCGAGGAGGCCCTCAGCATGGTGGGTCTCGACGGCTGGGGAGGCTCACTGCCCGACGAGCTGTCCGGCGGCATGCGTCAGCGCGTCGGACTTGCGCGGGCCCTGGCTGCCGGCACCGACGTGATGCTCATGGACGAGGCGTTCAGCGCGCTCGACCCGTTGATCCGCAGGGAGATGCAGGACCAGCTCATCGAGCTGCAGCACAAGCTGGACAAGACCGTCCTGTTCATCACCCACGACCTCAACGAGGCGATGCGACTCGGGGACCGCGTGGCGATGATGCGCGACGGGCGGATCGTCCAGGTCGGGACCGCCGAGGAGATCCTGAACGACCCTGCGAACGACTACGTCGCCCAGTTCGTCCAGGACGTCGACCGGACCCGGGTGCTCACCGCCTCGTCGGTGATGGAGAAGCCCGTCGCGGTGCTCGGCGGCGAGCTGGGGCCGCGCGTCGCGCACAAGCTGATGCGCGAGCACCAGCTCGACTCGCTCATGGTCGTCGACCGCGAGCGCAACCTCCGCGGCGTCGTGATGGACCACGACGTAGCACAGGCGGTGGAGCGAGGGCAGCAGGATCTCGCCGGGCTGCTCGGGCCCGCCGTCACCGTGACCCCCGACACCGCGGTGGCCGACCTGTTCGCCGCCTCGGCCGACAGCCCCAGCGACCTCGCGGTCGTCGACGGCGGCCGCCTCGTCGGGGTGATCGCGCGGGTGACGCTGCTCAGCGCACTGGGCGCCGTCGGCGGCGCTCGCGCGCCCCACCCCGACGATCTGGCCGGCACAGCACGTGAGGAGGTGCACCAGTGAGCTCGATCGAAACCGTGGAGTCAGGTGTCCCGAGGCTCCCCGTCGGCGAGTGGATCGACAGCGGCTTCGACTGGGTCAAGGGCACCCTGGGCGACTTCTTCCGAGTCCTCGCCGACGCCATCTCCACCTCGGTCAACGGCCTGACCGACCTGCTGCAGTCGCCTCCCGCACTCGTCACCGTCGCCGTGCTCGCCGCCTTGGCCTGGCTGGCCCGCGACTGGAAGCTCGCCCTCGGGTCTGCGCTCGGCCTGCTCTTCGTCGTGAGCATGGACCAGTGGAACAACGCCATGCAGACCCTGTCCATGGTGCTCGTCGCCACGCTCGTCGCCCTCGCGCTGGGCATCCCGCTCGGCATCGCAGCCGCCCGATGGGACCGGGTCAGCCAGGCGGTGCGGCCGGTCATGGACCTGATGCAGACCATGCCGGCCTTCGTCTGGCTGGTCCCGGTGGTGACGCTCTTCAGCATCGGCGTCCCGGCCGGCCTGGTCGCAACGGTGATCTTCGCACTGCCGCCCGGCGTGCGGCTCACCGAGCTCGGCATCCGGCAGGTCGACAAGGAGGTGGTCGAGGCCGGGCACGCCTTCGGCGGCACGCCCCGACAGATCCTGCGCGGCATCCAGCTGCCGCTCGCGACACCGACCGTGATGGCCGGGGTCAACCAGGTGATCATGCTCGCCCTCTCCATGGCGGTGATCGCCGGCCTCGTCGGCGGCGGCGGCCTCGGCAGCGCGGTCGTCACATCGATCTCCCGGCTCGACGTCGGTCTCGGCTTCGAGGCGGGCCTGTCGGTGGTCGTTCTCGCGATCTACCTCGACCGGATCACCGCCGCAGTGGGAGGTGGCAGCCTGACCGGACGCCGGGGGCTGGGCAGCCGCTTGCGGCGCCGCTCGCCCAGGAACGCCGGGCCCGGCGAGGCGGCCGACGACCAGCCCGCGGGGGTGGCCTGAGCACGACAGCGGAACAACGCCTGATGTCCCTGGTCGTTGACCGGGGTGACACATGGAACGGAAGGAGCGCACGTGAAGCGCAACGGAACGCTACGACGTACAACTCTGGCCGCCGGCCTGATGGCACTCGGCCTCGTCACCGCTGCCTGCGGCTCGGACGACGGAGGTGACAACGGCGCCGGCGGCGACGGTGACGGCGGCGGGGGTGGCGGCACCATCACCCTCGGCATCATCCCCTCGTGGACCGACGGGCTGAGCACGGCGTACCTCTGGCAGAACGTGCTGGAGCAGGAGGGGTACACCGTCGAGATCCAGGAGATCTCCGAGGCCGCGCCGCTCTACACAGGCGTTGCGAACGGCGACATCGACGTCTACCCCTCGGCCTGGCCCGAGGTCACCCACGCCTCCTACATGGAGGAGTACGGCGACGACCTCGAGGACCTCGGGGCGTACTACGAGGGGGCGAAGCTGACCTTCGCCGTGCCGGAGTACACCGACATCGACTCGATCGAGGACCTCAAGGGCAACGCCGACATGTTCGGCGGCAGGATCACCGGCATCGAGCCCGGCGCGGGGCTCACGCAGGTCACCAAGGAGCAGGTGATGCCCACCTACGAGCTCGACGGCGAGTACCAGCTCGTCGAGTCCTCCACCACCGCGATGCTCGCCGAGCTGCAGAACGCGGTCGACAACGAGGAGGACATCGTCGTCACGCTCTGGCGGCCGTTCTGGGCGAACTCGGAGTTCCCGGTGAAGGACCTCGAGGACCCCGAGGGTGCACTCGGTGAGCCGGAGACCCTGAACGCGATCGCGACGGCCGGCTTCTCCGACGAGTTCCCGGACGTCGCCGAGATGTTCGGCAACTTCAAGCTCGACGACGACGAGTACGGCTCGCTCGAGGACCTCGTGGTCAATGAGTACGGCGAGGGCCAGGAGCCGCAGGCCATCGAGGCGTGGCTCGAGCAGAACCCTGACTTCGTCGAGGGGCTCAAGGGCTGACCCTCCGGTCTCAGCACCTGGTCGAAGGCCCGGGCCGCCATGGCCCGGGCCTTCGTGCGTGGACGTCGCCCGCGCGAGACTCCCCACAGGTTGTCGATCCGGCCCGGCGGCCCGCGCAGCGGTTCTGGTAGCCCCATCGGGCCATGCTCGATGGCCCTCCTGCATGGATCGGGCTGTCCCTTCGGACTGACACGACGAGCAAGAAACGGTGCAGCGTCCCTTTTCGCAGGGAACGTGCAACCCTGGTCGTATTGCGCCATTTCGGCGCATGGGGGGCACGAACCGGGGGGTTCGAGCGGGGGATCCAGACTTTCTGCTTTCTCCGCCGCAGGTCCATGTGACCACTGGTGCTTGCCTTCCCTGGTCTCCAAGGGAGGGGAGAGACGGCGTGAACACTCACACGTCTATCACGAAGAAACTTGCCGCTGTGGCTGTCGCCGCAGCCACTTCGACGGCCTTGACCATGGCCGCACTGCCAGCGCAGGCGGCTCCGTCGCAGCCCACGACGCTGATGGCACAGCTTGCCAGGCCTACGAAGGTCGGTCCCGTCACGGGCCTGACCGCGACCGCTACCAAGCCGACCGAGAACTACCGTCTCAGCGCCGTATGGAACGTGCTGACCGGAGCGACGTCGTACAACGTGACCGTCACCGACAGCGCGGGAATGGCGGTTGCGCAGGGCAAGGTCAGCCAGCCGTCCGCCACGGAGACCAAGGTTGCCTGGAGCTGGCAGACGTCGCTGCCCGCGCTGACAAGGCTGACGGTCAAGGTTGTGCCCCTGGCAGGCAAGCGGCCCGGAAGGGCCGCTACCACGCAGACCACGCTCCCGGACCTGACTGCGCCCGTCGGCAGCTACACACTGTCCCTGGACGAGACCGGAAGGGCGACCTTCCACCAGGAGTCGCTGAGCGACGACGTGACTCCGGTCGAGAAGATCCAGCGCTGGATCGACTGGGGCATGGGCAACGGCTGGGAGGCCTGGACGACCGGCGTGTCCATCTCGCACGACTACCCGGAACTGGGGCTGTGGAAGCCGCGCGTGCGCCTGCTAGACAACGCCGGGAACGAGCGTGTGGTCACCTTGCAGACCGTCGTCACCGGTGACTACTCAGCACCCTCCGGCACCTACACCACCACTCCACAGCGGGCCTGGGCCCAACTGACCCGTGTGGTCCTCACGGAGACTGCGCTCTCGGACAACCTGAGCGCTCGCGAGGACATCGTCCGCTGGGTGGACTGGCGGGACGGGACCACGCCGACGCAGTGGACCCGCGGCACGACCCTGACGCACGTCTACCAGGCGGGCGGCACCTTCTCCCCGTCGGTGCGTCTCGTCGACGAGGCGGGCAACGCGGTGACGGTCGACGCGCCGACGGTGACCGTCGCGGTCGACGCGGCTGCGCCCACCGTCCGCATCACCGTGCCGAAGCGCAAGGCCGCCTTCGTCGACTCTTGGCGGACCCTTCGCGGAACCGCTCGGGACCCGCTCGGCACCGGCGTCCGCCAGGTCCAGGTGCGGGTGGTCGAGAAGCGCGGTGCGACCTGGTACGCCTACCAGGCACCCGGCAAGCGGTGGGTCAAGGCCGGCTCCACGAAGGCCGCGGCGATGAAGAAGACGCGTCCCGGAGTGGGCACCTTGAAGTCCGGCCGCTGGTCGATGTCGGTAGCCCGCCTGCGCAAGGGCACGATCGTGGTGAAGGCTACGGCGACCGACCGGGTCGGCAACGTCTCCAAGCCGGCGATGGTCAGCCAGCGGCTGACTCGATAGCACCAGCACCAAGCAGGGGCCCCGGTGAGTACGCCGGGGCCCCACGCACGCTGTCCTGGGTCGACGACCGGGCACGGATCAGTGAATAGGGCGCACGACCCGGGGCGGGACGGTGGTCCATTCGTCACCCGGGCTGGCTGTGGATCCGACCGCTTCGACACCCTCATCCAGTGGGACCAGCACCGTCTCCACCAGTTCGAGGTTCTGTGAAGACTTCAGCACACGTGGGTGATGACGACCGGTGGTGACCCGTCGTGGACCAGCCGCCGGTGCCCGACGGTCGCGGTGCTGCTGTCGACGGGACATACAACCGCGACGCGCTGTCGCCCAGCGACAGGGGCTCGCCAGTCTCTGCGAGTCCTCGGACGTCCCGGACGGGCCGCAGGCGCTGACCAGGGCCGCCAACAGCAGGTGACGAACTCTCACGGGGCGAATGCCGGTCGGGCAATCCCGAGATTCTTCCAATCCCCGCTACTGCTCGCACCTGGCCGCCGTGGCCCCGGCGAGCGCTGGGGCCACAACCGCCAGGCCTGCTATCGGGTGGTGAAGGACCAGGTCGAGGTGGCGGGGCCCGCGCAGTCCGTCCAGGCAAGCTGTACGACGCCCCCGCGCTGCTCGCCGTCGCCGAGATCACCCGAGCACTCGACGGCATCCCGCTGGCCGTGGAGCTTGCGGCGGCGCGGGCCGGGTCGATGGCACCGGCCGAGCTCGCCGACCGGCTGCCGCACCGGTTCTCGCTGCTGACCTCCGGGTCGCGGACCGCGGAGGCGCGCCAGCGGACGCTGCGCGCGACCGTCGACTGGAGCTATGCGCTGCTCACCGCCGCGGAGCGGCCGGTGTTCAACCGGCTTTCGGTGTTCCAGGGCGGATGGACGCTGCATGCCGCCGAGGCGGTCATTGGGGACGAGACGATGCCGATCGGTACCGTGCTGGACGCGGTTGCTCGTCTCGTCGAGCGGTCGCTGGTCGTGATGGAACCGGGCACACCCAGCCGCTACCGGATGCTGGAGACCCTGCGGCAGTACGCCGCGGAGCGGCTCGACGACGCCGGCGAGGCCCACCAGGTCGCGGCCCGGCACGCCGGCTACTTCCACGACCTGGTGCTCAGCTGCGAACCGTCGCTGCGCGGTCACGGGCAGCGCCAGGCGCTCACCGGGCTGCGGCAAGAGCAACCCAACATCCGCGCGGCGCTGTCCTTCCTCCGCGGCCCAGGCGGCGACGTCGACAGCGCCTTGGAAATGGCGGGCGCGCTGGGGCTGTTCTGGCACCTGGGGCGTCACCTCGAAGGGCGCCAGGTGCTCTCGACGCTGCTGCAACTGGGTGGCAGCGAACGGGCCCGCGCGCACGCCCTGCAGGCGGTCTCCCTGGTCGAACGGCCCCGCGCGTGCCTGGTGCACCCCAGCCCGCTGTGCGCACAGACCGCCGCGGAAAGCCTGGAGATCTTCACCCGGCTCGGCGACCATCCCCGAGCAGCCCTCTCCCAGGTCCTGTTGGCCGTCGAGGGCGTCACCGGCGCCGAGCGGCCCAGATCTGAACAGCTGCTCCACGACGCCGAGCACGCGTTCGCGCGCGACGGCGACAAGTGGGCGTTGGCCGTGATCGGGTTCGTCCGGATGGAGACCGCTCTGAAGACCGGAGACTTCGAGGTCGCCACGCGGGCCGGGCAGGCCGCGGCGGCACAGTTCCGGCAGCTGGATGACCCCTGGGGGCTCTCAGCGGTGCTGTACCACCTCGGTTGGGGGCTGCGGCAGTTCGGCCGCTACGACGAAGGCGCCCGGACGCTGGAGGAGGCGATCGACGTCGCCGCGTCCGCCGGCCTGTACAACACCCTGCAGTGGGCGTTGGCCGACCTCGCGCTCGCCGAGCTGAACCTGGGACGCCCCGATGCGGCCCGTGAGCTGTTCGATCGGGCCAGCGCCGCCGCCGAACACGTCGGAGACGGTGCCGGGGTCGTGCTCGCCGACTACGGCCATGGCCTTCTGGCGCTGGAGGTCGGCGACCTGGACGCCGCCGCGCGCAGGTTCCGCCTCGCGGTCGAGGGCTTCACCGCGGTGCGGACACCGGTGTGGCAGGGCTGGGCCCTGGTGGGGCTGGGCCGGTGCGCTCAATTGCGCGGTGACCGGGGCACCGCTGAGGACGTGTACGCCCAAGCGAGGCAGCTTGGCGTCACCGCCGGCGAGCCCGGGCTCACCGCGTCGGCTCTGGAAGGGATGGCCCGCATGCGCACCGAGTCCGCGCCCGACCAAGCCCGGGAGCTGGACGACGAGGCGGCGCAGCTGCGGCGCCGGATGGGCCGACCCCTGCCGCCGTACGAGGCCACCTGGTCGGCTCGCGCCGCGGCGCGCTGACACCGACTGGCCCGACGTGGCCGGCAGTTCCCTGCCGACCGAGGGCAGGTTGAGGATGGTGTTGTCCAGGGACACCGCCAGCAGCGCGAGCGACGTCACCGCCAGGACCGTCCATCGTCGCGGATGTCGAGTTGAACGTCTCGACCCGACGGTGTCCGGGGCGTTCTCGGGCTGGCGCAGCAGCCAGTCCACGCGGGTGGTGGGTCGGCCTTCTCGGGGGTGCGTCGACGTCGACGTGGCAGGTGACCTTGCCCGCGCACAGGTCGGTGTCGGGGATCCGGGGACCCACCCACGAGTTGTACTCGCGGCGTACGGACTGGCGGATGCGACGATGTGGCGGCCGTGAACGCGGTCGAGGAAGCCGCCGCGACCGGCGCCCTCCGGCCTCAGGCTCGCCGCCGGTGAGCTCGTGGAGGCGGGGCACCACCTCGACACCTGCCCGTCGCTCGTGCACCGGCCAGGCCGGAGCGGCGACTGAGCGTTGGAGTTACGACTCAGCCAGTGCGTGTGGGTCCAGGAGGTGGATGCCTTGGGCGTCGGTGGCGATGACTCCGTCGGCGCGAAGGCTCGCCAGCGTCCGTGCGACTACCTCCCGGACGGTGCCGGTGTGGTCCGCCAACTCCTGGTGGCTCGCCCGCACCAAGAGGTCCTCGCTGACCTGGGCGTCGACCGCGAGATCCAGCAGGTGCCGGGCGAGCCGACGACGCACCGGCCAGAAGGTGTTCATGGCTAGCTCATGGAGGAGCCCGTCGACCCGCACGGCGAGCTCTTCGGCCATCCACATCGCGACCCGTGGGTCCCGTCGCCCCAGCTGCGGCAGTACGCCCGGCCGGGTAGCGACCACCGTCGCATCGGTGACGGCTTGCGCGGAGACCGGCGCGGAGCCGGCGACGGTCACTGGGACGCCGAGGACGTCTCCTGTACGTGCGTAGCGGACGGTGACCTGACGGCCCTCCTCCGAGGCCAGGGAGACCCGGACCAGCCCGTCGGCCACCAGGTGCAGCCCGACCCGCTCACCCGGCCGGTAGAACACGCCGCCGGCAGCGACGCGCACCACGGTGAGCCCGTCCAACAGTCTGGTGAGCGCCTCCGCGGGCAGACGGGCCAGCGGCCCGGCCGCGGCGGCGGCCCGCGCATCGACCTGCACCCCCGCAGCATCGCAGGACCGGCCGTGCGGACGGAAGTCACAACAGCGCGGACCGAGGTCACAGCGTCGACCACCGGTCGAGGGCGAGCGTGGAGACACCAGCCGCCACCGGGGCGGCGACAACGACAGGAGCCAGACGATGACACGCCAGAACAGCACCGTCACCGACCACCTCAAGCATGCCCAGACGACCGTGGTCACCATCCCGTGCTTCTCCGGAGCACCGTGGAACCTCGAGCAGCTGACCGAGCTCGCCGGCTGGCCGCTGCGCACCATGGCACTGCCTGACGGTATCGACGACATCGAGGCCTATGCCGACTACGTCACCCAGCAGACCGCCGACCTCGACGACTACGTCCTCGTGGGCGACAGCTTCGGTGCGGTGGTGGGTCTCGCGGTCGCGGCTCGACAGCCCTCGGGGCTGCGGGCCCTGGTGCTTTCTGGCGGGTTCGCAGCCAACCCCGTCACCAGCCGGATCGGCCGGATGAAGATCGACGCTGCCCGGTTCCTTCCCGGTCCGCTGTACCGGCAGCTGACGCTTCGGTTGCACGCGGCCGCGCTGGCCAGTCCCCACGACAGCGAAGGCGACCGGCCATTGACACAACGGGACACCGCTGAGCTGTTCCGTCACCACACCCCATGGCGTTCCTACACCGCCCGCGCGAAGGCCGCGTTCTCCGCCGACTACCGCCAACGGCTTGCAGACATCACCGTGCCGACTCTCATCCTCACCCCCGAACACGACACGCTGATCGGTCAGGACGCCGCCGCGATCCTGCGCCGCGGCATCCCCGACGTAGTCGAGCACGTCCTGCCGCGCACCGGCCACATGTTCCGGTTCACCCACCCGGTCACCTACAGCCGACACGTTCGCGACTTCATCGTCACCCGGGTGATCGCCCAGCCCGAGAAGCCGGCGCAGGCGTGTGGGGACTTCCCCCTCCACCGGCACGTCCTGTGACCGCCAGCTTCAGACGGGCAGTCCCAGATCCCGAATCAGGTCAGGAGCCTTCATGTATCCGTTGAAGATCGAGCACCTCTCGAAGCACTACGGCCGCGAATCAGCGGTCAAGGACCTGTCATTCGTCGTCGAGCCTGGTCGAGTCACCGGCTTCCTCGGCCAGAACGGCGCGGGCAAATCCACGACGCTGAAGTTCCTCCTGGGCTTGGCTGAGCCCGACGAGGGTCGCGCTCTCAGCTATCGCGACCTCCGCCAACCTGCAAGGACGATAGGGGTCCTCCTCGAGCGCGCGTACCACCCGGGTCGGTCCGGGCGAGACCACCTCCGGATCCTCGCCGACTACGCGGGAATCTCCAGGTCCCGTGTCGACGACAGACTGGAGTTGGTCGGCTTGTCGCGAGCAGCCGATCGCGCCGCGGGCACTTACTCCCTGGGCATGCGCAAACGACTCGGACTGGCCGGTGCCCTGCTGGGCGATCCTCCGGTATTGGTGCTCGACGAGCCGGGCAACGGGCTCGACCCGCAGGGGATCCGCGAGCTCAGGGACCTGCTCCAAGCTCGCGCAGCCGAGGGTGGAACCGTTCTGGTCTCCAGCCACCTGCTCTCCGAGATGGAGCACCTCGCCGACGAGGTCGTTGTCCTGCACAAGGCCGGCTGGTGAGGTTCGGCAGACTGGCCGAACTGCAGCAGACAGGCACGCTGGTGCGTACGCCTTCCCCAGCAGCGCTGACCGAGGTCGTCGAGGCTGCCGGTGGGGTCGCGCGGTCCGAAGAGCTTGGCGTGGTACGGGCTCGCGACCTGTCGATGGCCGAGGTCGGAGATCTTGCCCACCGGGCGCAGACCGGGGGCT
>DATHVS010000211.1:0-30355 GCA_035461195.1 Nocardioidaceae bacterium
CCGCGGCGTGGTGCCGGGTGGACACCCGCTGCTGATGACCAAGGCACGCGGCCCGGCGCTGGGCACCTGCGACCTCGCGATCGTGGTCGGGACCCCCCTCGACTTCCGCCTGGCCTACGGCGTCTTCGGCGGCAAGGACGGAGCACCGCAGGCGAAGGTCGTCCACGTCGCCGACTCCGAGGGCCAGGTCTCCCAGCACGCCGACCTCGTGACCTCGGTCTCCGGCGACCTCTCGCTCGCCCTCGAGGGCATCCAAGGCGCGCTCGAGCAGCAGCTGCGCAGGCCCGACTGGTCGTCGTGGGTCGAGGAGCTCCAGGGCACCGTCACCGCGGCGGTCGAGCGCGACGCCGCCCTTCTGCGGGCGGAGGCCGACCCGATCCACCCCGCCCGGATCTACGGCGAGCTGCTCCCCCGGCTCGCCGAGGACGCAGTTGTGATCGGCGACGGAGGCGACTTCGTCTCCTTCGCAGGCAAGTACGTCGAGCCCAAGCAGCCCGGCGGGTGGCTCGACCCGGGTCCCTACGGCTGCCTCGGAGCGGGCCTGGGCGCAGCCATCGCGGCTCGGGTCGCCCGACCGTCCTCCCAGGTCGTGCTCCTCCTCGGCGATGGCGCGGCCGGCATGTCGCTGATGGACGTCGACACGCTCGTGCGCCACAAGCTCCCGGTCGTGATGGTCGTCGGCAACAACTCGGCGTGGGGCCTGGAGAAGGGCCCGATGCAGATGCTCTACGGCTACGACGTGGTCGCCGACCTCGCACCCCGGACCCGCTACGACGAGGTGGTCACTGCGCTCGGCGGCGGGGGCGAGACGGTCACCGACCCGCGGCAGATCGGGGCGGCCCTCGACCGCGCCTTCGCCGCGGACGTGCCCTACCTGGTCAACGTGATCACCGACGTCGAGGCGGCCTACCCCCGCAACACCTTCGGGGTCTGATGTCGCTGGTCATCCGGCCGGCGCACGACGACGAGCTCGCGGCGGTGGGGGCGTTGACCTTCGACGCCTACGCCGCCGACGGCTTCGTCATGCCGGAGTCCGACTACGCCACCCAGCTCCGCGACGCCACGGGCCGCGCCCGGGAGTCCGAGCTGTACGTCGCCGTCGGCGAGGACGGCTCCCTCATCGGGACGGTCACCTACTGCCCCGAAGGGTCGGCCTACCGCGAGGTCGCGGCACCCGGCGAGGGTGAGTTCCGTATGCTCGCAGTCGCTCCGGGCGCAAGGGGGCGCGGCGTCGCTGAGGCGCTGGTCCGCATGTGCGTCGAACGGTCGGTCGAGCTCGGCTACGCCGCGCTGGTGCTCAGCAGCATGCCGTCGCAGGAGCAGGCGCACCGACTCTATGCACGTGTGGGCTTCCGGCGCACGCCCGAGCTCGACTGGAAGCCGGTGCCGACGGTTGACCTGATCGCCTTCCGGCTCGACCTCAACGGTCCGGGGGGCCGCTGACCCGGTCCAGGAAACGGTCCCGGTCGACGACCACCCGGGTCACCTCGCCGGTGCCCACGACCTTGCCGTCCGCGACATGGCTCGCGGCCACGGAGAAGCGCACGAGTCGGCCGTCGACGTACGCGATGCTCGCCGTCACCTCGACCCGCTCCCCCACCGGGCTGGCCGCGAGGTGCTCGATGGCGACGCGGGTGCCGACGCTGCTCGACGACGCGTCGAGGGAGTCGGCGACGGCGGCGCAGGTGGCCGCCTCGCACCAGGCGAGGAGCCGGGGCGTGCCCAGCACCGGCAGGTCACCCGAACCCACGGCGGCGGCCGTGTCGGACTCGGTCACCTCGAACTGCAACGTCGCACACTGTCCGGTCTCCATGGCCCCATCCTGCCCGGGACGCGGCCCCGATTGGCCGCCGGGCTCGGCTTTTTGCGACAATGGCCGCCGACCCGCGACCGACCCGGCGCGGGTCCCGCGTTGAGGAGGACACCATGGGCAAGACCGGCCGCAAGCGCCGCGCCCGCAAGAAGAAGGGCGCCAACCACGGGAAGCGCCCCAACGCCTGAGTCAGGCGTTTCTTGCGCCTGAGGCGCACCTACACGGGAAAGACCCCGGCCGAGCACGGCACGGGGTCTTTGTCGTCTACGCGGGATCCGTGTGGATGTCGACCCGCACCTGGCGGATCCGGAGCAGCACCCGCTCACGCAGCGTGTCCGGCGCGTGCTCTGTGCAGGAACGCTGCACGAGGCTCTTCACGGTGAGCTCGAGGTTGTACTTCTCCAGGCACGGCTGGCAGTCGTCGAGGTGCTGCTGGATCTCGTCGCAGTCGGCGCGCTCGAGCTCGTTGTCGATGAAGAAGAACATCCGCTGCAGGATCTCGGAGCAGTGGGCGTCGTGGGCCTCGTCGAACGGGATCACGGTGCACCCCCGATGGTGTCCTGGCCGGCCGGCAGCAGCCCGCGCTCCCGGACGTAGTCCTCGAGCAGCTCGCGCAGCTGCCGGCGCCCGCGGTGCAGGCGCGACATCACGGTGCCGATCGGCGTGCCCATGATCTCGGCGATCTCCTTGTAGGGGAACCCCTCGACGTCGGCGAGGTAGACCGCGAGCCGGAAGTCCTCGGGGAGCTGCTGGAGGGCGTCCTTCACATCGCTGTCGGGCAGGTGCTCGAGGGCCTCCATCTCCGCTGACTTCAGACCGCTCGAGGTGTGCGACTCGGCGCGGTGGAGCTGCCAGTCCTCGATGTCCTCGCTCATCGACTGCTGGGGCTCGCGCTGCTTCTTGCGGTAGGAGTTGATGAACGTGTTCGTCAGGATCCGGTAGAGCCAGGCCTTGAGGTTCGTGCCGTGCTTGTACTGGTGGAAGGCGGCGTAGGCCTTGGCGAACGTCTCCTGGACCAGGTCCTCGGCGTCCTGCGGGTTGCGCGTCATGCGCATCGCGGCGGAGTACAGCTGGTCGAGGTAGGGCATCGCGTCGCGCTCGAAGCGCGCCGAGCGCTGCTCCTGGGTCTCCGGCTGGTCCGGACCCGGCTGGATGGTTGATTCGTTCATCGTTTCCCAGCCTACCGGCAGGGGGTGAGACCACTGCGCGGCACGAGACCTGGCAGGGGCAAGCGTGGCCAGCACAGGTGCTCCCTTCACGAGTCGAGACGGCACGAGCTCAGCAGGTGGAGAACACCTCACCCCTCGGTTCGATTCCCCATCACCTCGCGCACCACCCACTCGAGGGTCGCCTCGACGACGATCCCGAGAGCATCCTCAGGGGTGATCTCACCTCGCTTCGGCACCCGGAAGCTGTGGTCGCCGGAGGGTACGACGGTCAGGTCGACGTCTGTGGGGAACTCCTCGGGCCGGCCGAACGGGTCCCGCTCGCCCTGGATGACGAGCGTGGCCACGCCCGCCGCCTCGAGCTCGTCGCCCCGGGACCTCTCCGGCTTGCCGGGAGGATGGAGCGGGAACGCCAGGGCGAGGCAGCCGTCGGCGTCCAGGGCCCTGGCGCACCGCGCTGCCGCTCGGGCGCCGGCGCTCCGGCCGCCCACGACCCGGGGGGTCCGAGGCCGCAGGGCGCCGGCGACCGCCATCAGGCACTCGTCGAGGACCGCCGGGCGTGGGGCGAGCTTCTTCCCCGCGACCCGCCAGGGCATCTCGAGCAGCTCGACAGTGATCCCGAACCGCGGCAGGTCCGCCGCGATGGCCTGGAGGTCGGGTGCGTCGATGCCGCCGCCGGCGCCGTGGGTGAGCAGCAGGGTGGCCATGGGTTCGGCCGCCCGGTGCACCTCAAGGCGCGCGTCGCCGTGCGGGGTCGGGATGGTCCGCGTCTTGCTCATCGCTCGATCATGCCGGGGCCGGCTCTTCGGGCGGGAGAGGCTCGACCAGCTCGGGGCCGTTGTTCCTGACGTTGTTGACCCGCGTGGACACCGGGTAGGCCTCCAGCCGTCCCGGGACCGCGGGCACGAGCAGCCCGGAGAGGACCTCCGGGTCGGAGACGGTCGGGTCCAGCCAGGCGGCGTACCTGTCGTGCTCCACGAGCAGCGGCATCCGGTCGTGGATGCGGCCGAGGTCGTCCTCCGCGTTCGTCGTGAGGACGGTGCAGGTCCACCGGAACCTGTCAGGGTCGGCGTCGGTCTTGGCGGGGTCGCGCCAGATCTCGTAGAGCCCCGCCATGGCGAGCACCGACCCGTCGGGGTGGTGGATGAAGAACGGCTGCTTGCGCGGCCGCCCCTTCCCCCCGCCTCCCGGGGTGTCCTCGGCGGCGGGCTGCTCCGGGGAGTACCACTCGTAGTAGCCGTCGGCCGGCAGGAGACAACGGCGGGACGCGAACGCCTTCCGGAAGGCCGGCTTCTCCGCGACGGTCTCCACTCGCGCGTTGATCAGACGGTTGCCGATCGCCGGGTCCTTGGCCCAGAACGGAACCAGTCCCCAGGTCAGCACCCGCAGCTGTCGCTGGGCGGGGCGCTGCTTCTCCTGCGACGGTGGACGGGAGAGGACGGCGTACACCTCCTTGGTGGGGGCGACGTTGTAGTCCTCCGCCAAGGCCTCGCGCACCTCGCTCTGCTCGACCTCGAACTCCTCGACGAGGTCCTCGGGACGGCGGCTGGAGGCGTAACGACCACACATGGTGGTCAGGCTAGTTGCTCCGCCGGCCCCCGGGGACTCAGCGGGTGAGCTCGTCGAGCAGGCGTCGGGCCGACTCGGACGTCCCGGGCAGGCCCTCGATCCACAGGCGGACGTCCGTCGCGCCGAGATCGAGGGCACCCACGAGGTCGCGGAGCATCGCGACGGAGGCGCCGAGGTGCGCGAGGCGGCGTACGACGACTACGGCACGGTCGGTGCTCAGCCGGGCGATGGTCTCACCGCCGGCAAAGACTGCCCGCGCCATCTCGGCGACCTGCACCAAGTGCAGGGTCCGGGTGAACTGGTGCTCCGCGCGGTGCCTCGGGTCGACCGCGGACATCTCCAGGACCACGAGGGCGTGGCTCGTCGCCACTGAGTGCCCGGTCTGCTCGGACTCGCGGTAGAGCTCCTCGAGCCGGGTGCGCAGGTGGGCGAAGCTGGTCAGACCCGTCAGCGGGTCCTCGCACGAGAGGGCGTGGAGGAACTCCAGCGTCGCCTCGCTCCACGCGATGCTCAGGGCCTCGGTCGACGCGAAGTCGGGCTCCGTCCCCGCGACGAGGTCGAAGGTCGTGCGTAGCCCGTTCAGTGCCTCACCCAGGGCGGCACCGTCACGGGCTACGTCACGACCGACCACGGCGCAGGCAGGACGCGTGTCGGCGGCGGCCGCCAGAGCCTCCCCCACTGCCTCGAAACGCGGCGGCAGTGCCTGCCGCACGTCCTCGGGCAGACCCAGCCCTGACGCCTCGCCACCGGCCGCGGCCCTGCGGCGACCGAAGGACGTGAAGATCGTCATCGATCGCCTCCCCTTGGTGCGCCGTACCCACTCCCGGGCGTGTTCACTGGTAAGACGGGGCTGCGCAGCGGTCATGACGCGGAACCGGAGAACTTTTCCGAAGTCCGGCTGCGGTGCGAAAACAGGAGATATCGGACACAGGCCCCAGGAGGGCCCGATCAGGTCTATCGTGAATCGGACGAGCCCTGATTCACGTCACTATTCCTTGCACGGGACGTTACTTCCTGACATGACCGAGCTGCTCAGCAGGATCGAGGCGCCCAGCGACGCCGAGCTGATCTCGCGCGTCCGCGGTGGCGACGTCAGCGCGTACGGCGACCTCTTCTCCCGTCATGTCGACGCAGCCCGGCGACTCGGCCGCCAGCTCGTGCGGGGACACGACGTCGACGACCTCGTGTCCGAGGCCTTCGCGAAGACCCTCCAGGTGCTCCAGGCCGGCGGCGGGCCTGACGTCGCCTTCCGCGCCTACCTGCTGACCTCGCTGCGCCGTCTGCACGTCGACCGGATCCGCGCCGCCAAGAAGGTGCAGCCGACCGACGACATGACGGTCTACGACGACGGGACACCGTTCCAGGACACCGTGGTGGCCAGCTTCGAGAACGGCGCGGCGGCCCGGGCGTTCGGCTCCCTCCCGGAGCGGTGGCAGCTCGTGCTGTGGCACCTCGAGGTCGAGGGCCAGAAGCCGGCTGACATCGCGCCCCTGCTCGGGATGAGCCCCAACTCCGTCTCCGCCCTCGCCTACCGGGCACGCGAGGGGCTGCGGCAGGCGTTCTTGACCATGCACCTCGCCGACTGCCCCACCGAGCAGTGCCGCTGGGTCAACGAGCACCTCGGCGCCTACGTCCGCAAGGGGCTCTCCCGCCGTGACACCACCAAGGTCGAGGAACACCTCGGCGGTTGCCGCCGGTGCACTGCGATGTACCTCGAGCTCGACGAGGTGAACTCCAACCTCGCCGCCATCATCGGCCCGCTGATCCTCGGCGCGGCCGCCGCCGGCTACCTCGCCTCCTCCGGTGCCGCCGGGATCACCGGGGTCTCGGCGCTCTTCGGCCGGGTCCGTGACGCGGTGGGCGGCAGCTCCGGCGGTGGCGCGGTCGGCGCGGGAGGTTCCGCGGCCACGACAGGCGGCCTGGTGACGGCCGGCGGTGTGATCGCCGCCGGCGTCGCCGCCATCACGGCAGCCGCGTTCGTCTTCGGCGGAGGGGCCGACAAGGAGGTCCTGACCGAGGCGGACCAGCCGGTCGGCATCGTGCAGACCCCACCGACTGCCGAGCCGGACGACACATCCGCCGTCGTCGACGACGCCGCGTCGGATGAGGGGGATGAGCAGACTGATCAGGGACCCGCCGGGGTCGGCACCGAGGCCGAAGGTACGCCGGACGCGAGATCGCTCGAGGGGACCGTCCCCGACGGCTCGGGCGGGGACTCCCCCGCCCCGGTGAACGACACGGCCCCAGGGAACGAACCCGAGCCCGTGGACCCGCCGGGCAACGTCCTTCCCGAGTTTCCTCCCGACCTGCCCGGCCTGCCACCCGTGATCCCGGACTTACCGCTGCCCGAGCTGCCACAGCCCGAGCTGCCGGAGCCGCAGGTCCCCGACCCTGTCGACGAGCCGACCCCGCCTGCTCCCGACGGCCCCAGCGAGCAGCCGCCGGCCGAGAAGCCGCCGGCCGAACAGCCGCCGGCCGAGGAGCCTCAGCCGGGCAGCGGGGACGGCGGCTCGGATGGCGGGACGACCGATCCGGGCACCGACCCCGGCTCCGGAACCGACCCCGGCTCCAACCCAGACCCTCTGCCCGTCGAGTTCGGGTTCGGCGGGGCGCCAGTTTCACAGCCGGTCAACGACGGGGGCGGTCAGGGTCAGCACCGCTACGAGATCAGCATGAGGTTCGTCGGCGTGGAGGCAGGCGGCTCGATCACTCTCTCACTCGTCAGCTCGTCCGGCGCCAAGGCGGACAGCTTCGAGTCGTCAGACTCGTGCGAGATCTCTCCCGACGGCAGACAAGCGACATGCCTGGTGCTCCCCGGGTCGGCATCTCACTCCGTCTCCATCATCGCGTGGCTCCCGGGCAGCGGCCGAGACATCTCGCTGGAGGCTTCCTTCAACGGATCCACGCTGGGGCCGATCCCGCTCGGTTGACCCGACGGGGTTCGACTTCGCCACCGACGTGGGCGATGACGACAGGTTCGTCTGCCGTGGACGTGCCGCCACCGCCCACTGTTGCAGGCGACCGCCTCGACCGGCCGGACGGCAGAGCGAGTGCGCGGCGGCATGGGGCGGGCGCGTGATCGGACGGTCATCGGGTATGAATGGACCATGACCGTCACGAGACTGCTCGCCCGCCCCATGCTCGCCTCGATGTTCGTCGCCGGCGGGATCAATGCCCTCAAGGACTCCGACGCGGCGGCCGAACGGGCCAAGCCGGTCACCGACGCGGCGCTGCCGCTCGCCCACAAGGTGGCTCCGAACGCCCCGATCCCCGATGACCCGAAGACCCTCGTCCGGATCAACGCCGGCGTCCAGATCGCCGCGGGCCTCGCGCTCGCCACGGGTCGCATGCCGCGGCTGTCCTCACTGGCGCTGGCCGCGACGCTGGTCCCGACCACGGCCGCGGGACACCGGTTCTGGGAGGAGAGCGACCCGGCGAGGAAGTCCGAGCAGCGGATCCACTTCTTCAAGAACGTCTCGGCCCTCGGCGGCCTGATGATCGCTGCGGTCGACACCGAGGGTCGCCCCGGTCTGGCCTGGAGGGCGAAGCGGGCCGCTGCCGACGTACGCAAGGAGGCCAAGCACGTCCGCAAGGCCGCCAAGCGCGAGGCCAAGCTAGCCCGCAAGAGCGTCTGACGTCGGCCGCCCTCACGTCCACCGGAGTTGAGCACCACCGGCCGTCCCGGCCATGCCCACAGCCACCGTAGGAGCGACGAGGTCGCAGACGAGCTCGAGCTCTCCCGTACCGCCAGGGCCTGGCTGGCCGTCGTCCTGGTCCCCCTGACCCTGGGGACGGTCGCCGGCCTCTTCCTGCTGTGGCCGCAGGGCCCGACCCCCACTGCGGAGGGCTACCAGGACGTCGACCGGATCGCGGGCGTCGTCACCGACGTCCACCCCTGCCCGGACTCGTACGCGCAGGACTTCGGCGGCCAGGTGCCCGACAACTGCGTCTCCGCAACCGTCGACATCGAGACCCAGGAGGCTCCGGTGGAGGCACAGCTGCCCTTCGGCAGCGGCGCGCCCACCATCGAGGTCGGGGACCGGGTCGTACTGTTCCACGTCGCGGACGCCCCGCCGTCGCAGCAGTGGCAGTTCATCGACTTCGACCGCAGCCGGGCGATCTACACGCTCATCGTGGTCTTCGCCCTCGCGGTGGTCCTGCTGTCGCGCTGGAAGGGCTTCGCCTCACTGGCCAGCCTGGCGCTGTCCCTCGGACTCGTGATCTGGTTCGTGCTGCCGAACCTGCTCGGCGGCACCTCGCCGCTGCTCGTGGCGGTCGTCGCGGCGTCGGCGATCATGATCGTCGCGCTGTACCTCGGCCACGGCTTCAACGCGATGACGTCGGCCGCTCTGGTCGGCACCCTGCTCGCGCTCGTGATCACCGGTGTCCTCGGCGCCGCGTTCACCGCCGCCGCCCACTTCACCGGTTTCAGCGACGAGTCGACCGGCTACCTCGCGGCGATCCAGGGCGAGATCAACTACGAGGGGCTCGTGCTGGCCGCCCTGATCATCGGCTCCCTCGGTGTGCTCGACGACGTCACGGTCACCCAGGCCGCCGCGGTCTGGGAGCTGCGTGCAGCCGATCCGGACATCAGCGGGCGGTCGGTCTTCGCCGCTGCCATGCGGATCGGTCGCGAGCACGTGGCAGCGGCGGTCAACACCCTGGTCCTGGCCTACGTGAGCGCGATGCTGCCGCTGCTGCTCTTCTTGATGCTGATCTCGACGAGCTTCACCGACGCGCTGCTCAGCGACGGCGTGGCGCAGGAGGTCACCCGCGGCCTGGTCGGCAGCCTCGGGATCATCGCCGCGGTCCCGATCACGACATTGGTGGCTGTCCTCGTCTCGGGGTCGGCCGGCCGATACTCTCAGGTGCGATGACCGCCTCTGCTGCCCTGCCCGACCCCTGGCCGGCTCCTCGTGCCCTCGGGCCGGTGCGCGCGGCGGTCTCGCTTCCCGGCTCGAAGTCCCTGACCAGCCGGGCGCTCGTCCTCGCGGCCCTGTCCGACGGCCCCTCGGTGGTACGACGGGCGCTCCGCTCGCGCGACACCGAGCTCATGGCGCGGGCGCTCACGTCGCTGGGGGCGGCAGTCGACGTGTCGGGCGACGACTGGCGCATTGCACCGGGGGAGCTCACCGGCCCCGCGACGGTCGACTGCGGCCTGGCCGGCACGGTGATGCGGTTCGTCCCGCCAGTGGCTGCTCTTGCAAGGGGATCGGTGCTCTTCGACGGCGACCCGCACGCACGCACCCGGCCGATGGGCGAGGTCCTCGGCGCGCTGCGCAGCCTCGGTGTTGCCATCGAGGACGAGGGGCGCGGCTCCCTCCCGTTCACCGTTCTCGGGTCCGGCCGGGTCCCGGGCGGGACGGTCACGATCGACGCCTCGGCCTCCAGCCAGTTCATCTCCGCGCTCCTCCTGGCAGGTGCCCGCTACGACCACGGGGTCGACGTACGCCACGTAGGTGAGCCGGTCCCCTCGCTTCCCCACATCGAGATGACGGTGGACCAGCTGAGGCTGCACAGCGTGGAGGTCGACGACACCGCGGCGAACCACTGGCGGGTCCTGCCGAGCACGGTTCGCGCGGTCGACGTCGACATCGAGCCTGACCTGTCCAACGCGGCACCCTTCCTCGCCGCGGCCATGGTGTCGGGCGGTGAGGTCACCGTCCGCGACTGGCCGCGGCGAACGACCCAGGCCGGTGACGCGCTCCGGGAGATCCTCACGCTCATGGGCGGGAAGGTCGAGCTGACCGACCAGGGACTGACCGTGCGCGGCAGCGGCAGCATCCACGGCGTCGACCTCGACCTCCACGACATCGGCGAGCTCACGCCCGCGGTCGCGGCCCTGTGCCTGCTCGCCGACTCCCCCTCGCACCTTCAGGGGATCGCGCACATCCGCGGCCACGAGACCGACCGGATCGACGCGCTGGCGCGCGAGTTCACCGCCCTCGGCGGCGACGTCACCGAGACCGACGACGGCCTGAGCATCCGGCCGGCGTCCTTGCACGGCGGCGTCTTCCACACCTACGCCGACCACCGCATGGCGCACGCCGGCGTGATCGTCGGCCTCGCCGTCGAGGGCGTGCTCGTCGAGAACGTCGCCACCACGTCGAAGACCTTCCCCGGGTTCGCCGAGGCCTGGACGAGGTTGGCGTAGGTGGGCGGTCGCAGGTACGACGAGTACGACCACGAGCGCTTCGAGCGACCTCGCCGTCGTACCCGGCCGCGGACCAAGGAGCGACCGAGCTACGACGACGCGGTGCCCGCCACGGTGGTCACCGTCGACCGCGGCCGCTACACCCTCCTCGTCGAGGACGACGAGGGACAGCGTGCCGTCACTGCGATGAAGTCGCGGCCCATCGGGCGCAAGGGCGTGGTCGTCGGGGACCGCGTGAAGGTGGTCGGTGACACCAGCGGCGACGAGGGGTCGCTTGCCCGGATCGTCGAGGTCGAGCAGCGGCGGACCGTCCTCCGGCGTACCGCTGACGACACCGACCCGGTCGAACGAGTCATCGTCGCCAACCCCGACCAGCTCGTGGTGGTCGCCGCGCTCGCCGACCCGGACCCGCAGCCACGGTTGATCGACCGGGCGCTGGTTGCGGCGTACGACGCCGGACTCGAGCCCTTGCTCTGCCTGACCAAGCCCGACCTCGCCGACCCGGAGACGCTGCTGTCGATCTACCGGCCGCTGGGCGTTCCCTACGTGGTCACGGAGAAGGGCCGTGAGCTCTCGGACATCCGCGAACGCCTCGCCGGCCGCACCAGCGTGCTCATCGGCAGCAGCGGTGTAGGCAAGTCCACCCTCGTCAACGGCCTGGTCCCCGGCACGGACCGCGCCATCGGGCGCGTCAACGTGGTGACCGGCCGGGGCCGGCACACCTCGACCTCGGCGGTGATGCTCCGCCTGCCCGACGACTCGGGCTGGATCATCGACACACCGGGCATCCGATCCTTCGGGCTCGCCCACGTCGAGCCGCAGCACCTGATCCGCGCTTTCCCCGACCTCGAGGAGCTCACCGGGGACTGCCCCCGGGGATGCACGCACGGGGAGTCCGAGCCCGAGTGCGCCCTTGACGACGCCGTCGGGCGTGGGGAGACCGAGCAGGCGCGCGTGGACTCCTTCAGGCGGCTCCTGGCCAGCCGCGAGGGCGCGGTCGACCAGGCGTAGAGCGCATCCATCCCGCAGCCACGCCCGCCTCGTCGTCGTCAGGCCCCCGGCAGCTGGGTCACGAGGGCGAGACCGCCGAAGTAGACCAGCAGCACGCTCACACCTTCGAAACCGATCCCCTTCCGCTGCCGTCTGACGAGCCCGGCACCGAGCACGCCGACGAGGAGCATGGCCCAGCCCAGAACGAAGACGTCGGCCTCGGTGAGTGCCGTGTAGATCGACCCGGGACGGTAGGCGACGTCGGCGGCCGCGATGAACAGCAGGTCGAAGGCGTTGCCACCGACGATGCCGCCGATCGCCAGCGTCAGAGCGCCGGCACGGACGGCAGCCACGCTCGTCACGAGCTCGGGCAGCGAGGTCGCGACACTGGTGGCGAAGGTCCCCACCACCGTCCCCGACAGCCCGGTCTCCGCGACGAGGGACAGCCCCGCGCGCGCCACCAGGTAGCCGGCGACCACGACCACGAGGGCCAAGCCCACGAACTGCGCCGAGAGCCTCTTGAGGCTCGCCGCCTCGGAGTCGGAATCGGGGGTGTCCTGCCGCGTCTCGGCGGTCATCGTCGGCTCCCACATCGGCTCCCGTTCGACTCGCCTGACGAGGGCGGTTCCGTAAAGGTAGGCACCGACCAGCAGGACCGTCACGGGGCTGACGCCGAGCACGGTGACCTCAGGGGCAGCGGACCCGAGCACCACGACGGCAAGCAGGATCAGCAGCAGCAGGCTGTTGAAGACGTTGCCGAGAGACGCCGCGGCATGCTCGAGGTTGTCGCGTCGATACGCGAGGTCCGCCACGACGATGAACGCGGTCTGCACCGCGATGCCGCCGATCGAGTTGCCGACCGCCAGGCTCGCGTTGCCATCTGCGGCGGCCACCACGCTGACGACGAGGCCGGCGAGCGAGGTGGCACCTCCCAGGAGCAGGGCGCCGGCCATCGCCTCTCCGATCCCCGTGCGGTCCGCCAGCGAGTCCACGACCCCCGCGAGACGCGTGCCGGCCACCCCGATGCTCGCTGCGGCGACGACGAGGGCGAGCGCAGCTGTCGGGGCGGTGAAGGTGAACTCCATGGGTTCGCACCGTACCCGCACGAAGACCGGCGACAACCCTGGCTCGCGCTGTCGTGGCGTCTAGCCCCAGACCGCGCGAGCGCCCGAGTCGCCGGTGAGCACGACGAGCACGAGCACGCCGAGGGAGAAGAGCACGACCAGCACGAGAAGGACCTTCTCCAGGGCGGGAAGCCGGCTCTCCCGCGCCCCGCGGCCACTGGCCAGGGCCGTCGTTCCGGCGAGGGACCACGACGCGAGCAGCACGAGTGCGGCGTAGGGCAGCGAGACGAGCGACAGCAGCTCGCCGAGCTGCTGGTGCCGCTCGATCTGGTCACGCAGCTGCGGTGAGTCCAGCAGGAAAGGGCGGTCCTCGAGGAGGGCGCTCCCGCTGAGCCGGCTGACCCAGGCGACGACCGCGGCCAGCACCGCGAGCACGCCCGCGGGCCAGCGAAGCAGCCATCGCCAGCGCGGCACGACCGCGAACACCACGGAGACCAAGGCGCTCAGCGGAACCAGGGTCACGGTCGTGTGCACCACCAGTGGATGCAGCGGGAGTCCGGCGATCTCCATGTCGGGAGGCTACCTCCCTCCACACGATCGCGGCATGGGCATAGCCTGTGGGCCATGTCCTCCGAATTCACCGACGACCTTCGCCTGGCGCACGTCCTGGCCGACGACGCAGACTCCCTCACCACGAGCCGCTTCAAGGCAATGGACCTGCACGTGGTGAACAAACCGGACCTGACGCCGGTCACGGACGCCGACAAGTCGGTGGAGGAGGGCATCCGCCGCACCCTGTCCCGCGCCCGGTCCCGCGACGCGGTCGTCGGCGAGGAGCAGGGGGCCACCGGTCACAGCCAGCGACGCTGGGTGATCGACCCCATCGACGGCACCAAGAACTTCGTGCGGGGTGTGCCCGTGTGGGCGACGCTCATCGCGTTGATGGTCGACGACGAGGTCGTGGTCGGCTGCGTCTCCGCCCCCCAGCTCAACCGCCGCTGGTGGGCGTCCAAGGGCGGTGGCGCCTGGACCGGGCGGTCGCTGCTCAAGGCGACCGAGTGCCGCGTCTCCGACGTCTCCGACCTCGCCGACGCCTCGCTGTCCTACTCGTCGCTGTCCGGCTGGGAGGACCGGGACCGGCTCGACGACTTCCTGGCGCTGTCGCGTCGCTGCTGGCGCACCCGGGCCTACGGCGACTTCTGGTCCTACATGCTCGTGGCCGAGGGGGCGGTCGACCTCGCCGCGGAGCCCGAGCTCGAGCTTTACGACATGGCGGCACTCGACGTGATCGTGCGGGAGGCCGGTGGCAGGTTCACCTCCCTCGACGGCAAGCCGGGCCCCTTCGGGGGGAACGCCCTGGCCACGAACGGCCGCCTCCACGAGCAGGCGCTGGCCTTTCTCGGCTCGGTGTACGACGAGGACGATCCCGACCTCGCCCGACGCGGCCCGGGGTCGGTGCACGACCTCAGCTCCCGCCGGCGACCTCCTGCTCCCTCCGGCGACGAGGACACCGGCGCCGACGCCGACTGACGAACGTGGGACGTGCCTCGCCAGACCTATCGCGCAGAGGCTCCGGGGCACTAGCCTGCTAGGGCGAGTCGACTCAAGGCCACTCGCGGGTGCGAGTGACGCCGAACGATGGAGGTCCCATGCGAATCAGCCAGGTCATCGCTGCCAAGCCGATCCACGACGTGATCACCGTCAGCCCCGATGCGACCGTGCGGGACCTGGTGAACCTCCTGGGCGAGCACAACGTGGGTGCGCTCGTGGTGAGCAGCGACGGCAAGAAGGTCGAGGGCATCGTCTCCGAGCGTGACGTGGTCCGCCGCCTCCGCGAGGACGAGAGTCTTCTCGACGCCACGGTGTCGTCGATCATGACCTCCGACGTGCACACCTGCGACGGGGACCACCGCGTCAACGAGCTCATGCAGGTCATGACCGAGCGTCGGATCCGCCACATCCCTGTCGTGGAGAACGACGAGATGGTCGGGATCATCAGCATCGGAGACGTGGTCAAGAGCCGCCTCAGCGAACTGGAGTTCGAGCGCGACCAGCTCGACAGCTACATCCACTCCGCGCAGACCTGAGCACCACGAGCCGATGCATCACGGTCGACGTCCTCTAGGCTGCAGCTTCACCGTCCCAGACCTGGAGGAGACCTGCTCGTGAGCACGCACCAGCCCGAGAAGCCCGAGATCGACTTCCCCGACTCTCCCCCGCCGACCGACCTGGAGGTGACCGACCTCAGCCTCGGTGACGGCGCCGAGGCGACGTCGGGCAGCACGGTCGTCGTGCACTACGTCGGCGTCGCCCACTCCACCGGCGAGGAGTTCGACGCCTCCTACAACCGCGGCGAGCCGCTGTCGTTCCGCCTCGGCGTCGGCCAGGTCATCGCGGGCTGGGACCAGGGCGTCACGGGCATGAAGGTCGGCGGTCGCCGCAAGCTGGTGATCCCGCCCCACCTCGGCTACGGCGACCGCGGCGCCGGCGGCGTGATCAAGCCGGGCGAAACGCTGATCTTCGTCGTGGACCTCGTCGACGTCCGCTGACCCGGTGACGATGGCCGCGGACCCGGAGGGGCGCGTCGCGGCGCTGGCGCGCTACCCGGTCAAGTCGACCACCGGCGAGCAGCTCGCCGAGGTCCTCGTCGACCAGCGCGGCTGCGCCGGGGACCGGCTGTGGTCCGTGCGTGACACCGACGGCCGCTTCGGCAGCGGCAAGACCAATCGGCGGTTCCGTCGCATGGACGGCCTGCTCGAGCTCGTGGCGACCTACGACGGGGACACCCCTGTCATCGGCTTCCCCGACGGCCGACGCCTCCGCGGGGACGAGGCCGGAGTCGACGAGGCGCTGAGCCGCCACGTGGGGCGGCCGGTGTCCCTGGCTCGTGAGGACGACGTCTCCCACTTCGACGAGGGCCCGCTCCACCTGGTCACCACCACCTCACTGGCCACGCTCGCCCGAGCCCGCGGCGGGCAGGTCGACTGGCGTCACACCCGGGCGAACCTGCTGGTGGACACCACCGGACACGGCTTCCCCGAGCAGGCCTGGGTGGGTCGGCGGCTGCGCGTCGGTCCCGAGGTCGTGCTCCGTGTCCGTGGGCTCATGCCACGATGCGTCATGGTCGACGCCGCCCAGGACGGCCTGCCCGGCGACCCTGGCCTCCTCCGCGTGATCACCGAGGTTTCCGCCGGGACGCTCGGCGTGTGGGCCGACGTCGAGGTCGCCGGTCGGCTCCGTGTCGGCGACGACGTGGGCCCCGGTCAGGATCCGGTGTAGTACCTGTCCGCGACGGCGAGGGCCTCGTCGAGGATCTCGAGTCCCTCCCTGGCCTCCTCCGCGGTCGTCGTGCACGGGGGTACGACGTGAGTGCGGTTGAAGTGCACGAACGGCCACAGGCCCCTCTTCTTGCACTCCGCCGTGAGCTCGGCCATGGGCGCGGCGTCGGCCCCTGCGGCGTTGTAGGGCACGAGCGGCTCACGGGTCTCCCGGTCACGGACCAGCTCGAGCGCCCAGAACGCCCCGAGCCCACGGACCTCCCCGACGCTCGGGTGGTTCTCGGCGAGCTTGGCCAGCGAGGGACCGAGCACGTCGACGCCGAGACGCCGCGCGTGCTCGACGATCCCCTCCTCGCGCATGATGCCGATCGACGCCACCGCTGAGGCGCAGGCGAGTGCGTGTCCGGAGTAGGTCAGACCACCCGGGTAGGGCCGGTCCTCGAAGGTCGCGGCCACCCGGTCGGAGATGAGCACCCCACCGAGCGGGACGTAGCCTGAGTTCACGCCCTTGGCGAAGGTGATGAGGTCGGGGGTGATGCCCCAGTGGTCCACGGCGAACCACTCGCCGCAGCGGGCGAAGCCGGCCATCACCTCGTCGGCGATGAGCAGGATGCCGTGCTCGTCGCAGATCCGCCGGACCCCCTCGAGGTAGCCGGGAGGTGGAACGAGGATCCCGTTCGTCCCCACCACCGTCTCGAGCACGACGGCGGCGACCGTGCCCGGGCCCTCGACCATGATCGTGTCGCGCAGGTGGGCCAGGGCGCGCTCGGTCTCCTCCTCCTCGGTTCGGGCGTGGAAGGCCGATCGGTAGAGGTAGGGACCCCAGAAGTGCACGACCCCGGGCATGCCCGGCTCCGATCCCCAGCGTCGCGGGTCGCCGGTGAGCATGATCGCGCCGGCGGTCGCGCCGTGGTAGCTGCGGTAGGCGGCGAGCACCTTGTGGCGGCCGGTGTGGAGGCGCGCCATCCGGATCGCGTGCTCGTTGGCGTCGGCGCCCCCGTTGGTGAAGAAGACCTTGTTCAGGTCCCCCGGCGCGAGCTCGGCGAGCAGGCGCGCCGCCTCCGAGCGCATGTCGTTGGCGAACGTCGGCGCGACCGTGCAGTGGCGTCCGGCGTACTCCTGGATCGCGGCGACCAGCCTGGGGTGCTGGTAGCCGATGTTGACGTTGACGAGCCCGGAGGAGAAGTCGAGGTACTTCTTGCCCGCGTGGTCCCAGAAGTGTGAGCCCTTCGCCTCGGCGATCGGCAGCGGGTCGATGTGCGCCTGGGCCGACCACGAGTGGAACACGTGGGCCCGGTCGTCACGGCGTACCTGCTCCTCGGTGATGCCGGTGGGGAGCATCGCGCTCACCGGGTCCTCGGGAAGCCGAGGTCGACCTTCGAGGTCGCGGGGTCGGGCCAGCGCGAGGTGACCACCTTGCCGCGCGTGTAGAAGTTGATGCCCTCGGGGCCGTACATGTGTTGGTCACCGAAGAGCGAGCTCTTCCATCCGCCGAAGGAGTAGTAGGACACGGGCACGGGGATCGGCACGTTGATGCCGACCATGCCGACCTCGACGTCGAACTGGAACTGCCGGGCCGCCCCGCCGTCGCGGGTGAAGATGGCCGTGCCGTTGGCGTACTGGTTGGAGTTGATGATCTCCAGCGCCTCGTCGTAGGTCTTTGCGCGCACCACCGACAGCACCGGCCCGAAGATCTCGTCGGTGTAGACGCTCATGTCCGGCTTCACGTCGTCGAGCAGGGTGGTGCCGAGGAAGAAGCCCTCGGAGGGTACGTCGGCCTCCCGACCGTCCACCACGACCCGGGCCCCTGCCTCGGCGCCGGCGGCGACGTAGCCGGCGACACGGTCCCGGTGCTCGGCGGTGATGAGGGGTCCCATGTCGGTGTCGGGATCGGTGCCGTCGCCCACCTTGAGCTTGGGCAGCCTCGCAGCGATCGCGTCGACGAGGGCGTCGCCGATGTCCCCGACCGCGACGGTCACCGATATCGCCATGCAGCGTTCGCCGGCGGCCCCGTAGGCCGCGGAGACGGCGGCGTCGGCGGCGAGGTCGAGGTCGGCGTCGGGGAGCACCACCATGTGGTTCTTGGCACCGCCGAGGGCCTGGACCCGCTTGCCGTGGGCGGTGCCGGTCTCATAGATGTAGCGCGCGATCGGGGTGGAGCCGACGAAGGAGAGGGCGGCCACGTCCGGGTGGTGCAGGAGCCCGTCGACGGCCTCCTTGTCGCCCTGCAGGACGGTGAAGACGCCGTCGGGCAGGCCCGCGTCCTTCCAGAGCCGGGCGAGGAACATCGAGGCCGAGGGGTCCTTCTCGCTGGGCTTGAGGACGAAGGCGTTGCCGGTGGCGATGGCGTTGGCGCACATCCACAGCGGCACCATCGCGGGGAAGTTGAAAGGCGTGATGCCGGCGACCACGCCGAGCGGCTGGCGGATCGAGTAGACGTCGACGCCGGTGCCGGCCTGCTCGGAGAAGCCGCCCTTCATCAGGTGGGGCACCCCGGTGGCGAACTCGACGTTCTCCAGCCCCCGGGCGATCTCGCCGGCAGCGTCGCCGAGGACCTTGCCGTGCTCGGCGGTCACGATCTCGGCGAGCTCACCGGCCCGCTCGTGGAGGAGCTCCCGGAAGGCGAAGAGGACACCGGACCGCTTGGAGAGCGAGGCGCTGCGCCACTCGTGGGCGGCCGCCTTGGCGCTCGTCACGGCACGCTCGACGTCGTCGGCGCCGGCGAGCCCGACCTCGGCGGTCTGCTCCCCCGTCGCCGGGTTGAAGACCGGGGAGGTGCGCCCGGACGTGCCGGGGACCTCGTGTCCGTCGATCCAGTGCGAGATGCGTGTGGTCATGCGGCCAGGCTAGGTTCGCATCGTCCTGGCACAAAGCCTGTAATGTACTGTCACAAACATGCGCGAGCTCCTGTCCCATCTCGAGGAGCGGCTCGAGAACCCCAGTGCGCGCGGCCTCGCAGCCGCCGTCAGCCGCGCGCTCGCCGACGGCGTCCTGGCATCGGGGACCAAGCTCCCCCCGATCCGCACCGTGGCCACCGAGCTCGCCCTGTCCCCCACGACGGTGTCCGCAGCCTGGGCACTGCTCGCCCGCTCCGGGACCGTGCGGTCCGACGGCCGACGCGGCACGACCGTCCTCGACACCCACCCCACCGGCGGTGAGAGGTACCGCCGGGCGCTGGAACGTCCGGCCCCGCTCGCCCAGGACCTCTCGACCGGAGTGCCCGACGAGGCGCTGCTGCCCACCCTGGGCGACGCCCTGGCCACTCTCGAGCGGGCGGGCACGCCCAGCAGCTATCTCGAGGACCCCGTGGTCCCCGAGCTCGCCGGCCTGCTCCACCGCGACTGGCCCTACCCGCCCCAGACGTTGATGGTCGTCGACGGTGCCATGGACGCCCTCGACCTGGTCACCCGGGCAGCCCTCCGCCCCGGCGACCGCGTGGTCGTCGAGCACCCGACGTTCCCCCCGCTCGTGGACCTGCTCGAGACCCTCGCCGTGGAGGTCGTGGGTGTGCCGGTCGACGACGAGGGCCTGTCGGCCGAGTGCCTCGAGGAGGCGCTGCGCAGCCCGGTCTCGGCGGTCGTGCTCCAGCCGCGGGCCCACAACCCCACCGGCGTCACGATGACGCGGCAGCGAGCCAAGGACCTCGCCGCACACCTCGGCGCCTCCGGCGCCCTGGTGATCGAGGACGACTCCGCACACGGCATCTCGCCCACGCCGCCGCTGAGCCTGGGTGAGTGGCTGCCCGAGCACACCGTCCACGTCCGCAGCTTCTCCAAGTCCCACGGCCCCGACCTCCGGCTGGCCGCCATGAGCGGACCGGTGGACCTGCTGCGCGCCGTCGACTCCCGGCGCCATCTCGGGCAGGGGTGGAGCAGCCGCCTGCTGCAACGGATCCTGGTCGGCCTGCTCACCCACGCCACCGCGATCGCCGAGGTGGAGACCGCGAAGGCGGAGTACGCCCGACGACGCGAGCTCCTCGTCGGTGCCCTCGCCGAGCGCGGTATCACCGTGGGCGGCACCGAGGGGATCAACATCTGGGTCCCGGTCGAGGACGAGACCGCCGCGATCGTGCGCCTGGCCAGCCAGGGCATCGGGGTCGGCGCCGGGGCGCCGTTCGCCGTCCTCCCCGGCCTTCCGGGGCACATCCGCGTCACCGCGGGCCTCGTGCGCGAACGCCACCAGGAGCTCGCCGAGAGCATCGCCGAGGCGGCGCACACGATCAGCTGGGGGTCCCGGGCACGATAGCCGGGACCTCGACGTGGCGGGCAAACCTGGCCTACGAGTACTGCTCGTTGTTCGCGCGGGCCCGCCGCTGAGCCTCCTGGTGGGCGAAGATCGCCTCCAGCGACGACGGGAGGGTGCCGTTGCTCGGCGGCTCCGTCCCGGCCGAGGGCCCTGCGTCGGCGGCGTCGCCGCGGGTCGGCTGCGCCGGGATCCGCGGGGTCGCCACGTCCTCCAGCGGCGGCGCGGAGGCCGCGAGAGCGGGGTCGGTCGTGACCGTGAGAGTGACCCGCGGCCACCACCGGTCGCGGTCCGAGCGGCCCAGCACGGCCGGGTCGCCGAAACGCTCACGGGCGTAGGCGAGCGCGGACTCGAACGAGCCTGCCGTGACCTCCCACGTCGGGCCGTGGCCCGCTACCTCGACGCGATCCCTCACCGCGTCCCACATCTCCGAGATGCCTTGCCCGAGCGGCATGCGACCACCTGCTTTCCCTCCCCACAGAGGCTAGTGCAAAGGGGATGAGCTGTGTGTGGTGGCCCACAGTGGTCCAAAGGGCGCCGAGCGGTCAACCGACCCGGACCGACTCGCCCTCGAGGGTCACGACATCGCCCTTGGCGAGCCGGCGTCCGCGGCGGGTCTCCACCTCGCCGTTGACGAGGACCAGGCCCTTCATCAGGAGCGGCTTGGCGTCGGCGCCGAGGTCGACGAGGTCGGCGAGCTTGAGGAACTGGCCCAGACGGATCGACTCGTCGCGGATGGCGACGTCACGGGATGGGTTCACGCGGGCATTCTCCCTCAGGTCACGAACAGTGTGATCGCATGGATCACCACACCGACCAGACCGCCCACGATGGTGCCGTTGATCCGGATGAACTGGAGGTCGCGTCCGACGTACAGCTCGATGCGGCGCGCGGCCTCCTTGCCGTCCCATCGGTCGACCGTGTGGGTGATCACCGCGGTGAGCTCGTCGCCGTACCGTCCGACCGCGAAGACGGCCAGGTCGGCGACGTGGGAGTCGAGCTTGTCGCGCAGCTTCTTCTCGGTGACCAGACGGGTGCCGAACCGGGTCAGCTCGAGCACCCCCCGGTGGCGCAGCGCGCCGTCCTCGTCGGCGAGGGCGCCGAGCAGCGCGGTACGGAAGGCGTTCCACAGCGAGGTCGCGGTGACCAGGACCTGGGGATGGTCCAGGACCCGCTCCTTGAGGCGCTCCGCGCGCTCCTGGGTGGCCTCGTCGTGGAGCAGGTCGTCCGCGAGCTGGGCGAGGAGGCTGTCGAGAGCGGTACGGGCGTGGTGGTAGGGGTCGCGCCGGATGTCGTCGACCCAGGCGACGAGCTCGACGTGGAGACGGTGGGTGACCCGTTCGTTGACGGCCTGGGGGGACCACCAGGGCGCACGCTCCCCCACGACCTCGGCGAAGGTCTCCTCGTTGGTCACCAGCCAGCGGTGCGCCTCCTCGAGCGCGAGGTCGACCAGCCCGTGGTGAGCGCCGTCGCCGACGATCTCCTGGAGCAGGCTGCCGGCGATCGGACTGATCGGCTCGTCCTTGAACCGCGGCAGGAGCACGTCCTCCACGAGAGCCTCGAGGTCTGCGTCGCGCACCCTGGAGACTCCGATGTGGAGCACGGTCGCCACCTCGTCCACGACTCGTCTGCTGTTTTCGGGCTCCACCAGCCAGTGCCCCACCCGCTCGCTGACCCCGACGTGGTCGAGCCGTTCGCGGATCACCTGCTCCTGGAGGAAGTTCGCGCCCACGAACTCCTGGAGGCTGCGGCCGAGCATCTCCTTGCGTCTGGGCACGAGCGCCGTGTGCGGGATGGGGATACCGAGCGGGTGCTTGAACAGCGCGGTCACCGCGAACCAGTCCGCGATGGCGCCGATCATCGAGGCCTCGGCGCCGGCGTTGACGAAGCCGAGGAAGCCGTCCTGCTCGATGGTCAGCCAGTAGACCGCGGCGGCGAAGAGAAGCAGCGAGATCGCGACGGTGCGCATGCGCCGCAGACCGACGCGGCGGGCCTCGTCGAGAGCGGGGTCGCCGCCGAGGGCGAGTGTGGGGGTCGTCGTCACCTTCGAGAACGTACTACGCGCCCCGAGAGGACCCCGGGGGTGAGGTCACGGCCTCGTCGCCGATGAGCAGCGTGGGGGTGATGCCGGGCACGACGCTGACCGCGACCGCGGTGCCCACGGGGTGGCGCACGGCGTGCGGCTGCCACGAGCGCAGCGTGGCCCCCGAGGCGAGCCGGACCGTGTGCAGCACGAACGCGCCGTGGTACTCCACCGCGACGACGTGCGCCCGCGAGGCCGGGTCCAGACTGAGCGCCACCTCGTGGGGACGCAGCACGACGTCGACGTCGAGGTCGCAGTTGGCCCACCCCGGGACCGTCGAGACGACCCCGATCTCGCAGGTGAGGAGCGCGTCGTGGACGTGCGCGGGGAGGAAATCCGCGTCGCCCATGAACGAGGCGACGAAGCGGGAGGCGGGCTCCTCGAAGACGCGCTCGGGCGTGTCGACCTGCTCGATACGGCCACGCCGCATGACGACCACCCGGTCCCCCACCGACAGTGCCTCGGTCTGGTCGTGGGTGACGAGCATCCCGGTCGTACCCGTCTCCCTCAGCGCCGCCACCGTGTCGGAACGCACCTGCGCCCTCAGGCTCTCGTCAAGGCTGGAGAACGGCTCGTCGAGCAGGACGACGGCCGGACGGGGCGCGAGGGCCCTGGCGAGGGCGACCCGCTGCTGCTCGCCACCCGACAGCTCGTGCGGGTAGCGCCCGGCGAGGTGGCCGAGCCGGACCAGATCAAGGACCTCGCCCACCCGGGCCCGGCGCTCGGTGCGGGGCACCCCGCTCAGCCCGAAGGCGACGTTCTGGGCGACGCTCAGGTGCGGGAACAAGGCGTGGTCCTGGAAGACCAGGCCGACCCGGCGGTGCTCGGGCTGCTGGAAGCGGCGGCCGTCGGCGACCACGTCGCCCGCGATCTTGATGGTGCCCCCGTCGGGTCGCTCGAGCCCGGCGACCAGGCGCAGCGTCGTGGACTTGCCACATCCCGAGGGGCCGATCAGCGTGATCAGCTCGCCCGGCGCGGCGCTGAGGTCCAGCGAGTCCGCGGCGAGGGTCGAGCCGTAGCGCTTGGTCACTCCCTCGAGCACCAGCGCCGGCGTGACCTCCGTGTGCACGGGCAGGTGGTGGGCGGTCAAGAGGCCAGCTCCCACGTCATCCGACCTTTCTGTGCGGGTCCACCAGGCGCACCTGACGGAAGAGGAAGAACACCGGCACCACGGCGACCGCGACGATCACCAGCGCCGGCAGCGCCGCCTTCTCCCAGAAGTTCTCCCGGGCGAGCTCGTAGACCCACACGGACACCGTAGTGAACCCGAAGGGACGCAGCAGCAGCACGATGGGCAGCTCCTTGATCGCGTCGATCAGGACGAGGACCAGGGCCACCGCGGCGCCGGACCGCACCATCGGCAGGTGGACCCTGGCCAGGATGCGCCATGGCCTCGCCCCGAGGCTCATCGCCGACAGCGTCATGTTCGGGGAGATCTTGGCGTAGCTGGCGTCGACGGCCTGGTACGCCGGGGCGAGGAAACGCACCACGTAGGCGTAGAGGATGCCGAGGACGGAGCCGGTCACCAGCAGGCCGGTCCCACCGGGGATACCCATGGCCTTGACGAGGTCGTCGAGGAGGGCGAAGGCGATGAGCACACCGATGCCCACGACGGCCCCCGGGACGGCGTACCCGAAGGTGGTCAGCTGCGCGGCCGCCCGGACCGCCGGCCCGCCGCCGAGCCGCATCGCGTGGCCGATGACGAGCGCGAGGAGCACGCACGTGACGGCGACGACGGCAGCGACCACGGTGCTGTTGACGAGGTAGTCCACGAAGCGCGAGTCCCACAGTCTGGCTGGGTCGGCGAGCAGGTCGCCGACGGCCCACCAGAGCAGCCGCAGCACCGGGACCACGAAGCCTGCCGCAAGGACGCCGACGCCGATGAGCGTCGCCCCCCAGCCCCTCCACCCGGTCAGACGGACCGCCTCGAGCCCCTGGCCACGGCCGCCCTTCTGGTGGAAGCGGGCCCGGCCTCGCAGAGCACGCTCTCCTGCGAGGACGGCGACGGCGAAGAGCAGCACGAGGACCGACAGCTGGGTCGCGGAGTGGAAGTCGAAGGTGCCCTTCCACACGAGGTAGACGCCGACCGACACCGTCTTGACGTTGAAGTACTGAACGGTCGCGAAGTCGGTGAGGGTCTCCATCATCACCAGCGAAAGACCCGCGGCGACGGAGGGCCGGGCCAGCGGCAGCAGCACCCGGCGTAGCGCCTTGCCGCGGCCCGCGCCGAGGGTGCGGGCCGCGTCATAGGTCGCGGGCGTCTGCTCGATCAGGGCGTTGCGCGCCAGGAGGTAGACGTAGGGGTACAGCGTCAGCGTCATCACGATCACCGCACCCGGGAGGGAGCGCACCTCGGGCATCCAGACGCCTGCTCCGAACAGAGACCTCAGGCCGCTCTGCACCGGCCCGGCCACGTCGAAGGTCGAGAGGAAGACGAAGCCGAGGATGTAGGCCGGCATCGCCAGAGGGAGCACGAGCAGCCAGACGAGCACGTTGCGCAGCGGGAAGCGGTAGGCCGTGACCAGCCAGGCGAGGCCGCCGCCCACGAAGAGCGTGCCGACCCCGACGCCGACCATCAGGCCGAGGGTCGTGAGGACCATGCCGCCAAGGCCGCGGGGCATGCTGATGTCGCCGAGTCCGGCGACACCGTCGACCACCACGGCCACCACGGGCGTCGCCACGAGCGCGGCGATGAGCAGAACGGCGAACGACCACGCCGCGCGACCTCGGGAGGCGCTTCGACGTGGTCTCCACCTCGGTGTCCTCGTCTCGACGAGGACGGCCGGCTCGGTCACGCGAGGCTCACTCGTAGCCGGCCTCGGCGAGCAGGTCTATGGCCTCGGCGTTGAGGTCGCCGTAGGCCTCGGCGTCCAGGGGCATCCGCTCGAAGGGGCCGAACTCCGCGATCAGCTGCTCGGGCTCGGCCTCGGGGTTGACCGGGAACTCGTGGTTGGCGTCGACGAAGGCGTTCTGCCCCTCGGTGGCGAGCCACTCGAGCAGCTGCTGGGCCTGCTCGGGGTTGTCCGACCCCTCGACCACGCCGGCTCCGGAGATGTTCACGTGGGTGCCGGCGCCCTCCTGGCTGGCCCAGTACAGGTCGACGTCGAGGTCGGGATCCTCCGCGAGGAGCCGCGCGAGGTAGTAGTGGTTGTTGATCCCGACGTCGCAGGCGCCTGCGTCGATGGACTCCAGCAGCAGGATGTCGTTGCTCATGACCGACACGTCGTTGGCCACCCACCCCTCGACGATCTCCATGGCCTCGTCCCGGCCGTGGAGGTCGATCAGGCTCGCCACGAGCGACTGGGTGTAGGACGCCGTGGCGTCGCGCATGCACAGCCGCCCCTTCCACTTCGGGTCCGCGAGGCCGGCGTAGGTGTCCTCGGGGTCGAACTCCGAGGGGTCGACGTTCTGCGGGTTGTAGGTGATGGTCCGTGCACGCATCGCCAGGCCGAACCACCTGCCCTGGGGGTCGCGGAGGTCCTCGGGGACCGCCTGCTCGAGCGTCGACGACTCCAGGCCGGCGAGCTCGCCCTGCCGGGCGGCGTTCCACAGGTTCCCGGCGTCGACGGTCATGAAGATGTCGGCGGGGGTGCCGTCACCCTCCGCCTTCAGCCGCTCGAGGAGCTCGGAGTCGTCGCCGGTGATGAACTCGACGCTGACGCCGGTCTCCTCGGTGAACCTCCCGAACGCCTCCTCGAGGTCGTAGTGGCGTGCGGTGTAGACCTGGACGTCGGCGGGCTCGTCCCCGAGGCCGAGCACCCCGCAGCCCGACAGCGCCGCCGCAACCGCGACGGCACCGGACACGGCGAACAAGGGGCGTGGACGCATGCTGGCGTTTCTCCTCACGAGTTCCGGGCTCGGGCAGGCATAGATCTAAGGTAAGCCTAACCTCCGTCTGGAGAACGCGGCCACGAGGCCCTGGTCACACCTGTTCGGGTCCAAGGACTCTGGGGACCCAACCCCCCTTCGGGCACCGTGAGATGAGGGGGTCGGACCACCCAGGGAGAGTGTCATGGACGAGAGGGCAGGATTCGACGCGCAGCGCGAGGCCAAGCGCGAGACCCTAGGCCAGACGAGCCGGTCGACATACGACCGCATGTGGGAGGGGCTCACCAAGTACCTCGCCGCCGAGGCTCGGCACGCACGCAAGGCTGCGGTGGCCGACAGGGACGCGTCAGAGGAGGAGGACCGGAGCCGGCGGAGCCGGTGATGGGCACCGGGACGCAGGCCGCGACCGGGGCTTGGGCGGATGCACGGGCACACCTCGACGGGCTGCCCGACGGCCGCGGCCTGAACATCGCTCACGAGGCCCTCGACCGGCACGTGCTCCACGGTGCCGGGGACACCACCGCGCTTCGGTGCATCGGTGTCGACGACGGGCTGACCGAGGTGACCTACGCCGAGCTGACTCGGCTCACCTCGGCCTTCGCCAACGTGCTCGACGAGCTCGGTGTCGGCCGCGGCGAGACGGTCTTCTCGCTCCTCGGACGTGAGCTCCACACCTACGTCACCGCGCTCGGGACCCTCAAGCACACCTCCGTCTTCTGCCCGCTGTTCACGGCGTTCGGCCCGGAGCCGATCCGGCAGCGGCTGGTGCTCGGGCACGGCCGGGCCCTGGTGACCACCGCCGACCTCTACCGCCGCCGGATCGCCGACCTGCGCCCCGAGCTGCCCGAACTCGAGCACGTGCTCCTCGTCGACGCCGCCGCGGAGGAGGGGGAGGGCACCCTCTCCCTGCCCGACCTCCTCGACCGGGCGAGCGGGACCTACGAGATCCCCGCCACCGACCCAGAGACGCCGGCCCTCCTCCACTTCACCAGTGGGACGACGGGGACCCCGAAAGGTGCCCTGCACGTGCACGAGGCCGTGGTGGCCCACCATGCCACCGCCGCCCACGCCCTGGGCCTGCGGTCCTCCGACGTGTTCTGGTGCACCGCCGACCCGGGCTGGGTCACCGGCACGTCGTACGGCATCATCGCGCCGCTCACCCACGGTGCGACCGTGGTCAGCGACAGCGGGGAGTTCGCGGCGCGGCGGTGGTACCGCATCCTGCAGGACCAGAGGGTCACCGTCTGGTACACCGCACCCACCGCCATGCGCATGCTGATGCGTGCCGGGGCAGAGCTCGTGGAGGACTTCGACCTGTCCACGCTGCGCCACATCGGCAGTGTCGGCGAGCCGTTGAACCCCGAGGTCGTCCTGTGGGCGCAGGACGCCTTCAAGCGTCCGGTCCTCGACAACTGGTGGCAGACCGAGACCGGCGCGATCATGATCGGCAACCGGCCCGAGGTGCCCGTGCGGCCGGGCTCGATGGGCCAACCTCTGCCCGGCGTCGAGGCGACGGTTCTCGCCCGGGGTGAGGACGGCCGTGTCCTCGTCGACGACCACGAGGTGGCCGAGCTCGGCCCCGGCGGCACCGGGGAGCTGGCCCTGCGGCCCGGCTGGCCGTCGATGTTCCGCACCTACCTCGGTGAGCAGGAGCGCTACGAGCGCTGCTTCGTCGGCGGCTGGTACCTCACCGGAGACCTCGCCCGCCGTGACGAGGACGGCTACTTCTGGTTCGTCGGCCGCGGCGACGACGTGATCAAGTCCGCCGGCCACCTCATCGGACCGTTCGAGGTCGAGAGCGCCCTCATGGAGCACGCCACCGTGGCCGAGGCGGGCGTGATCGGCAAGCCCGACCCGGTCGCGGGCGAGGTGGTCAAGGCGTTCGTGACCCTGCGCGACGGCGTCGAGCCGACCGAGGACCTGCGCTTCGAGCTCATCGCCTTCGGGCGGCGCCGTCTCGGGTCGGTGGCGCCGCGGGAGATCGTGTTCGACCAGAACCTCCCCCACACCCGCAGCGGCAAGGTGATGCGCCGCCTGCTCAAGGCGCGCGAGCTCGGCCTCCCCGAGGGTGACCTCTCGACCCTGGAGCGTGACTCATGAGCAGACGGCCGGCCGTGGCGACAGCTCCCCCGCGCGCGAAGCACCGGGCGGAGCTCTTGCGCGGCATGACTGCGATCCGGGTCTTCGAGGAGCGCTGCGTCGAGCTGTACAGCGCGGGCAAGATCCGCGGCTTCCTGCACGTGGCCATCGGCGAGGAGGCCACCGCGGTCGGCGTGATGGAGCCGCTCACCGGCGCCGACGCCGTGGTGTCCACGTACCGGGAGCACGGGCACGCGCTCGCACGGGGCGTGCCCATGGACAGCGTGATGTCCGAGATGTACGGCAAGGCGACCGGGTGCAGCCGCGGACGCGGCGGGTCGATGCACCTGTTCGACGCGAGCCGTCGCTTCTACGGCGGCAACGCGATCGTCGCCGGAGGGCTCCCCGTCGCCGTGGGGCTCGCCCTCGCCGACAAGATGCGCGGCAGGGACGCGGTCACCGTCTGCATCTTCGGTGACGGGGCGTACGCCGAGGGCGAGTTCCACGAGTGCGTGAACCTCGCCGCCCTGTGGAGGCTCCCGGTTCTCTTCGCCTGCGAGAACAACCTCTACGCCATGGGCACCGCGATCGGGCGGGCCCAGGCCGAGACCGACCTGGCCCTGCGCGCGTCGTCCTACGGCCTCACTTCCTGGGCGGTCGACGGGATGGACGTGCTCGCCGTCGAGGACGCCACCCGCCGCGCGGTCGAGAGCATCCGCAACGGAGGCGGCCCGGTCTTCCTGGAGCTGAAGACCTACCGCTTCCGCGCGCACTCGATGTACGACCCCGACCGCTACCGCGACAAGGCCGAGGTGGCCCGCTGGAAGGAGCGCGACCCGATCGAGATCCTCGCCCGGCAGATGACCACCGACGGCGAGCTCACCGACGCGGTCCGTGAGCAGATCAGGCTGGAGGTCACCGCCGAGGTAGACCGCGCGGTCGCCGCCGCCGAGGCAGCTCCCGAGGAGCCGGTCGAGGACCTGACCCGGTTCGTGTACAGCGAGGAGGGAGGTGGCCGGCGATGACCGCGGCGACGGTCGGCACCATCGAGACCACCTACCGCGAGGCCATGCGCGAGGCGATCCGCGAGGCGTTGCGCGAGGACGAACGGGTCTTCCTCATGGGTGAAGACGTCGGCATGTACGGCGGCTGCTTCGCGGTCAGCCTGGGCCTGCTCGAGGAGTTCGGGCCCGAGCGGGTCCGCGACACCCCCCTGTCGGAGGCGGCGTTCGTCGGCGCGGGCATCGGCGCCGCGATCGGCGGGATGCGTCCCATCGTCGAGATCATGACCGTGAACTTCAGCATGCTCGCGCTGGACCAGATCCTGAACAACGCCGCCACCTTGCTGCACATGTCCGGCGGACAGGTGAACGTCCCCCTGGTGATCCGAATGACCACCGGGGCGGGCCGGCAGCTCGCGGCCCAGCACTCCCACAGCCTGGAGGGCTTGTACGCGCACATCCCCGGCATCAAGGTGCTGGCGCCGGCGACCCTCGAGGACGCCCGCGGGATGCTGTGGACAGCGCTCGAGGACCCCGACCCGGTGCTGATCTTCGAGCACGGCTCGCTCTACAACATGAGCGGGACCATGGCCGAGGACGCCGGTCACGTCGACATCCAGCGGGCCGTCGTACGACGACAGGGCCAGGACCTGACCCTGGTCAGCTACGGCGGCTCGCTGCCCAAGACCCTGGAGGCCGCCGAGTCGCTCTCGGCCGACGGCATCGACGCGGAGGTCATCGACCTGCGCAGCCTCAGGCCGCTCGACGACGATGCGATCGTCTCGTCGGTTCGCCGCACGCACCGCGCGGTCGTCGTCGACGAGGGATGGCGCAGCGGGAGCCTCTCGGCCGAGGTGAACGCACGGATCCTCGAGCAGTGCTTCTTCGACCTCGACAGCCCCGTTCAACGGGTCTGCTCCGCCGAGGTGCCGATGCCCTACGCCCAGCACCTGGAGCAGGCCGCGCTGCCCCAGGTCGGCGACGTCGTCGCCGCGATCCTGGAGGTGGTGGGGGAGCATGCCTGACTTCACGATGCCCTCCCTGGGCGCCGACATGGAGTCCGGCGTCCTCGTGGAGTGGCTGGTGAA